>JANQFR010000016.1 GCA_028277745.1 Phycisphaeraceae bacterium
TGCTGCTCCTTTGCGTGAAAGGGAAAGATTGCAACAGCAGTATGGGCGCGAACTGCGCCTGGCGCAAGCACTTACCGCAACCGCGCATAATGTCCGCGCATGCGGGGCTCCGAACTGCAACGCGCTCACCAGCGCACCATAACCTTGACCGCGCCTGGCTCGTAATCCGCGGCGCACCGCAGGGCCGCGTCCGCCTCTCCCAGGTCGAAGCGGTGCGACGCCAGCTCGCGCAGGCCCACGCGACCCTCGACGGCGAGCCGGATCGCCCGGGGGTAGGTGTGCTTCATCCGACGGCACAGCGCGATGGTCAACCCCTTGCGGCGGACCGCCGCGTGCTGAAGCGTCAGCTTGTCATCACTGGCGATGCCCACGACCACCAGCCGGCCGCCGGGCCGCAATACATCCGCCGCCTGGGCCAGCGCCGCCTCGTCGGACCACGCCGCCTCGATCGCCACGTCCACCCCCCGGCCGTGGGTCGCGCGCAGGATCGCCTCCACCGGGTCCTGTTGTTCGATATGGATCGGCTCGGCGCCGAGTTGCCGGGCCGCGTCGAGCCGCCACGGCAGACGATCGGTCACCCACACCGGCGACGCGCCGGCCAGCCGGGCCATCTGGGCGCACCACAGCCCGATCGGCCCCGCGCCGATCACCGCCGCCGAGTGCCCCACCCGCAGATGCGCCAGGTCGACCGCGTGCATCGCCACCCCCAACGGCTCCAGCAGCGCAGCCTCCTCATCGTCGATCGAGTCGGGGACCGCGAAGCACGTGTCCGCCGGCACGACCAGCAACTCCTGCAACGCCCCGGGCGTCGGCCACAGGCCGCAGAACTTGTGGTCGATGCAAAGGTTCGGGTGGCCCGTGCGGCAAAGCTCGCACCGCCCGCACGGCTGCGCGGGGTCGACCGCGACGCGCTGCCCAACCGTCAGCGCCCGGCCCTCGCCATCGGTCGCGCCGTCGCCGGCCTGCTCGACCACGCCCGCGAACTCGTGCCCCAGCACGAGCGGACCGCCCAGCTCGGTGTCGCCGATCCGGCCGTCGAGATAGGTATGCAGGTCCGAGCCGCAGACCCCCACCGCCTTGATGCGCACCATCACCTCGCCCGGCCCGGGCGGCGCCGGGCGGGCCACGTGTTCCACGCGCAGGTCGCGCGGGCCGTGCAGGCGGGCGGCGCGCATCGTCGTCATCGGCCGTGGGCTCCTGCGGCATGATACGCCGCGTCGTTCCAGCGCAGCTCGTTCTTGAACCCGCGCAGGTCGGTGGTCTCGTCGATCAGCAGGAACTCGACGCCGAGCATCTCCGCGAAGTCTTCCAGATGCTCGACCGTCAGCGCCAGCGAGAACCCGGTGTGGTGCGCCCCGCCGGCGTGGATCCACGCGGCCGCGGCGGTGGGCAGGTCCGGGTGAGCACGCCACAGCGCCCGGGCGACCGGCAGCTTCGGCAAAGGCTCCAGCGGCGCAACGACGTCGAGCGTGTTGACCACCATGCGGAAACGATCGCCCATGTCGACGACCGTCGCGTTGACCGCCGGGCCGGCGGCGGCGTCGAACACGAGCCGGACCGGGTCCTCCTTGCCGCCGATGCCCAGCGGGTGGACCTCGCACGACGGCCGGTCCGCGGCGATCGACGGGCAGATCTCCAGCATGTGCGCGCCCAGCACCTTCCCGCCCGCGGGGTCGAAGTGGTAGGTGTAGTCCTCCATGAAGCTCACCCCGCCGGGCAGGCCGTGGGCCATCACCTTCATCGACCGGACCAGGGCCGCGTGCTTCCAGTCGCCCTCGGCGCCGAACCCGTAGCCGTCGGCCATCAGGCGCTGGGCCGCGATGCCGGGCAGCTGCTTGAGGCCGTGCAGGTTCTCGAACGTGTCGGTGAAGGCGTGGAACCCGCCGTCCTCGAGGAACGCGCGGAGCCCCAGCTCGATGCGAGCGGCGTCGCGCAATGACGAACGGCGCGCGCCGTCGGGCCGGAGGTCGGCGGCCATCGCGTACTGCTCGTCGTATTCGGCGCAGAGGCGGTCGACCGCCTCGTCAGCAACGGCGGCGACGCGGGCGGCCAGGTCGCCCAGGCCGTAGCCGTTGACGCGGTAGCCGAGGCGCAACTCGGCCTCGACCTTGTCGCCCTCGGTGACGGCGACCTGGCGCATGTTGTCGCCGATCCGGGCGATCTGCATGCCCTGCGCGTCGTGCCGGGCGGCCGCGGCGCGTTGCCACGCCGCCAGCCGGTCGTGCGCGGCCGGGTCCTCCCAGTGGCCAACCACGACCTTGCGGTTGCGGCGCAGCCGGGAGCAGATGAACCCGAACTCGCGCCCGCCGTGGGCCGACTGGTTCAGGTTCATGAAGTCCATGTCGATCGACGACCAGGGGATGTCGCGGTTGAACTGGGTGTGAAGGTGGCACAGCGGCTTGTCGAGCCGGCGGAGCCCGCCGATCCACATCTTCGCCGGGCTGAACGTGTGCATCCACGCCACGAGGCCGATGCAATTGGGCGCGGCGTCGGCGTCGCGCAGCATCGCGGCGACCTCGTCGGGCGTCGTGAGCACCGGCTTGAACACGAGCCTGATCGGCAGGCGCCCGCCGGCGTTCAGGCCGTCCACGATCGCCTGCGCGTCGGCGTTGACCTGCTTGAGCACGTCCGGGCCGTAGAGGTGTTGACTGCCGGTGATGAACCAGGCTTCGAGCGGGGAGAAATCAATCACGGTCGGTGTTCCTGAGGGGAAAGGGGATGGGTTCAGCCCTGGCCGTAGTAGGCGGCGGGCCCGTGCTTGCGTTCGTGGTGTTTCTGGAGCACGTAGTCCTCCAGCGGCAGCGCGTCGGGGTGGAGCGTGCGCGTGCCGATCGCCATCTGCGCCACGGCCTCGAGGGCGATCGCGTTGTGCAGCGAATCGGCCGCGTCCCTGCCCCAGACGAACGGTGCGTGGCCCGCGACCAGCACGGCCGGGGTCTGCATCGGCTCGCGGCCGGCGAAGCGTTCGATGATCACCCTGCCGGTGTGGCCTTCGTAATCCTCATCGACCTCCGCCGCCGTCAGCGCGCGGGTCACCGGGACCGGCCCGACGAAATGGTCGGCGTGGGTCGTGCCGTAACAGGGGACCTCCATACGGGCCTGCGCGAACATGGTCGCGTGGAGGCTGTGGGTGTGGGTGACGCCGCCGATGTCGGAGAAGTGCTTGTACAGCAGCACGTGCGTCGGCGTGTCGGACGAGGGGCGCAGATCGCCCTCGACCACGTTGCCTTCGAGATCGACGATCACGATCTGCTCGGGCGTCAGCTCGTCGTACGCCACGCCGCTGGGCTTGATCGCGACCCGGCCCGACGCCCGGTCGACGCCGCTGACGTTGCCCCAGGTCAGCGTCACCAGCCCGTGCGTCACCAGGTCTCGGTTCGCCCGGCAGACCTCGGCTTTCAATGCTTCAAGCATGGCGGTCACCCTTTCCGGACCCGGTCGCGGATCGCGATCAGGTCTTTCATCACGTGGTGCAGGTCGGCCTTGTGCCCGGCCACGCCGAACGCGTCGTGGAGCTGGCTGTAGAGCCGATAAAGCTCGGCGTAGACCTTGGCGTTCGAGCGGATCGGTCGGAAGACGGTGGGCTTGACGCCGGTCATCTTCCGCTGGGCCGCGGGCACGCCGGCGTAGGCCCCGCCCACCACCGCGCCGAAGATCGCCGCCCCCAGGGCGCACGTCTGGGCCGACCGGCTGATCTTCATCGGGCGGTTGCAGACGTCGGCGTAAATCTGCATCACCATGGCGTTCTTCTCGGAGATGCCGCCGCAGTTGACGACCTCCTTGACCTTCAGACCGTACTCCTCGAACCGGTTGATGATGGTCAGGGCGCCGAACGCGGTCGCCTCGACCAGGGCGCGGTACGCCTCGTGGGCGCGGGTGTGCAGCGTCTGCCCGACGAGCAGGCCGCTGAGCAGCGGGTCGACCAGGACGGTGCGGTTGCCGTTGTTCCAGTCCAGCGCCAGCAGCCCGCTGGCGCCGGGGCTCAGCTTGGCGGCGGCCTTGGTCAGGTTCACGTGCGCCGCGGCGCCGGCGCCGTACTCGGCGGGGCAGAGCGACTTGACGAACCAGTTGAAGATGTCGCCCACCGCCGACTGGCCCGCCTCGAGGCCGTACATGCCCGGCACGACCGAGCCGGGCACGATGCCGCAGAGCCCGGGGATGTCGGGCAACGGCCGGTCGGCCGGCGCGACCATCATGTCGCACGTGCTGGTGCCGATGATCTTCACCAGCACCCCCGGCTTGATGCCCGACCCGACCCCGCCCATGTGCGCATCAAACGCACCGACCGCCACGGCGACCCCCGCCGGCAGCCCGACCTTCTTCGCCAACGGCTCGATCAGCCCCCCCGCCTTCCGGTCGCTCGGCACGGCCTGCTTTGCGTAACGGTCCCGCAGTGCGGCCAGCTTGGGGTCCAGCGACGCGAGGAACCGCTTGCTCGGCAGGCCGCCCCAGTCGTCGTGGTACATCGCCTTGTGCCCCGCGGCGCAGACGCCCCGCGGCATGGTGTGCGGGTCGGTGTTGCCCGTCAGGTAGCCGGGCACGAAGTCGGCCAGCTCGACCCAGGAATACGCCGCGTCGAACACCTTCGGCGCCGTGCGCCGGCAGTGAAGGATCTTCGACCAGTACCACTCGCTGGAGTAGGTCCCGCCGCACTTGGCCAGGTAGTCGGTCCGGCTGCGTGCGGCCTTGCGCGTGATCTCGGCGGCCTCCTCGTGCGACGTGTGGTCCTTCCACAGCCAGGCGTGGGCGGCGAGGTTGCGCTTGAACGCCTTGTGCATCGCCAGCGGCACGCCCTCACGGTCGACGGGGATCGGCGTCGAGCCGGTCGTGTCGACGCCGATGCCGATCACGCGTTGGGGCTGGAAGCCGCGCACCTTGCCGGCCCGCCGGACCGCGCCGCGCACCGAGGCGACGAAGCCGTCGATGTAGTCCGCCGGGTTCTGCCGCGCCAGGTGCGGGTCCTTGGGGTCGAGCAGGATGCCCGCCTCGCCGCTGGGGTAGTCGAACACGTGCGACGCGATCTCGCGCCCGTCGGCGGTGTCGACGACCAGCGCGCGCACGCTGTTGGTGCCGTAATCCACGCCGATCGCAAAGGTGGGGGAAGGGCTTTTGGCCATGAGGGGCGACTCCTGTGAAAACGATCAAGACTCCGTTAGCCCCGGGCTTTGCCCGGGGTCGACTGCAACGTCAGACAACCCCGGGCAAAGCCCGGGGCGAAAGGGTGGTTTGATGCGGTATGCGATCGTTGTTTTCGATCCATGTCAAACCCCATTCAAACGTCGCATCCATCGCCCGCCAGCACGACCCGGTCGATCGCGGCCGCGAGCAGGCCCGCGACCCGCCGCCGCGGCGCGAGCGTCCACGTCACCCGGCCGAAGCGGGCCCACAAGGTCGAGCGCTCCAGGCAATGCCCCAGCGCCAACCCCACCGCCTCGGGCATCCGCGTCGGCCAACCGGTGATCGCCACGTGACGCAGGCCCAACACGTTCAACGCCCCGCCGATCGTTTCGCCCGACGCCTCCAAGGTCTCGGCCAGCCAGGGCTCGATACCGTGCGACTCCACCCGCTTGACCATCCGGCCCCACGTGGGCCGTGCGTCCCCGGTCGCTTCCTTGTAGCTCCGCTTGACCCCGCGGACCGACGCGAGCGTCTCCAGGCAGCCCCGCGCCCCGCACCCGCACCGCCGCGGGTTGCCCGGCCGCACCACGTGGCCGATCTCCGCCGACAGCGGCACGGCCCCCTGATACAGCCGGCCGTCCACCACCGCCGCGCCGCCCAGCCCCTCGCCAAAATCCACCAGCAGGAAATCCTCGCTCACCCCCGCGCACAGCCGGTGCGCCAACGCCGCCGCCCGGATCTCCTGCACCACGCACACCGGCGCCCCCCACACCGAGCCGAACATCGCCGGCAGGTCGAACCCCTCCGTCCAGTGCAGGTTCGGCGAAAACAACACCCGCCCGCCCGCGTCGTCGGTCACGCCCGGCGTGCTCACCGCGACCGCCCAGGGACGATCAACCCCCAACGCCCGCTTCGCCTCGCGCAGCCGACGGGTCAGCACCGGCTGCGACCGGCTCATCGGCACGGACGCCTGCCACGGGGCCTCGCGCCCCGCGCCGATCGGCAACGCCGCCAGCCGCACCCAACGCCGGCTCAGCTCGGCCGCGACCACCCGCGGCGCCCGACGCTGCAGCCCCACCGGCCGCGCCGGACGCCCCGCCGACGCCCCGCCGTCCGGCGCGGCCTCGGCGTCGTCCCGCTCCTCGATCACGCCCTGCCGCATCAGGTCGTCCACGATCTTGCCGACCGTCACCGTCGACACGTCCAGCGACCGCGCCAGTTCGGCCCGCGTCTGGCGATCCTCCCGCAGCAACGCCTCCACGACGAACCGCTCGTGGCGCCGGCGGACCCGCGACTGGGGAGTGCTTCTCACGCCCCCAAATTAATTAACTTAGTTTCAAAATCAACCGCATGAATGAAACCGCAGATGAACGCGGATGAACGCCGATTTGTTTTTAGAAGCAGATCAACATTTCAGTCGATCGCTTACCCCCTTAGCCGGCGGGCTACGCCCGCCTGGTCCGGGGCCGCGTAGCGGCCCGGCTAAGCCAACGCCGCCGCTCCATGAGCGAGAGGCGATTGCATCAATCCGGATCAGCGTTCATCCGCGTTCATCTGCGGTTTCAGCCGGGCTGAAAACAAAAGAAGCCTCAGTTGCGGGTTTCGCCGTCCGCAAGCAGCCGTCGGGCGTAGTCGACCAGCGGGCCCAGGGCGGTGAAGTGATCGAGGCCGTGATCCTGGCCGCTGTAGGCTTCGTCGAAGGCCCGCCCGCCGACCACGAGCGCGGCGCCGCGGTCGCGGAGCTGATCGCGTAATTGGTGTAGTTCCTCGAGCTCAGGGGCGTTGCCCGGGTGCGTGCAGGAGAGCCAGACCAGCCGGGGATGGTAGTGATCCGCGGCGGCGAGGAAAGAGGCGTGGGGGGTGTCGGGGCCGAGGTTGACGTCGCGGTAGCCGGCCTCGGCCAGCACGCAACAGATCATGAGGGAAGAGATGAGCGAAGCCTCGCCCGTCGGCCCCCCGCCCAGGGCGACGGGCGGGGCGGGGACCCGCGCAGCGGGCCGGGGGGCGGGGTCTTCCGGCCGGGTGATCAGGGATCGCAGGAAGTTGATCGACTGGATCACGATGTCGGTCGCCCGGTGCTCGATGAAGATGCCGGCGTCGGAGTGCCGCCAGAGCTCGCCGAGGCGCTGCATCGCCACGCGGACCGGTCCGTCGAAGATCTCCGCCATGTCGCGGCCGTTGAGGTAGAGGTCCAGCAGCATCGCCCGGACTTCCTGGGATTGGCCGTCCTTGAGCTTGACGTACAGGACCTCTTCAAGGGGGTTACCGGACTGAGACGGCCGGACGCCGCGCGCCGGGCGGAGGTCGGGCAGGTCGAGGATGTCGGGGCGGACGATCTCGAGATTCGACTCACGGGCGAAACGGATGGCCTCGTGGATGGGGATCCGGCGGTGCCCCCCGGCCGTGCGGATCACGCGCAGCCGGCCGTCGTCGGCCCACCGCTTAAGGGAGGATTCGCTGACGCCAACCGCCAGCGCGAGGTCTTTGGGGGAGAGATTGGTTTTCATAATGGATCATACACAGAAAAAGAGGCCACGTGAACGTTTTGAACGAATTCAATCGGGGGAGGCGAGACGTAGGGGTTTTACATAGTTACCCTACCTATTATTCGGATTTACCCGATATTGCACGACAAACAAAGAACCACAAAAGACTTGTATCGGGAAAGAAGCGCCACTGGCGGGTTTTTCAGGCCCCGCTATGCTGGATGGATGGCATTATCGGCCCACGGGCGTGAGTTGGACGTGACCGGGTACGGCCGGCTGCAGGAAGACCTGCCGCCGTTCGAGGCCGGCCCGATCGACCTCGCGGCGTGGTTCGGCTTCGAAGAGCCTCAGCAGCCGCTGGAGCTGGAGATCGGGTCGGGCAAAGGCACGTTCCTGGTGCAACAGGCTCAGCGGTTTCCGGGCGTGAATTACCTGGGGGTGGAATGGGCGAGGGCGTACTGGCGTCACGCGGCCGACCGGGCGCGGCGGCATGGCCTGAACAATGTTCGCCTGCTGCGGGCCGAGGCCGGGTTCTTCGTCCGCCACTTCATCCCCGACGGCGCCCTCCGCCAGGTCCACGTCTATTTCCCCGACCCCTGGCCCAAGGCCCGGCACCACAAGCGCCGGCTGCTCCAGGAGCCGTTCCTCCGCGAGCTGCACCCCAGGCTGGCCCGGGGCGGAGCGGTGCGGATCGCCACCGATCACCAGGATTATTTCGCCTGGATCGAGGAGCACGCCGGGCGGGTCGCCGACCTGTACGAGCGGCTGCCGTTCGAGAGCCCCGAGTCCGCGGGCGCGGACGAACTGGTGGGGACGAACTTCGAGCGTAAGTACCGCCGCGAGGGCCGGCCGTTTCACGGGTTGATCCTCCGCACGCGATAGCGTGTATAGTGTTGCCTTCCATCTGAGGAGAACGTCGATGTTCAACGCTTGTGTCAAATCTGTTGCGTGCCTTGCCCTTTTGGCGGCTTTCACGGGTTGCCAGACCCCCTCCAAAGACCCCGCCGGCCACGAGGCCCAGAAGCACGGCAAGCCCGCGCTGGCGCAGCCCGTGCCGATCCTCAACACCTACCAGGGCACCGGCGACGCCGCGCTGGCCCGGCACATGCTCCGGCTGATCACCTCCGAAGAAGAACTCAAGGCGATCGGCTCCACCTCGCTCGACGCCGCCAAGGTTGAGTTCGACCTCAACAACGCGGTCCTGGTCACCATGGGCGAGAAGCCCACCGGCGGGTACTGGATCCTGATCGACGCGGCCCAGCTGGTCGGCGACACGCTCTACGTCCAGGGCGTGGCCAACGCCCCGGCCAAGGACACGATCGTCACCGAGGCGCTGACCTATCCCTACTGCCTCGTGGTGGTCCCCAAGAGCGCCCACGCGAAACACGTGCGCAGCGAGATCAAGTCGGTCAAGGGTGAGTTGATGAACTGAGGGGGTTGAGGCTTCAGGCACGCCAGCCCGGTCCCGCGGGCCGGCGCTAAACGGTTGAGGCCGACGTCCGAGAACGGTGTGGGGTTGCTGGATCGCGTGAAACGGGTCGATACCTGTCACGATGCAGCCTGTCCGCCGTGTGCTGATGCTGACCCATCGGACGCCGTTCCCTCCGGACCGGGGGGACCGCATCCGGGCGTATCACCTGCTGCGCCGCCTGAGCGGGGCGTTCGAGGTGGATTTGGCGTGCGTGAGCGATGAGCCGGCGTCGACGGAGCAGCGCGACGCGTTGAGCGCGCTGACCGGTCGGCTGACGATTCACCGGGTCTCGCCGTGGGCGGGGCAGGTGCGGGGCGGGCTTGGCCTGCTCCGCGGAGGGGCGGTGACCCCGGCGGTGTTCTTCCGGCCGGCATTGGCGGCGACGCTGGAGCGGTGGCACCGCCAGAAGCCGTATGACGGGCTGCTGACGTTCTGCACGGGGATGGCGGAATACGCCCGGCGGCTGATGCACGGCAACACGCCCCCGCCGCGGCGGCACGTGCTGGACCTGTGCGATGTCGATTCGCTCAAGTGGGCCCGCTACGCCCGGGACGCGGCGGGGCCGATGCGCTGGGTCTACGCCACCGAGGCCGACCGGCTGCGGCGGGTCGAATCGGGCAACGGCCTGCGGGTCGACGCGGTGACGGTGATCAGCGACGCGGAGTGCGAGGCCTACCGCCGGATGGGCGGGCACCACCGCAGCGTCCACGTGGTGGGCAACGGCGTGGACCTGGATTATTTTTTCCCCAAGCCGTTCGAGCTGCCCCGGCGCGACGAGCAGCGGGTCGTGTTCGTGGGCGTGCTGGACTACAAGCCGAACGTGGACGCGGCGGCGTGGTTCGCCACGGAGGTCATGCCGGCCCTTCGGGAGCGGGCGCCCGGGGCGGTCTTCACGGTGGTGGGCAAACGGCCGACGGGCGCGGTGCGCGCGCTGGACGCGATGGACGGGGTGGAGGTGATCGGCGAGGCGCCGGACGTGAGGCCGTGGCTGTGGTCGGCGGCGGCGGTGGTCGCGCCGCTGCGGCTGGCGCGGGGGGTGCAGAACAAGGTGCTCGAAGCGATGGCGTGCGGCAAGGCGGTGGTGTGCTCGCCGGCGGCGGCGGAGGGGATCGACGCGACGGCCGGCGAACACCTGCTGACCGCGACGGCGGCGGAGGACTACGTGCGGGAGTTGGCGGACCTGCTGGATGAGCCGAACCGGGCCCGCGAGCTGGGCGCGGCGGCGCGGCGGCGGGTGGAGGCGCGGTACGCGTGGTCGGCGGCGGCCGAGCCGATGATCGCATTGATGCGGGGCGAGGCGGTCAGGCCGTGGCGGCAGGCTGCAGCGTGAGCACGCCGGTCTGGGCGGCCTTGCGTTGGAGCATGTCCAGGTGATGCCGGATCGGCCGCCAGAGCCCGCCGCGGTTGATCACGGTTTCGAGGCGGTCGGCGGTCTTCTCAACGCCCTTGTTCATGGCGCTGCGCTGCTTCATCGAGAGGGGCAGGCGGGGCAGGTCGGTGTCGAACTCCCAGATATCGAAGCACAGCACGACCGGCCGGCCCTCGTCGAGGGCCTGGGCGATCGCCTTGTCGGTCGCGCCGGGGTCGGGCGGGCCGAAGGTGCGCCCGCCGGCGGCGTAGTGCGGCGTGCTCTTGCGGTGCACGAGGGGCGGGACCTCCAGCAGGGGCGGGTCGTCGGGCTCGCGCTGGATGTAGTGCGGCCACGCCAGCGCGTCGGCGGTCGGGACGATCGACGCGTCGTAGGCGAACCCGGTTTCACGGACCGCGTCGACCGCCCACTGCGTGCGGTGCGTGAGCGACCAGGACGGGGCGCGGTAGCCCAGCACCTTCTGGCCGACCTGGTCTTCGAGGAGCTTGCGGCTGGCGTGGATGTCCTTGCGGAAGACGGCGGGGTCGAGCCCGGTGAGCGGGTCGTGCATGGCGCCGTGGGACGCGATCTCGTGGCCGGCGGCGAGGCAGCGCGGCGCGAGCTTGGGGTTCTCCTTGGCGGTGTGGGCGAGGAAGAAGAACGTCGCCCGGGCGCCGGTGCGTTCGAGGATGTCCAGCGCCGTGACCACGCAGCGCTCGACGCGTGACGGCCAGTCGAGCCACCGGTCGCGCGGGATCGCCGCGTTGGCGGCGGACGCCTGGAAATACTCCTCCACGTCGATGGTCACGCAGGTGATCGGCAGGTCGGTCGGCTGGATGTGAGACAGCGGCAGCTTCATGGATTGTGTCAGATTCGTGAGCGCGCGGGCCGGCGGTGGCGACGGTGCGCCCGACACTCTACCATCAACGCCCGTGCCCACCGAACGACACGAAACCCTCACGAAGATCGTCGCCACCGTCGGCCCGGCGTGCAACCGGGTCGACACCCTGGTCAAGCTCATCGAGGGCGGTGTCCGCGTCCTGCGGATCAACTTCTCCCACGGCTCGTTCGAAGATTTCGAGAACTCCCTCCGCGTCGCCCGCCAGGCCGCCGACCGGACGAACACCGCCATCGGCGTGTTCGGCGACCTCTCGGGGCCCAAGATCCGCGTCACCACCGTCGACAACAACGAGCTCGAGCTTCACGTCGGCGACCACGTCGAGATCAACAGCCGGGAAGGCTTTGTCGGCCGGCGTGACGGGCAGACCGGCGTCGTGACCCTGGCCTGCACCTACGACCGGCTGGTCGACGAGGTCGAGATCGGCCACCGCCTGCTGATCAACGACGGCGCCATCCGGATGCTGGTGACCAACAAGGTCGCCGACAACGAGGACCAGCTGGGCCTGGGGCCGCGCCTGATCTGCAACGTCCTGGTCGGCGGGCCGGTCAGCAACAAGAAGGGGATCAACCTCCCCGACACCCACATCTCGGCGCCGGCGCTGACCGACTGGGACGAGGAGTGCGCGGCGTGGGCGGTCGAGAACGAGCTGGACTACCTGGCGATGAGCTTCGTCCGGCGGGCGGCGGACCTCGAGCGGCTGCACGGCTTCCTGGAGTCCTTCGGCCGCAGCCGCAGCGGGATCCGCAGCCACACCCGCCTGCCGATCATCGCGAAGATCGAGAAGCCCCAGGCGATCGACGAGCTGGAGGGCATCTGCGACAAGGCGGACGCGATCATGGTCGCCCGGGGGGACCTGGGCGTGGAGATGGACCTGGCCGAGGTGCCGGTCATCCAGAAACGGATCATCCGGTGCGCCCACGACCACAGCAAGCCGGTGATCGTGGCGACGCAGATGCTCCAGAGCATGATTGATGAGCCGGTGCCGACGCGTGCGGAGGTGAGCGACTGCGCCAACGCGATCCTCGACGGCGCCGACGCGGTCATGCTCAGCGGCGAGACCGCGGTGGGCCGGTATCCCGATGAAGCGGTGAGCGTGCTGACCCGCACCGCCCGGTTCACGGAAGACCACCGCGCCCAGGTCATGGGCCAGCAGACCCGCCCGCCCCGGCTGGCGCAGGAGTCGCGCTACCGCACCGCCGCCATCGCCCACGGCGTCAGCACCATCGCCAAAGACCTCGGCGCCCACTGCGTCGTCACCTGGTCGGAGCTGGGCGGCAGCGCCCGCTACCTGTCGCAGAACCGCCTGACCATCCCGATCGTCGCGGTCAGCTCCAACCAGACCGCCCTGAGGCAGATGGCGCTGCACTACGGCGTCGTGCCGGTGTGGATGCCCCGGCCCGCGAGCCCCGAGGCGTTCCTGCAGGCGGTCGATCAGCTCTTCCTCGACCGGCAATGGGTGGCGCCGGGCGACCCGATCGTCATCTGCCGGGGCGACCCGATCGGCACGCCCGGCGTGACCAACCAGATCCGCATCCATTACGTGGGCGACGTCTGCCGCGTAACGTGGCGCGTGAAGGGTGAGTGATCCGGCTCTCACTTGAAACGGATGCGTAGCGTTGCTCTGAGCCCCGCATGCGCGGACATTATGCGCGGTTGCGGTAAGTGCTTGCGCCGGGCGCAGTTCGCGCCCATACTGCTGTTGCAATCTTTCCCTTTCACGCAA
>JANQFR010000038.1 GCA_028277745.1 Phycisphaeraceae bacterium
CTGGCGATCACCGACGACGGCAGCGTGTTTCTGGGCGAGAATGACAACCACTACCGCTCCAGCTACCTGTGGGAGATCCGTGGCTGGTCATAATCGCCCTGCTTCAGGGCGAAGTGCCCCTATGGAGTCTTTACAACTTGACGTGTATCGCTTGCGCGCCGCAAGCGGCGACTAAATGATCCGAAGTTGATCTGCTTGAGAGCCGGTGACGCATTTCCGTGACGGATTGCCGATGCCAGGGGTGCGGCAAGGAAGTCCTACCCCAGTGATGTAACGGACGAGGAACGGGCGTTCATCGCCCCGTACCTGCACCTGCTCCACGAGTGCTCAACGGTGGGCGGCGAGTGGTCCGCACCGGCAGCCGGTGGCGATCAGAATTCTGCTTACGTCAATATGACACGAGACATATACTGGAAATCTGTCTCACTTGATGTCCTTTTTGCGCAACATGTCGAACCTCAGGAGGCCCTGCACGATGAAGTGTGTTAGCGTATTGTTAGCAATTGTGACGCTCGCTTCCGCGGGCGCCACATTGCTTGGCGTCTCACCGCAGGCACACGCTGGTAACGCCTTTCTGGACCTGTTCGACACCGGTGAAACGGTCGGCACGCTCCCCTCAAATTGGGTCGTGCAGTCTCAACTCGGCAACACACAAGGAACCGTCATCACCGACGGCACCGCTCCTTCTCAACCTAATAGCTTTGAAGTGGCTAATCCAGACAACGAAGGGCTTGAATTCAACCGCCTCTTCGCGGCTGTCACCCTGGCGGACGTGGCATCGGTTTCCTTCAAATTTTCGGTGTACGTCGATGAGTTGCCGAACGGGACCGTCACCGAGAATCGGGGATTCAACCTTCGGATCGGATCGGGCGCCTCCGGGGCGAACGGCTTCTCAGCCAACCTGGCGGGCATACGGTTCTTGAATGGCACCGGGAGTCAATACGGCCTGTTCAACACATTCACACCCGCGTCTCTGAGCGGCCCCGTCTACGACGAGGACACGTGGTACGACATTGAACTCGTGATCACCCCCACGTCGGCCACGGAAGGGACCTACCAGTGGAAAGTCAACGGCGCGGATATCGGCGGCGCCTTTGCATACTCCGGGATCTCGACCGTGAACCGGGTGGGCGTGAGCATCAATTCGGGAAACTCAGACGCAACAAACAAGAACACGACCTACCGCCTCGACAACGTCTCTGTTTCCACCTCGCCCGTTCCCGAGGCAGGCAGTTTCGCCCTGTCGATGATGGGCGGCCTTCTGATCCTGACACGCCGACAACGGTCGCGACAGGCGGGGTGAGTCAGCACCCACTTCCTGCCGCCAGCCGGTCCAGTGTCTGTATG
Source organism: Phycisphaeraceae bacterium (assembly GCA_028277745.1). Taxonomy (GTDB): domain Bacteria; phylum Planctomycetota; class Phycisphaerae; order Phycisphaerales; family Phycisphaeraceae; genus JANQFR01. The sequence continues at coordinate 1,348 of JANQFR010000038.1, forward strand.
TAATCGCTTGGGGGCTCGCACGCCGCTTGGGCGCCGCACAACTCGAGCGACGCGGCGTGCAGCATCGACCGCGGCGCCTGGTCGTCGGCCCGTCCGTAACGCCGATCGCCCAGGAGCGGGTGACCGAGGTGGGCCATCATGACGCGCACCTGATGCAGGAAGCCGGTTTCGAGGTCGATCTCCAACTCCGCGGCGTGCGTGAAATGACGACGAGCGCGCCAGGACAGGCGGCAGGCCCGTTCGCCTTTGCCGTGGCCGACCGCGACGTGAGCGGGCCGGTGGCGGACCACGCGCAGCGGCATCGTCTCCCGCCCCGTCTCGGCCGGCCGCCCGTGGACCAGGGCCCGGTAGGTCTTGCGCGCAGCATGGGACCGAAACGCCTCGCGGAACGCCGCCCAGATTTCCGGACTCAGCGCCACCGCCACCACGCCGGACGTTTCCACATCCAGCCGGTGCGCCACGCCGCTGCGGAGCCCGGCCTCGCCCACGCCCTGCACCTGGGGGTATCGACAGGCAATCGCGTTCAACAGCGTGTCCGTCTCATCCGGGCGGAGCGGATGGACCGCCATGCCCGCGGGCTTGTTCACCATCACCCAGCCCTCGCCGCGAGCGAGCTCAACGACGGTGGGATGATCCATCGGGATCACCGCCTGATCCTCGGGCCGGTCAAACGGCGCGACGCGGACGCGATCGCCGGGCGTCAGCGCGGCGCCTTTGGCCACGGGCCGGCCGTTGACCTCGACCAGCCCGTCGGCGATGAGCCGGCGCGCCTGGGCGCGCGACAGGTCGAACCGTTCCGCCAGGAACCGGTCCAGGCGGGCGGCTTGCTCGACGCGACATTCCAGCCCCTGGGCCATAGGCCGTCATGATAAGCCGCCCGGCTCAGGCCTCATCGAAACACCGCTGCACGATCCGGAGGTAGAGCAGGGCCTGCCGCCAGCGGTCGGACTCTTCGCGGGGTTGCCCGTCGGGGCCGGGGAAGGTGCGGGCGTAGAAAATCTCGGGTTGGAGCAGTTCGGGCGCGAAGGGGAGGTAATCGCCCGGTCCGGCGTGGGCCTTGAAGCCGCGGCAGGCCCGCGTCCACATCTCCATGAAGTGCTGAACGTACAGCCGGGCGGTCGCTTCTTCGAGGCTGTCGCCGATGTCGACCTGCATGCAGCCGGCGTTGCCGATCCGCCCGTGCATGAAGCCGACGCGTTCGAGGACGGGCGCGGCGAAATCGAGTTTCGGCTCGACGCCGCCGTAGCGCATTTCCAGGCCGGTGTACCAGTGCGAGAAATCGCCGTTGAACCGGACATCGGGGAGGCGCTCGACGAGCTTGACCGTCCTCCAGATGTCCTGGGTGACGGTGGCGCGGTGGGTTTCGACGTAGAGGGGCATGGCGTGCCGGGCCGACGCGTCGAGGATGTCGCCGATCACGCGGTCGACCTCGTCGTCGTCCTCCATGCCCCACATCACGTGGAGCGTGCCCCCGACGGCGCCCTGGTCGTGCAACAATCGGCAGAGCTCATCGGCTTCGCCGACGGCGTTGATCCGCCCGCCCCCGGCGTAGATCAGACCCGCGTCGCGCACGAGCCGCGGGTCGCCGCCCTGCACCCCCTCGAACCCGGCGTCCTTGATCGCGGCGTACAGCTCGCCGCCCTCGCCGCACGGCGCCGAGGACGACGCGGGCAGCTGGTTCAAGGTGCCCATGTTCAGGAAAGGTTTGAGATGGGGAGCCCGATCGGACCCATCGTTCACATAGGGGATCGTGGACATCAAACGTCATCCTTCAATGGGTGATCGTCGGGAGCGGCGTGAGTGAAGGGGCGTCATGTTACGCCGCATCGGCGTCGGCGTCATCCCGGTAGCGGTCGGCGATCTCGATGAACGTCTGCTCGTTGGCGGTGAAGGCGTCGACGACGTCGGGGTCGAAGTGCTTGCCGCTGTCGTCGACGATGATTGAGCGGGCGATGTCGTGGGTGAACGCCTCTTTGTAGACGCGTTTGGAGACAAGGGCGTCGTAGACGTCGGCCAGGGCGATGATGCGTCCGCAGAGGGGGATGTCCGCCTCCTTGAGGCCGTGGGGGTAGCCGCTGCCGTTCCACTGTTCGTGGTGGGAGATGGCGATGTCGCGGGCGACTTCGAGGAACCTGGCGCCGGGGTTCTCGCGGAGGGCGGCCTCGAGGGTGGAGGCGCCGTGGAGGGTGTGGGTTTTCATGATGTCGAATTCACGGTCGGTCAGGCGCCCGGGCTTGAGGAGCACGCAGTCGGGGATGGCGACCTTGCCGATGTCGTGCAGGGGGGAGGTGTTGTAGATGAGCTGGACGTACTCGGCGTCGATCTTGTCGCGGTATTTGGGGTGCTGAGAGAGATGTTCGGCGAGGACGCGGGCGTATCGCTGGACGCGTTCGAGATGGGCCCCGGTTTCGGGGTCGCGGGACTCGGCGAGCTTGGCGAGGGCGAAGATTGTGACGTCGCGCGTCTCCAGCGCCAGGACCCGGGCGCCGGCGCGAACGCGGACGCTCAGCTCGGCGGGGTTGAAGGGCTTGGTCATGAAGTCGTCGGCGCCGGCGGAGAGCGCCTCGACCGTGCTCTCCGAGCCGTCGCGCGAGGTGAGCAGGATGATGTAGATGTAACCGGACACCCCGCCGCGGATGGCCTTGGTCAGCTCGAGGCCGGTCATGCCCGGCATCTCCCAGTCGGAGACCACCAAGCGCACGCGGCCGGTGCGGACGATCTCCAGGGCTTCGTTACCGTCCGACGCACACTCCACGTCATAACCGAAGCTGCTCAGCGCTTTGGTGAGCATCTCACGGGCGACGGGATCATCTTCTGCAACCAGAATACGCATAAAAAACCCGGATCATTTCCTCATGGATCAACACCGTTCGCGCACTTCACCCAACGTGGGCTGAACCTGCCGGATGTAATCGAGACAAGCGGTGACCTGTTCCCGCAGCGCCGCCAGTCCCGCCGACGCTTCATCGGCGTCGCCTGACTTGCCGCGGGCCTCCAATTCGGCGGCCAAGCGGCTCACGTCCTGCGCCGCAACGTTGGCGGATGCGCCTTTAAGGGTGTGCGCCAGCGCGGCGACACGTTCAAGCGCTTCCGCGTCGAGCGCTTCGGCCAGCTCCTCCAGCATGTCGGCCGCCTGGCCGGCGAACTTGTCGAGGATCGTGGCGGCGAACGCCCGGTCACCCATGCAGCGCTGGACCAGATCGTCGAGGTCGACCGCGGTCCGCCCGGCGGCCGGGTCTTGGCCGTCTGAGGCGGCTTCGGGCTGCGGGGCATTGGCGCCGTCTTCTTCGAGCAGCGTCCAGATCGCGTTGATCAGTTGCTGCGGGTCGATCGGTTTCGTGACGTAGGCGTCCATCCCGGCGGCCAGACAGCGCTCGCGGTCGCCCTTCACCGCGTTGGCGGTCAGCGCGACGATCGGGGTGCGCCGGCCGTTGACGGGGGTGAGGTCGCCCTTGTTCTCCAGCTCGCGCACGGCCTGCGTCGCCTCGAAGCCGTCGAGGTGGGGCATCTGGCAATCCATGAGCACCACGTCGAACGCGCCGCCACGGATCGCCTCCAGCGCGAGCCTGCCGTTGTCGACGATCTGCACCTCGAAGCCCGCTTTGCCAAGTATCTCGGCGGCGACGATCTGGTTGATCTCGTTGTCCTCGGCCAGGAGCACGCTCACGTCGCGTTGGCGCGCGGCCGTGTGGACCTCGGCCGCCGGGGGCCGGCCCTCGACCGGCGCGGCCCGATCATCGGCCAGCGTATCGACGATGGCGTCGTACAGCCGCGACTGACGGACCGGCTTGGTCAACACGCCGCTGATCCCCAGCCGGACCATCTCGACCGGGCTCAACGCATCGCCCATCGAGGTGAGCACCATCATCTTCGTGTCGGACAGCGCCGGGTCGGCGTGGATCTGCTCGGCCAGCTCCTTGCCGTCCACTTCGGGCATCATCATGTCGAGGATCGCCAGCCGATGCGGCTCGCCCTGCCGGGTCGCGGTGCGCATGACCTCGAGCGCTTCAGCGGCCGAGGCGGCGCAGCTCACCTTGAATTCCCAGCTCGTCAGCTGCTGATCGAGGATCTCGCGGTTGGTGGCGTTGTCATCGACGATCAGGACCCGCATGCCGCGGAAATCTTCGGAAAGGATGCGGGGCTGGGGCGTGTTCTCGACGCTGGCCCCGAAGACCGCGGTGAACCAGAACGTCGACCCTTCGCCCTCGGTGCTCTCGACGCCGATCCGGCCACCCATCAGTTCGGTCAGTTGCTTGCAGATGGCCAGCCCCAGGCCGGTCCCGCCGAACCGCCGCGTGGTGGAGGCGTCGACCTGCGAGAACGATCGGAACAGCCGATCCAGCTTGTCGCGGGGGATGCCGATCCCGGTGTCGCTCACCGAGAAGCGGAGAGCCACGCCTCCCGACGGCGTTTTTTCTTCGGCGGCTTCGACGCGGATCACGACCTCGCCGGTTTCGGTGAACTTCATGGCGTTGTTGACCAGGTTGACCAGGACCTGGCGCAGCCGATCGGGGTCGCCTCGGACCGCGGACGCGACGCCGGGCTGGATGTGGCTGACCAGCTCGACCCCTTTGCTCTCGGCCCGCGGCACGAACATCTCGACCGTGTCCTCGATCAGCACCGGCAGGTTGAAGCTCACGTCATCCAGCTCCAGCTTGCCCGCCTCGATCTTGGAAAAGTCGAGGATGTCGTTGATCAGCGACAACAAAGCGTCGGCCGAGCTCTTGGCGATGCGGCAATAGCGTTGCTGGCGTGCGTCCAGCCCGGTGCCGGTCATCAGGTCGATCATCCCGATGATGCCGTTGAGCGGCGTGCGGATCTCGTGGCTCATGTTGGCGAGGAATTCACTCTTGGCCCGGCTGGCGGCCTCGGCGGCCTCCTTCTCTTCGCGCAGCGATTCCTGGGCCTTCAACTCGGTCACGTCTTCGACGGCGCCCTCGTGGTAAAGCACCTTGCCGTCCGCGTCACAGACCGCCCGGGCGTTCTCGGAGACCCAGCACACCGACCCGTCGCGGCGCTTCATCTGCGACTCGAACCGGGTGACTTCACCGCGACGCTGGACGGATTCACACAACTCGGCAAACCGGTCGGGATCGGCGTAGACATCGCGCCCGCGATCGGGGCACGAGGCGATCAATTGCGCCGGCGACTCGTAGCCGAGGATTCTTGCCAGCGCCGGGTTCGCATCGATGAACCCGGCGTCCGGCTGGGCGCGGTAGATGCCTTCGACCGCGTTCTCGAAGATGCCGCGGTATTTTTCCTCCGCGCAACGCAGCGCGTCGGCCGCCGATTCGCGTTGGGTGATCTCATCGTTGACTTTTTCAAGCACGCGGTTGTATTCCGCCGCGATCTGCCCGACTTCGGTATTGGGCTCCACCGCGACGCGCTGATCGAAATCGCCCGCCCGGCGGTGGCGCTCCATGTCGCTGAGCAGGTCGATCAGTTCCGTGCTGGCGTCGTGCTCGGCAACGTTCAGCCCGACCTGCTCGGCTTCGGCTTGAACACGCAAAGGCATAAGTCTGTTGACCACCCACAATGCCCCGAGGCCGACGCCGAACGCCCACACGAAACAGAGGGCCACGCCTTCGAGTTGGATCATCAACTGGCTGATGCGGCTCAGCCCGCCGAACGCTTCGGCCGGCGCCAGCAAGGCGACCACGATCGTGCCCCAGACGCCCGCCACGGCGTGGGCGGGCACCGCACCGATCACGTCGTCGACCCGCCAACGCTCCAGCAGTTTGACGGCGCCGAAACACAGCGCGGCGGCGACCACGCCGATCAGGGCCGCGGCGGCGGGGTACATGACATGGCAGGACGCCGTGATGCCCACCAGCCCCGACACGACGCCGTTGATCGTATGGACGACATCCGGCCGCCGCTCGACCATCCACGCCAACCCCAACCCGGTCGCCCCGCCGAACGCCGCAGCGAGGCTCGTGTTCACCAGGATCAGCGGGATCAGGCTGCTGACTTCGAGGGTGCTGCCGCCGTTGAACCCGAACCAGCCGAACCACAGCACCAGCACGCCGAACACCGCCAGCGGCAGGTTGTGGCCGTGGAGCCTGGGGCGATCCGCATCGAACCGCCCCCGCCGGGGGCCAATAATCAGGATCGCGGCCAGCGCCACCCAGCCGCCGACGCCATGCACCACGGTGGAGCCGGCAAAATCGATAAAGCCTTTATCCGCCAGGTAGCCGGGCTCGCCGCCCAGGGCCCCGCCCCAGGCCCAGTGTCCGAAAACCGGGTAGATCAGCCCCGAGACGATCAGCGTGATGATCAGGTAACCCGCGAAACGCGTACGTTCCGAAACGGCGCCGGAGATGATGGTCGTCGCAGTCGAGCAGAACATCAACTGGAACAGGAAGAACGCCAGCACCCACGGCGTCGCCTGCCCGCCGAGCAGGAATTGGTCCGTGCCGAACCAGCCTGCCTGAGAGAGGCCGAACATCACCCCGAAGCCGACGCCCCAGAACATGACCGCCGATAAGCAGAAATCGACGATGTTTTTCACCGCTACGTTGATGCTGTTCTTGGCGCGGACCAGCCCGCTCTCGAGCAGACAAAACCCACCCTGCATGAGCATCACGAGGGCTGCGCTCACTATGAGCCAGAGGATATTCAGATTTTCCTGGTTCAAGGCGGTCGTCTCAACCCCAAAACAAAGCTGGAAGGCAGGCAACCTTCTTGAGTTCGACCGCGTTTCAAAACGACTTTAGATGTTTCCTCGAATCATTTTGTCGCTCAATAAAAAAGCAACGGCGCCCAGCCACCGTCAAGGGTCGGGGATAAAAACCGGGCCTTCGCCGGGGGCGTCGTCGGCGTGTTGCCGGATCACCTGCAGGAACGCCGGCCCGTACCGGCGCAGCTTCGTCTGCCCCACGCCGGAGACGCCGAGGAACGCCTGGTCCGAGGTCGGCCGCCGGATCGCCATCTGGCGCAGCGCGACGTCGCCGAACACGACGTAGGGCGGCACGCCCTGCTCCTGCGCGAGGCGGCGGCGGAGTTCGCGGAGTTCCTCGAACAGCCGGTGGTCATCGGGCGACAAAGGTTCGGCCTTGGCCGGGGCGGGCTTGCTCGGCCGGGGCGCGGCGCTGACGGCGCGCGACTGCACGATCTTGACGGCGGCCTGCCCCTTCATGACGGTCACGCCGGTGGGCGTGAGATGAGCGGTGCGGTATTCGTCGGCGGTCAGGGCGAGGTTTCCCCCTTCCAGCAACGCATCGGCGACGGCGCCCCAGTACCCCTTCGGCTGATCGGCGCCGATGCCGTAGACCGAAAGCTGGTCATGTCGGTTCTGCAGCACGCGTTGCGCCTTGGAGCCGCGGAGCACGTCGAAGACGTACGACAACCCGAATCGCTGCCCGGTCCGGGCCACGGCCGAGAGCAGCTTGCGCGCGTCCTGCGTGGCGTCGACGAGGTTGGGGGGTTTGACGCAGTTATCGCAATGGCCGCAGTCGCCGCCGTGGGTTTCGCCGAAATAGCCGATCAGCGGGACCAGGCGGCAGGCGGTGCTGTGTGCGAACTTGATCACCTGGTCGAGCTGCCAGTGAGCGTGCTCGCGTTCGGTGGGCGACTCTTTCTGTTCGATGAAGTACTCGATCTTGGCGCGGTCGGCGGCGGAGTAAAACAGGATGCAGTCCGCGGGCAGCCCGTCGCGCCCGGCCCGGCCGGTCTCCTGGTAATACCCCTCGATATGCCGGGGCAGATCGGCGTGGATGACGTATCGGACGTCGGGCTTGTCCACGCCCATGCCGAAGGCGATGGTGGCGACGATGACCCGCGCGTCGCCGTAGATGAACGCGTGCTGATTCTCGGACCGCTGCCGGTTGTCGAGCCCGGCGTGGTACGGCAACGCGTTGACGCCGTTCTGCTTGAGGCGTTCCGCCATCGCCTCCACCTTGGCGCGGGACTGACAATAGATAATCCCGTCGCTGTCGGCGTGTTCGCGGATATAAGCGAGGATCTGGTCGAAGGCCTTGTGCTTGGGGCGGACCTCGTAGTAAAGATTCTCACGCTCGAAGCTGGCCTGAAAGCGGGCCGGTTCGCGGAGTGCGAGTTGGGCGGCGATGTCGTCGACGACACGCGGGGTCGCGGTGGCGGTGAGGGCGATGACGGGGGCGTCTGCGAAGCGGCCGTCGAAGCCCTCCCTGATGGAGCCGAGCATGCGGTACTCGGGGCGGAAGTCGTGCCCCCACTCGCTGATGCAGTGGGCCTCATCAATCGCGAACCGGGCGACGTTCAATTGGGCCAGCAGCCACCGGCCCGAGCCGGACATGAGGCGCTCGGGGGCGAGGTAGAGCAGGTCGTATTCGCCGCTGATCGCGGCCTGCTCGCGGGCCCGGGCTTCGTCCGGGTCGAGGCTGGAATTGACGAACGCGGCGCGGATGCCGTTGGCCTGGAGAGCGTCGACCTGGTTCTGCATCAACGCGATGAGCGGAGAGACCACGAGCGTGACGCCGGGTGACGCGAGGGCGGGCAACTGGTAGCAGAGCGACTTGCCGCCGCCGGTCGGCATCACCACCTGGACGTCGCGGCCCTCGAGCACGGCGTCGATGATCTGGCGTTGCATCGGCCGAAACGCCTCATGTCCGAAATGCGTCTTGAGCAGTTCATCGAGGCGCGGCCCGTCGGCCGGCGCCTGTTGAACGTCGGAGGGCTCGGTGGAAAAGTCCGACATAGCGTGAAAGATTACCACATAGCACGGCCGACGAGACGCGGTGCGCTCTGGTATCCTGTCGGGGTATGCTGGACCGGATTACTCAACTCGAACAGGAAGCGGCCTCCGACCTCGCCGGGGTGGATACGTCCGATCAATTGGAGGCCTTCCGCATTAAATATCTCGGCTCGAAAGGCGCTCTCAAGGCGTTGATGGGCCTGATGAAAGAGGTGCCCCGCGAACAGAAACGGGACTTCGGCCAAGGCGCCAACGCCCTCAAGCAGAGGTTGCAAGCCTCGTTTGAGGAGAAAAAAAGCTCCCTGAACGGGGACGCCCCGGACGCCGCCCGCCGCGGGCCGGCGCTGGACCTGACCGAGCCCGGCGCCCCGCCCGTCCTGGGACGCAGCCACATTATCAGCCAGACGACCGACGAACTCGTCGAGGTGTTCGCCCGCATGGGGTTCGACGTCGCCACCGGCCCCGAGGTCGAGGACGACTATCACAATTTCGTCGCCTTGAACATCCCCGAGCACCACCCCGCGCGTGACCCGCTCGACAATTTCTACCTCGACGCCGGCGGCGCCGCGAAACCGTCGCTGCTGCGCTCGCAGACCTCCACCGTCCAGATCCGCGTCATGGAGCAGACGCGCCCGCCGGTCCGCGTGATCTCCATCGGCCGCGTCTACCGGCCCGACGAGCACGACGCCACCCATTTCTCCATGTTCCATCAGATCGAGGGGCTTTATGTCGATCGCCGCGTCACGATGGTCGATCTCAAGACCACCCTGATCCAGTTCGCTCACGCCATGTTCGGCCCGGATGCCGACATCATGCTCGTGCCCTCCTATTTCCCGTTCACCGAACCGTCGGCCGAGTTGTACGTGAAGATCGACCTGGGCAAGGGCGCCGAATGGATGGAGATCGGCGGCTGCGGGATGGTCGACCCTGCCGTGTTCGAGCATGTCGGCTACGACCCCGAAGAGTGGACCGGATTCGCTTTCGGCCTCGGTGTCGAACGCCTCGCGATGCGCAAGTGCGACATCCCCGACATCCGTTGGCTGTTCGAGAACGACATCCGGTTCCTACGCCAGTTTTAGAGCGAGCGTCATCCGCGTACGACGGCCGCTCGGCCGCCAAGCGTCGCGGGTGTCGGTAGAATCCCGTCCATGACCGATCGTCCCGCCATGATGATGACTGACCTTCCGCTGCCCGGCAAGCGGGCGGGCAAGGTCCGCGACACCTATCCATGCACCACCCACGGCCGGGACGCCCTGCTGCTGGTCGCCACCGACCGCATCTCCGCGTTTGATGTCATCATGCCCAACGGTATCCCGGGCAAAGGCGTGGTGCTCACGGCGATGTCGAATTTCTGGTTCGACATGATTCGACAGCACTTTGGCGATCGCGTGCAAACGCACGTGATCTCCACCGATCCCGCTGACATCGACGGACTCACCGACCGGGATCGCGACGCCCTCGTTGGCCGGGCGGTGATCGGACGTCGATGCCGTGTTGTCCCGATCGAGTGCGTGGTGCGCGGCTATCTCGCCGGCTCGGGTTGGAAGGAATACCAGGCGTCGCAGTCCGTCTGCGGCGTCTCGCTGCCCGCGGGCCTGCGCCAATGCGACAAACTGCCTCAACCGATCTTCACCCCCGCCACCAAAGCGGAGACGGGACATGATGAAAACATCGATTTTGAAAGTGCGTGCGCAATCGCCGGCGATGAGTTGATGCATACGATGCGTGATTTGTCGATCGCGATCTATCAACTCGGCCATGACCACGCCGCCCGACACGGCATCATTCTCGCAGACACCAAGTTTGAGTTCGGCGTCCCCCTTGAATCAGATGACAAATCGCTTATGCTCATAGATGAAGCAATGACGCCGGACAGTTCGCGCTTCTGGCCTTCTGATGAATATGAACCCGGCCGTGATCAAGTGAGTTTCGACAAACAGTATGTCAGGGATTTTCTTCAAGACCTCGTGGACGCCGACCGATGGAACAAAGAAGCGCCGGGCCCAATGCTGCCCGAGGAGGTCATTGCGAACACGCTTGATAAGTATCTGGAGGCTTATCGACGCCTGACCGGCCGCGACCTTCCGCTCAAAACGTGATCCGGCGTACGCCGTTGATCACTTGAAAGGACTCACGCAGCGCCACGCGTGAGTCCTTTTCTTTGTCGGTTCCGCGGCCGCATGCCGGTATAGTGACGGGCATGCCCGACCCGTCCGCCCTTCCCTTTGCCCGCCAGGCCAAACGCGTCGCCAAGCAGACCATCCTCGCGGGGTTGATGATCACGCTGCTCAAGTTCGGCGCGTTCCTGTTAACGAACTCGGTTTCGGTGCTCAGCGACGCGGTCGAGTCCATCATCAACATCATCGCGGCATCCTTCATGCTGTTCGCCATCTGGTTCAGCAACCGACCTGCCGATCGAAGCCACCCCTACGGCCATGGCAAAGTCGAGTTCATGGCGGTTGCGGTCGAGGGGTTGTTTGTCACGGGAGCGGGGGTGATGGTCGCCTTCACCGCGGTCGCCCGCCTGATCCATGGCGGAGCGCCGCACCGGCTCGACGCGGGCCTGGTGCTCGTCGGCTTCACCGCCCTGCTGGGCGCCGCGTTGACGGTCTATGTCTACGCCGCGGGCCGACGCTACCGCAACGCCACGCTCCGCGCCGACGCCAAGCACCTGGCGACCGACGTCGCCACCACCCTCGGCGTGCTCCTCGGCCTGGGGCTCGTCAGGCTGACCGGCCTGGTCTGGCTAGACCCCGTCGTCGCGATCGTCCTGGCCGTCTTGATCCTTGTCACCGGAGGCCGGCTGCTGCGTGAAGCGGTCGATGGGCTGATGGATCGATCCGACCCCGAAGACGATCGCGTGATCCTGGCGATCCTCGACGATGAGATCAAGGCGGGCAGGATCCGCGGTTACCACAAGGTCCGCCACCGTCATACCGGCGCCTTTCACTGGGTGGACATGCATCTGCAGTTCGACGGCGCCATGGCGGTGACCGACGCCCACCGCATCGCGTCCGGGATCGAGCACCGGATCGAGGACGCACTCAAGTCGGGCGACGCGACCGCTCATATCGAGCCCGCCGCCGAATCTCCGTAGAACGCAACAAGACGGATCTCACTTCAAACGGATGGGTCTCGCTGCCCCTACACCCCGCATACGGATGCGGGGCTCCGGCGCTTTCGACGCCTGCGTTTTTATGATGCGTATAAGACGTTAAAATACAGGCTTTGAACCGATCGGACCTGCCCTTGAACGTCCAAGATGCGCCCAATCTGGTGATCCTGATCGAAGGGGAAGAGGTGTCGCATCCGCTGAGCGGACGCACCGCGTGGACGGTCGGCCGGTCCTCTCAGGCTGAGATCACCCTTGCGGACGACCGTATCTCCCGGCGGCACGCCATGATCCAGAAGAACGATTCGGGCGGATACACCGTCCTCGACCTCGGCTCACGCAATGGCTCGTTCGTCAACGGACGGCGGATCACTTTCCCCTGCCCCCTGACCCACGGCGACCGGATCGCCCTCGGCAGCCTCGAAATCACCTTTCATCATCCCGCCGCCCTGAACGCCTCCACCACCGACTCCGGCAGCGAGGCCCCGACCGATGCCGATGAGATGACTCTCATGTCCACCAAGCGGACCCTCATCTCCACCCTCGTCGTCGACGTCCGCGACTTCACCGGCATGACCCATCGGCTTGGAGACGAAACGCTCTCCAAGCTGATGACCGAGTTCTTCAATCAGGCCGGCCATATCCTTGAAGCCCACGGCTCCTACGCCGACAAGTACATCGGCGACTCCGTCATGGCGATCTGGTTCCATGACAACGAAGCCAATATCATCGCCGATTCGCGCAAGCTGTTCATGACCCTTTGCGACCTGATCCAGCAGGTCGACCGGCTCACGCAACAGTACGCGCTGGACCCGCCTTTCAAGATCGGCGCCGGGATCAACACCGGCTACGCCATCGTCGGCAACACCGGCACCGCCAATCGGCCCGACTACACCGCCCTCGGCGACAGCGTGACCAAGACGTTCCGCCTGGAAAGCGCCTGCAAGCCCCTGGGCGTCGACCTGGTGATGGGTGAAGAGTCTCACCGCCGGCTGACCAACGCCGGCATCGACAACCTCCCATTCCAACTCAGCCGCGTCGAGCTCAAGGGCTACCCCGAGCCCAGCCCGGTCTTCACCGCATGTTTTGATGCGCTGCCCACCATCATGTCGGCCCTCGGCGACAGCCCCACAGCTTGATCCTGACCCCCGTGGTCAAGGGCGCCTTAGAACGCTCTATTGAATCGATTTGGTCCTGACGGACGATTTGGGCTACACTGTCATGGTACCGGAGCCGTGTGTCGATCGGCTTGTGTTAGGACGCTGAGCCATTCCGTACCCTGTCGATTATGTTGTGAGTGTTGCATGAATCGATCGGCGATGCGGGGAAACAGCGGGGTGTAGCGCAGTTTGGTAGCGCGCTTCGTTCGGGACGAAGAGGTCGCTGGTTCAAATCCAGTCACCCCGATCTTTGTCAGAAAGAGACCCTTCGGCGAGCACGTCGAAGGGTTTTCTTATTGTGAAATCAAGACTTGCGCCGTCGAGAGAAAAGTTCAAACACACGATTTCAAGGATTCGGCGTTTGGCTTGGTAATCAGCCGTAAGCCACTTTTCTTTAAGTGTTTGCGAAAGTTCAAACGCCTTGATGACGATCTCGCCGTTTTCGGCGCGCCGGCGGTCGTCCATCGATACCTTGAGTTTGAGGTCTTCGATCCGGTCGCGTAGCTCGGTGCTTTTGGACGCGAACGTGTCGGCGTCGATCTCGTCCAGCAGCCGCAGGTTGAGCAAACGGTCCTGCTGGTTGCGGAGACTCGTATGCTGGCGGTTCAACTCGGCGACGTGCTGCTCGCTCTCCTGCTGCCCCTCGCGTGTCCGGGCTTGGAGCACCCGGAGGAACCAACCGCGCACGTCGTCGTCCTGGATGCGGATGCGGTCGAACAGCGCCATCACCTGCTCATCTAGCTTCGCCTCATTGACCCGAACGCGGGGGTGACCCTTGCGGGAGTAATGGGTGCAGCGGTAATAGACGTAATCACGCGGGCCGCTCTTGGTCTGCTTGGTCTTACGCTCGCCGGTGATGGGGTGGTCGCAGTGACCGCAGGTGATGAGTTCGCCGGCGTAGGTCATCTCGTGCGACCGGTAGGTCTGCCCGCCAAGCAACGCCTGCACCCGCTGAAAGGTCGCTCGGTCCACTAGGGGCTCGTGAGCGCCGGGGTACCACCTTTGTTGATACTGGACCTCGCCAATGTACGCCCGGCTGGTCAGCATCGTATGGACCTTACTGCGGCTGAACTGTGGGTTCGCGTCGGTGTAGGTGATGCCCTCTCGCCTGAGTTGTTCGAGCAACGAGTCGAGCGTGTGGCCGTGGTGCGCGTAGAGATTAAAGATACGGCGGACCTTGGGGCCGGCTACGGGGTCAACCTCGATCAACCCGCGGCCCTCGCGGCGGACGTTGACGTAGCCGTAAAGGGCCTTGCCCACGAACAAACCGTTTTGGATGCGGCGGGCGTGGCCGTCCCGTACATCGAGTGACTGCTGCTCGGTGTAGAACGCGGCCATGTTCGCCAGGGTGCGGCGCATCATCCGGCCGGCGGGGGTGTTTTCGGTCGGCTGGCTGACGTAGATCACGGGGACACCGTGATCGGTTTCCAGGCGTTCGAGTTCCACATAATCGAACAGGTTGCGGGCGGCGCGATCCACCTTGAAGAAAAGCACACCGTCCAACCTGGCGGCGTGTTTCTTCGCGTAGGCGATCAGCTCCTTGAAGGTCTTACGCTCGTCTTTTTTGCTGGCGGTCTCGGCGATGCGGTAGAGCTTGGTGATCTCGCCCTTGTTCTGTTGGGCGTAGCGACGCAACGCGTCTTCCTGAACCTCCAGCGAGAAGCCCTCGCGTTCCTGTTCACGGCTCGACACCCGGGCCAACGCCAGATACTGCTTGCTGCTCATCGGACTCCCTCAGTACGTCAAATAGGCCGCCTACACGCAAGAGGATGCCGATCGCATCTTGCGACGAGAGAAGCTGCGTGTAGTGCGATTGCCACGTTCGGATCGTGTCTTCGACCAACTCCGGCGTGATCCAATCCGGCACCTTCTCCCGTAGGTTTTCTCCGGTCTCCATTGTAACCCCGTGAGATGAAATGACTAAACGGGTTGTCCCGAACCATGGGCCACCGCTGGGCGGTCGGTCGGACAGCGCGGCGGTCGCCGAGACGGATCTGCGAACAACCTTCCTGAGACAACATGGGATGTTGATCAGCCTGAGAAGTGAGGCCGTAGGGCTGATCGTTACCGCCGCGGAACCTGGCGGGTAAGAAAGGACGAAAGGGTCGGTGGGTCAGCCGACCGCAAAGCCATGACTCGTAAGAGCCGCCCGGAAACAACCCGGGAATCACCCGGGAACACGCCGTGACCCTACAGCGCGCTGTGCCACCTCCGCGGATCGTCGACCGGGTAGCGCGGACGGCCACAGGTTGTCTCGGTGCGGAGCGCAACTCCTGTGTCCGGCCGGTCAGCGCTTCGGTCGGCCGTTTCGTGGCCGAGGGCCGGTTTATCCTGTTCGGCGGCCAGCCGCCGTCGGTCGTTCCATTCGTACAAGTCGTGAATCCAGACACGGATGTGGGGCGGTGCGCCGACGGTCGGCAACTCGCCCCGGTCGATGGCGTCTTGAAGTTGCTGGTGTGAGACACGCGCGGTCCTCGCGGCGCGCGACAGAGGCCGCAGCGTGCTGGGGCTGGCCGTGAGCCGGCGCGTTGCCGCCAGAAGCGCGTCGATGGCAGGGTTCACGTCTTCGTCGGGCCACTCCGCCGGCAGGTAGAGCTCCGCGTCGCCCTTGGAGTATGGGCTTTTATCGGGGTACTGCTCATGCGCCTCGATTTCGAGGCGATCGCGGAAAAGGATCACTGCCTCGATGGCTTCCTTGCCGGCCGTGTGCAACAGGTGGCCCTTGGGGTAGCGTCTGTGGACGGCGTCGAGGGCCAACCACAGAATACACGCGGCCAGCCGCAGGATGGGGTGAAGCATGCGGTGTTCATTGAGTGACAGGCGTACATACATGAAGGTCTCTTTCAAAGAGAGGTGAAATGGATTCCCACGCCCACGGCGGACGCGGGAGAGGTGGCAGACACATAGGTTGCGTCGAGGGTTTTTGACAGATCGATCAAGGTGTGTATCTCCGTGAGGTGGCGCTCGACGATGCGTTACGCGGCAGTTGAGCCAACAGGGCAACGCTCTGAAAGCGGAGATTCCGGAGTATGCGGAGGTTTCCCAGGCTGTGCGCCCATGGGAGATAAAGAATGAATTTCTCGCCTCTCGCTCAGGCTTAGGAATCTCCGTTTTCTCCGAAATCTCCGGCCTCGCCCTCGGCCCCAGCGGCCGACGGTTCCAGGAAGTAGCTGGGGTTGTTCCCGGAGGTGACGCGGCGGATGATCAAGTCGCCGACTGGACGGTTCTCACCGGCCCGAAGCACCTTCTTGGAGAAGGCGATCCGACCACCGTGAGGTGACTTGCCAACAAACAGATCGGCGTACAGAGCGTTGCCGTGGGCCAGGTCGGCCAGGGCCTTGGGCGCGACGGCCTGACCCTTGAACGTACCCCACCACGCCAAGACCAGAGCCTGCAGGTCTTCGCCCTCGGGATCGGCGGTCCGCCGCCACTGGCGCTCGTTGGTCCGCCATTGATCGAACCCCAGCAGACCTAAGATGCCACCGACCGCCGCCGACCAGTCCTCGAAGCCGCCCAGAGGCTTGGCTCCATGGGTGGGCCGGCCGGCGTCGAGCCAGTTGAGCACGGCGCCGACCAGGCATTCCAGCACCCGCCGGCGAACCGAGCGGATGTACGCCGACAAGTCGGGGTGGTGGAAGTCGCGTCGCTCCTCGGGCCGGTCGTCGCCGGGCTGGAGATAGATCGGGATCGACCGCTTGGCGATCTCGCCCGAGGCGGCGACGTTGTTGCCGGTGGCGACCAGCACGAGGTGATTGGGCAGCGTCACCGTTTTGGACACACCCAGCACTCGGCCGGTGAAGGTGCGCGCGGTCAGCACCGACGCCAGCGCCGGCGAGTCGATCACGGTGCGGATGTTGTCGAGGTTCACCAGCGTGTGGTCGTCCAGCAGCATCGCGAGGACGCGTTTCTCCACCTCCTCTTCGTGGGCGGGAAGCTGCATGGTCGGCAGTTCCCCGCCCAGGATGATGCCGCCGAAAACCTCCTCGGCCAGCTTGGTCTTGCCTGTCCGTTCGAGTGGGGCCATGATCGTGTGCATGGGGACGTTGCCGCCGATTGCCCAGCGGATGATGGGTGTCCACAGCAGCCCGAAGAAGTTCTGGCGATCGGCGTCGCTGAGGAACGGGAAGTCGATCACCAGATCCAGCAACACGCTCCGGATGACCTCCGGATCACGCTCGGGTGTGAGGTCTGCTAGTTCGGACGGCGGGTCGTAGTAAAGACCGTCGTGATAGCCCGATGAAAGCAGGGTCCAGTCGGCAGAGAAGATCGGGAACGACGCGATGGCCTTGAGTTGGCGGACGCCCGGATGTGACCCGGCCACGGCCAGAACCAGACGCGCCGGGTCCTGATAGCAGGGCATGAATTCCGGAACCACACACCGCTCACCGGACTCGCTTTTGGATGTCACCATCCGGGTCAGCCGGAGGTGGCGGTCGATATGAATGCGCATCGCTTCCGGGGTCTGCCGTTGAAAACGCCGCCGCCCGGGCTCGCCGGCCAGATGGCCGACGATCTGGCCCTTGCGGTAGAATTGGTCTTCGGGCAGCTTGTTAAGCACTTCGGCGGTGAATCGGTCGGTGCTGATCTCGTGCCGACGCTTGCTCCGGTCTTGGTGATCCCCGGGGACGAGCACGATCGGTTTGGCCATCGTGCCGACGATCCGTTCCGTGTCGGGGTAGTGAAGCTCGGCGCTGGCGATGATGCGCAGCAGCGCCTCACGATCGAGAGGCTTCCACACACGCAGGTCTTTGATCCCATCGGGCGGGAAGATGATCCGGGTGGAGGCGGTGCGCCCGTCGAGGGCGTACCCGACCGTCTCCGCGCCTTTCTTGCCGGGCCAATCGTCACTGCTCTTGCGGTCGTTCTCCCCAACGATGACAACGTGGCGGCCACGCACGAGCGGTTTGAGATGCTCGGCCCCGCCGGCGGCGGTAGGTCGGCCGATCGCGGCAAAGCCCAGGTCCATCCCGGCGGCCGCGTCGCTCGGTCCCTCGACGATCAGGATCGGGTGGTCCGGGTTTGATCCGGCTTCGGTGTCCAACGGCCAGGCCATTGTCAGACCGCGCTTGCCGCCTTGGACGCACCACTTTACGCCGGACTTGGCGTGGCGACACCCGATCCCGATGACCCGACCCGCGGCGCTGCGTTCCGGAAAGGTAAAGCAGCCCCGGTCCGGGTCGTAGCCTACACCGAGCCGACGCAGAGCCTGGCGGCTGACGCCCAGCTGCGCCGTCAGTAACGACAGCATCGTGTCACTCAGCGCCGCTCGGAATCGCTCGGCCAGCTCGGCAAACGGGCCGACGTTCCCTGGACTGACCAATGCCCCGGTGAGCCCCGCGGACCGGTCCTCATCGGCCCACATCCGCAGCGTACCCAGCCCGAGACCGCCGTCGGAGGCAAAGCCCTCCCAGAGTCGTTCGCACTCGCCGGGCTCGAACTTGGAGCTCCGCTTGCTCCACGCGATCCAGGCGTCCAGCAGGTCAGAACTGACAGCGCGGAGGATCATGCCGGTCTTGATCCAAGTGTCGCGATCGTCGGCGCGCTTCGGGTTCAGCCCATCCAACGCTTCCAGGGCATTTTCACGATCGCTCATGGCTGGTCTCCTCTTGAATCATTGTTAGCACATCTTCGGCGTCGCGACGGCGCAGAACCCACGAGGCGCGATGCACGTCACGGTCGTCCCACGCATACACGCCGCCGAGTTTGCGCGGAGACGGCACGCGACCGTCCCACACAGAATGTTTCAGCCGCCCGACGGGGATGCCCAGCAGCGCGGCGACTTCCTTGGTCGATCGGTACATCATGGAGACAACCTCCCTCGAGACATGCATCGGCGCTCAAGCCAACGAAGTGAGATGGGTTAGAACCACACAACGTGATCCCGTAAGACAACCGATGAAGAGTTGGCCAGCAGCCAAAGGAGAAACGAGGGCCGTACGGGACGGCCTCGCGGACAAATAGGATGGGCTTCAAGGAACAGATCTCAGTTCAGGCGCCCGGACGGGCGAAAAAGAGAGGAGGAAACAAGCCGGCTGAGACGATCGGCAGTGTGTTTGACTGGTGGGTGTTTACAAAAGTGCCAAGCGTAACTTTTGAGAAACAGCGATTAAGTTATTTGAAGGCAATTAGTTATAGATTGGGGGCGTTGCAAAGGTGCCAAAGATGGGGTTTCGCCAAGGGCACGGGTGGGGATAAGCCGGCTATCCTTACCTGCGCCCAAAAAAGAAGAACACGTGTCCCTATCCACTCTAAATATGGCTCATGATTCCGAACACGGCCACAAAATAACGGGTCGATGCGGCAAAAAACGCAGCGAGAGTTTATTTACATCCATGAGGTAAGTTGAGCGACCCAAAACTTTTTCGTTCTTCCCGGCAAGTATATTAAGCCTCAAAATTATGGGTTGGCCAGCTTTAGTGTGCAAGAATGAGATATTTATTTTACGGTTCGGTCGGATGATTCATTATCTGACGAGTCACTATCACCCACGCTATTCGGCCGACTCGAACATGGCATCCTTAGCAACTGATTCGAAATAAATCAGCGTATCATGACAAACGAAAAGATGATGTGCCACGGACGCAGCGTAGAGATGCAATAAGCTTCTTATCGGTAAATATACATTAATACCTCAGTAACGAATCGACAAACTCGGATGCGCCAAAAACGAGATTTTTGTTTTAGACATTTCGTGATGTTCCAGCATCAGGATGAACTACACCCAAAATCATATTGTGAACACAACGCAAGCAAGCCCATCTCCACCCGCCCTGAACTTGTTTTGCCCAATCGACACCGGTGTGTCGCAAACCGCGATTGTGGGACGGATGGGGCAGGTGGACGGTTTCCACTTTTTCTTTAACATCCCATCCCTGATTATTTAAATAACTATATCTCTTCTTCCTTCACGTTCTTTTCAAGGCAATCATTGTCCCAACCATCCCACATCGCCTGTACCAAGCTGGAAATGGCAATTTTTTAAAGACGGTTTAGTAACGGAATCGGCTCGGCTTTCTGTCCTGGCCCGTCAAAAGTCCAACGTGCAAGTGCGGCATACGCTGACACCGACTGACCTGCTACGCCATTGAACGACATACGATGTAATTCCGCATGACGGTTGTTAAAAACTCAAAAACCATTCCGGTATGATGCGCTAAGTATGACACCCACGCCGGAGTCCCATTGAATCAAAAGGTCCCACCCGCCCCTCCCCGCGCATTCTCCACGCCATCCTTAACCTCGGGTTGTCTCTTGCTTTTATTTGTTACCGCGCTTGGCGTTGCGGTATACGTGGGTTTGGTGCCTTTCGTTCGATCGGTACCAAAGACCGCATTAAAGAAAGTGAGTAAGTTTTATTTGCGTCGGTCTTGTTTGTGTGGTATTGCGTTGAAGTAACAAACTAAAGTGGCCCGCCGAAGTGTTAGCGCACAACGGCGGGCCTAACCACCAGTGATGAGGTAACCATCATGGCGGCTAACGCCCATTCTACCGGGCGCGGGCAGTGTGTGCTTTACTGCCGCGTCTCCACAACCCAGCAAGCCCACGACGGTATCAGCCTTGCCGCGCAACGCGATAGGCTCGAAGCATGGGCAAAAGCCCACGGCTACCAAGTCATCGGACACCATACCGATGCGGGGCTTAGCGGCGGACGGGCGGACAATCGCCCCGGCTTGCAGACCGCGTTAGATCAAGCCTGCAAACGCGGGGCGGTTCTCGCGGTCTATTCATTCTCACGGCTCGCCCGATCCGTAATTGACGCGCTCACCATTGCCGAAAGACTCGCCGAATCTGGCGCGGACCTAGTGTCCCTTAGCGAGTCGATCGACACCACAAGCGCC
>JANQFR010000074.1 GCA_028277745.1 Phycisphaeraceae bacterium
GCGGCGTCGAGCGCCGCCGCCGCCGCCTGCTCGCCGAACCGGGCTTCGTCACGCTCGTCCGAGTTGGCGGCGTTACGCTCGAACAGACGACCGACACGCCGGGCGCGGATCTCCGCCAGGCCGTGCTCGGCCGCGAGGCGCGCGACGTCGGCCTCGGCCTGGTCGATGTCTTCCTGGCGGGGCCCGGCGACCAGTTCGTCCAGCCGCGCCCGGGCCGCGTCGCGGTCGGCGACGAGCTGCGCCCGGCGGGCCTTGAGCACGCTCGTGTCCAGCCGGGCCAGCAGCCGCCCGGCCTGGACGGCTTCGCCTTCGCGCACCGCCACCTCGGCGAGGACTTCGCCGCGGCGGAAGCTCAGGTCCGTGCGCCGCCGCGCCTCCAGCCGGCCGGTGAATCGGCGGAGCACCTCGTATTGCTCCTGAAGCTCGACGGGCGTCAGGCTGACCGGCGCGGAGGCGCCGGCGGGCGGTCGATCGGTGCGGGCGGTCGTGAGGGTGCTCGCCCAGAGCACCGACGACGCGGCCGCCAGGCCCACGACCGCCGCCCCCGCCAGGCCGACGGCCCGACCCAGAGGGAGGCCGTGACGCGACGACGAATTGTGACGCGACGTCAATAAATGGCGAAATAAAAAGTTACGCGCCGGCCGGTTCGGAGAGTCGTTGGTGTTCATCCCAAAAAACCTCCTCGAGGATGCGTTGAACGGTTTGTCTGTAGTCCCATTCGCCGGACAGCGGTTTCCACTGATAACCGTCCAGCAGCACGTTGTAGTTCCCCCAGAGGGCCTCCCCGTCGGACTGCTTGATGAAGTGCTCGGTGCGGTGCGGTGCGGTGCGGATCATGTGGTGGCCGACCGACAGCGACCACAGGCCGTACAGCACCTGGCAGTGCGGCGCCCCCTCGGGCAGCGCCAGGTCGCCCGCCTCGACCGCGTCCCGCACCACGCCCTCGAGCGCATCCATCATGCGGTCCTTGATCTGATGCATCTTTTCGAGTTTGTCGGGCGACGCCTTGTCGAACACGGTGTCCATGTCCATCAGGTGTTCGACCTTGAAATGCTCGGGGTAGAGGTCGACGAACAGCCGGTCGGCGACCCCGACCGCGGCGATCCGCTCCCGCGGCCGGCCGCGGAACCCCACCGCCCGCTGGAACATCGCCGTCCGTTTGGCGCAGGTCTCCACCGCCAAGGCCGCGATCAGGTCCTCCTTGGACGAGTAGTGCTGGTACACCGTGCCCTTGGAGTACTCGATCGCCTCGGCGATGCGGTCCATGTTCAGCGCGTGATATCCCTCACCCAGCAGCATCTGCCGCGCGGTGTCGCGGATCAACTGATCCCGCTGCGCGACCTCGCGTTGTTTTCGGGTGAGGGCCATGGGGTATAATATGACGGATCGTCAAAAAATGACAAGCGATTGAGGGAGGATTTTTTCAGGCGTTTTGACCGGTTTTTGATTGGGTTCCCCGGGCCTGCGCTTTTGAGGGGCGCTCGACGGCGAGGAGACGTAAGTCTTTGCAATGGCTGCACCAGCCGCGTATCCGTTTTTCGGTCGACCGGGCCTTGACGCGGATCAGCCCGAGCCGGCCGGCATCGCGGGTCTGGCCGCACGCTGTACAGCGGATCCGCCAGCCCGGCGCGTAACCGCCTGTGGTGCGCAGGATCAGCCAGAGGATAACGAGCAGCGCGCTGATGCCAAGCGATATCCAGTAGCCGAAAGTCCAATGCATGGTGTGGGTCCCTGCCGAACGGCTGCCTTTTCGGTAAGTCAATCATCTGGTGAGTCGACTTCACCAGTCAAAGCTGCGCGCTGTTTCGCTCCATGAAACTTCTTGAACGCCTAGATGAATTTGCTCGGGCAAGGTGAGGTTGTCTTGTTCATCGGTGAACCATACAACCACGAGGGATGAGGCCATGAACGCGGGGTCAACGGGCTCGTATGAAACCAGCGAAGCGGCATGAGTGACCGATGGAAGTCTAGGGTGGTCGGGGTCTGTGTCATCAACCACCGGTGATATCAAATGAATGGATTCGTCGGGCCAGATCCGGGACGCCAGCGATTGAGCCTTTTCGATGGCGTAACCGTTGACGTGTTGATTCGGCCTGCCTTCCAGCATCCCGCCATAGGTGTAGACGCAGGCGTATCCATTGATATGGACACTCCAGCCACCGTTGAGTTGAACTTGTTTCATCTGCAGTAACGCAATCTGCTCTAGCCTGTAAACCGCATGCAAGATAGGGATTGCCTTGCAATCCTCGCCCAAAGTCGAGGCTTTGGTTGAATAGCGGCGTCAGTTGTCGTCAGGGTTTTTTTCCAATTCTTCTTCTGCCGCGGGCTCCTGGCCCGGCATCTTCGAGACCCATTCGCGGGCCAATTCGGCCGTGGCTTTGCGGAGCCGTTCGGTCTCCTCGGCGGCGGAACGCATCATCTGCTCCGCATCGATCGTCTCCAAGGCCGCGGCGCCGCCCGCGACGACGGTGTCGCGGAGTTGGAGGCTGGCGGCGGTTGCGCGGTCCACCTTGCGGTTGAGGTCCTCCACCACCACGATGACGCGCTCGATCTTCTCAAGGACCGCGTAGGCGAAGACCGCCGAGCCCACGCAGAAGAAAACGACGACCGCCACGGCCAGCCCGCGCCAGAAGAGGACGCCGCCGCGCGGTTTCCGTTTTGAAGCGGTGTCGTCGTTTGTAGAGGCCATCGGTCTTTAAGCCTCGCATACGTATGCGGGGCTCCAGTGGTGGTCGGTTGAGACCTGAGAAAGGGTGGGTGAATCACATCCCGGACCGTCCGGACTCTCGCAGCGTAACGTCAGCGGCGGGCGCCGCCAAGCCCAAAACGGGGGATCATCGGGTTGACCCGCGCCCTCCTCGGCCTCCCCCCGCGAGGTGGCCGGTCACACGATCAGCATCGCGTCGCCGTAAGAATAGAAGCGGTAACGCTGTTCGACCGCGAAGCGGTACCAATCGAGCAGGCGCTCGACGCCGACGCCCGGCAGGGCGGCGACGAGGGCGAGGAGGGTCGAGCGGGGGAGGTGGAAATTGGTGAGCAGGGCGTCGGTGAAGCGGAAGGTGAAGGGGGTGTCAGGGGTGATGAACAGGCGGGTCGGGCCGGCGTAGGGGGCGATGGGGTCGGGCAGGGACTCGAGGGCGCGCACGGTGGTGGTGCCGACGGCGAGGATGCGGTGTTGGTCGGCGCGGGCCTGACGCAGGGCGTCGACCGCGGCGGGGGGGACGTCGATCTGCTCGGCGTGGAGGTCGTGGTCCTCAAGGGTCTCGGTGCGCACGGGGGCGAAGGTGCCAACGCCGACGTTCAGGGTGACGGCCGCGCGGCGGAGGCCCCGGGCGTCTAGGCGGTCGAGCAGGGCGGGGGTAAAGTGGAGCCCGGCGGTGGGCGCGGCGACGGAGCCGGGTTGCCGGGCGAAGACGGTGTTGTAGCGCTGCGCATCCTCGGGCGTGACCTCGGGCTGGCCGAGGTGTTTGCGTTGTTTGCGGATGTAAGGCGGAAGCGGGGTCTGGCCGACGCGCTGGAGGACGGCGAAGGTGTCATCCGGGCCGTGGAGTTGGGCGAGCCACTCGCCCGGGCCGGTGTGTTTGAGCAGTTCGAGGGAGGCGGAGGCGTCGAGGGTGAGGCGTTCGCCGGGCTGGGGCTTGCCGCGGGACTCGAGCAGGAGGGTCCAGCGGTGCTGGGGGTCGTGTTGGAGGAAGAGGGCGGACACGCGGCCGCCGGTGTCGGCGCGGGTGGCGTGGAAGTGGGCGGGGAGCACGCGGGTCTGGTTGACGACCATGAGGTCGCCGGGCTGGAGGACGCCGAGGTCGGGCAGGTCGCGCACGTGGTGGTGGGCGACGTCGCCGTTGTCGCGGCGGATGACCATGAGCCGGGCGCTGTCGCGGGGCTCGGCGGGGGCGGCGGCGATCAGGTCGGGGGGCAGGTCGTAATCCAGCGCGTCGGTCCGCATGGCGGCGGGCATGGTACGCGCTGGGCGGCGCGGGTGTGGCGTGGCGTGAACATCCGGCCTGACCGCGCCCGCTCCTCCCGGCGGGCAGACATCACTAAGTTCTTTTTATCCATGATTTTACTGGCCTCGATCCGCGTGCCGCCGGTCCTGGCGCGTCCGCTGCATCCAGCGGGGCATGTGGATCAAACCCTGCTGCGACAACCTGTGGCTCTGGAGCCTGCGCCACCCGCTGTGCTGTGACGTGGGGTTTTACGCCCCGTTCCATGGCGGGGCGTGCGGGGGCGTCGGGCCGGTGGTGAGGGGCTGCGGCGACTGCGACTGTTTTGAGCCGAGCGTCGAGCTGCTGCTGAGCGATCACGACGTCGCCCGGCCGGGGGACTACGGGTACCCGCTGCCGCCGTCCGACGCGTCGGCCGAGTCGGGCCAGGCGCACGACCCGTCGACCGAGACCGCGATCGCGGCCGATGTGGGCGGCGTGGCGGCGGCGGACGGTTCGGGCGGGGGCATGCTGGACGTGTTTGCTTGAGAAACGCAGGAAAGCGGAAAAGCAGGAAAACAGGAAATTAAAACGAACCGTAAACTCCGGTTCCGGAATTTTCTGCTTTCCTGCTTTTCTGCTTTTCCCCGTCCATTAAACTCCCGGCATGGAGCTCGAACGATGAAGGCGTCGCGTGCGGCCTGGGTCGCCGTCCTGCTGCCGCTGATCACCGTGCCGTGGCTGTTCCCGGCGGGGTCGGACGGGGCGTGGTGGGGCGTGCCGGGGTGGGTGGTTTATGCGCTGGGCGCGACGGCGGCGCTGGCGTTGCTGGTCGCGGCGTGGGTGGGCCGGTGGTGGGACCAACTGGCGGATGAAGCGGACACGGCGGGGGATCCGGGGCGGGTCAAGGACGAGGCCCGCTGATGCCGCTGCTGGGCGCCGGGCTGATCGCGGACGGGTGGGGCGTGGCGATCGTCGGGTCGTACCTGGCGGCGTTGCTGATCATCGGCTGGCTTGGCCGGCGTGCGATCCGGGCGAGGTCGATGTCGGAGTTCTTCCTCGCCGGGCGGGGCCTGGGGCCGCTGGTGCTGTTGCTGACGCTGTTCGCCACGCAGTATTCGGGCAACACGCTGGTCGGCATGTCGGGCAAGACCTACCGCGTCGGCTACGCGTTCACCGTGGCGGTGCCGATGTTCATCGCGCTGCTGGGCGCGGCCATGGTGCTGGCGCCGGGGCTGCAGCGTCTGGGGCGTCGGCGCGGCTACATCACGCTGGCCGACGCGGTGCACGACCGGCTTCAAAGCCGGGTGTTGACGAGCCTGGTCGCGCTGGTCGGGGTGTGGGCGCTGGTCAACTTCATGGTCAGCAATCTCGTGGCGGTGGGGTATCTGGTGGAGCGCACGACCGACGGCGCGGTGGGACGGGAGGCCGCCATCATCGGGCTTGCGCTGGTGATGCTGATTTACGAGACGCTCGGCGGGCTTCGCGCGGTGGCGTGGACGGATGTGCTGCAGGGCGCCCTGATCGGGTTGGGGATCCTGGTCCTCTCTGTTGCGGTGCTCGCGACGTACGGCGGGCCGGGCCACGTGCATGACGCGCTGGCGGCGGCCTCGCCACAGATGCTGGAGGCGCCGGATTGGCGGGGCAAGATCGGCTGGGCGAGCACGCTCGTGCTGGTTGGGATCGGCGCGGCGATCTACCCCCAGGCGGTGCAGCGTTATTACGCCGCGCGGGACGGCCGGGCGCTGCGCGGCTCGCTGCGCTGGATGCTGGTGATGCCGTTTTTCGTGACCGGCTTCGCGGTGCTGATCGGGCTCACGGGCCGCGGCGCGTTCCCCGATCTCGACGACAGGCAGAGCGAGCAGGTGACGATGCTCGTGCTCGCGGACCTGACCGAGCAATGGCCGTGGCTGCGGCCGCTGGTCATCCTGTTTTTCACGGCGATCCTTGCCGCGATCATGTCGACGGTCGATTCGGTGCTGCTGGCGCTGGCGGCGACCGTGACGCAGGACTTCTACCGCCCGCTGCGGGGCGGCGCCGCGTCGCAGGCCCACCTCACGCGGGTGGGCAAGGTGTCGAGCTGGGTTCTGATGGCCGGCGCGGTGATCCTGGCGCTGACCGTCAGCCAGAGCGTCTGGCGGCTGATCGAGATCAAGCTCGAGGTGTTGATCCAGGCGGCGCCGGCGGTCTTCGTCGCGCTCTACGGCCGGCGGGCGCGCCCGGGCCCGCTGGCGGGCGGGCTCATCGTCGGCGTGCTGATCGCCGCCGCGCCGGTGGCGTCAAGAACGGTCGCTTCCTTCACCGCGCCCGGCTGGGCGCTGCCCGACAAGTGGTGCGGGCTGCACCTGGGCGTGCTGGGCCTGCTGGTCAACCTCGCCGTGGTGTGCGCGCTGTGGCGCTGGCCCCTGAAGCGGTCGCGCAGCGCGGCGGCGTAGGCGGTGAGGCAGGTTGGGCGTTCAGGCCAGCCCCTGCTCGGCGAGCCAGCGTTCGGCGTCGATCGCGGCCTTGCAGCCCATGCCGGCGGCGGTAACGGCCTGGCGGTAGACATGGTCGGCCACGTCGCCGGCGGCGAAGACCCCCTCGATGTTGGTCGTGCTGCGGTAGGGGTCGGCGAGCTTGACGTAGCCGGTCTCGTCGGTGTCGAGCTGGCCGTCGAGGAACTCGGTGATCGGGGTGTGGCCGATGGCCATGAACAGCCCACCCAGGGCCATCTCCGACTCCTCGCCGGTCTTGTTGTTCTTGATGCGGACGCCGGTGATCATGTCGTCGCCCAGCACGTCGATGACCGACGTGTTCCACATGATCTCGATCTTGTCGTGGTCGAGGACGCGTTGCTGCATGATCTTGCTGGCGCGCATGACGTCGCGGCGGACAAAGAGGGTGACCTTGCTGGCGTACTTGGCGAGGTAGGACGCCTCTTCGACGGCGGTGTCGCCGCCGCCCACGACGCCCAGGTGCGCGTCGCGGAAGACGGGCAGGGCGCCGTCGCACACCGCGCACGCCGACACGCCGCCGCCGGACTGCGCCAGGCGCAGCTCGTTCTCCAGCCCGAGCCAGTTGGCCTTGGCGCCGGTGGCGATGATGACGGACTGGGCGTCGACCTCGAAGCCGTTGTCGCCGACGACGCGGAACGGGCGTTTGGAGAGGTCGACGCTCTTGACGTTCTGGAACATCTGGTAGAGCGTCTCGTTGGACATCTCGTCGAGGTTCTTGACGCCGTCGTCGGTGACGACGCGGGTGCCGAAGCGCATGGCCTGGTGGTAGAACATGTGCATCATCTCGGGGCCCATGACGCCTTTGGGGAAGCCGGGGTAGTTCTCGACATCGGTGGTCATCATGAGCTGCCCGCCGGGCACGAGGTCCTTGCCCGCGGCGCGGCCGGGGAAGACCAGGGGGTCGAGGTTGGCGCGGGCGGCGTAGATGGCGGCGGTCCAGCCCGCGGGGCCGGAGCCGATGATGACGACTTTTTCGAGTTGGCGGTTCTGATCGTTCATGGTCGGGATTGTACAGTCGGCGGGGGTCTTGATTTATTCCAGACGCGATCAAGGAAGCCCGGGGATTGCAATCCCCGGGCTTCGGGGTCATCTTGGGCGTCACTTGAGCTCGCTGAGGTCGGCGCCGTGGTTGATGTGGAACACCTGGCCGTTGAACACCAGGGCCGGGACCGAGCGTACGCCGGCCTGCTCGGCCTCGGGGAGACGCGCCTTCTGCTCGCCGAGGTGGACGACCTCGACCCGGTAGCGGTCGGGGTCCAGGGCGGCCGCCAACTGCTGTTCCGCCGCCACGCACACCGGGCAGCCCGCGTGGTAAAATTTCGCTTCGGTGGTCATCGTATTGCTCCTTGGTCATAAGAGGTTCGAGGGTCTGCGGCGCCGTGGGATCGTCGACACCGCAAGCGTAGGCCCGCCCCGGCGGCGATCAACCGGGCACTTTTCGGTGGGGTAGGCACTTTCCGGTTGGAATTCGGGCGAAACCGATGAAAAAAATGTCGCGATGACGGACGTCCACCACATGTTCGAGGCCTGCATCGGCTGCAAGTGGACGCTGCACGTGCTGGGACAGATCCGCAAAGGCGTGCGGCGCCCCGGCGCCTTGGAGCGGTCGGCGCCGGGCCTGACGAGCAAGGTGCTCAACGAGCGTCTTCAGAAGCTGCTGCGCTTCGGGATCATCGACAAGACGGTGTACCCCCAGACCCCGCCGCGCGTGGAGTACGAACTGACCGCGTTCGGCCAGCGGTTCGTGGTCATCCTTGACCAGATCGATGCGCTGCGCGAGCAGATGCTGGAGGAAAGCGAACAAGAGGCGGACTGAGCCCCGCATACGCATGCGGGGCCCGCGGCGCTTCAAGCCGGAGGGGAATCGGCGACATACCGCCGCAGCCGGCCGGTGGCGTGGAAGTGGTCGATGCATCGGCGGCAGACGCACTGGCCGGCGGCGCTGGGGGGCAGGGCCTCGATCAATTGGGTCGGCACGTCGACGCTCATGCACCAGCACCCGCGGGGCTCTTGGCCGCACGCGATGGCGCAGCGGTTGGCGGCGCCGCAGACCGGGCAGGTCTTGCTTTCCTCGGTCATGCCGCGTTCTCTTCCGCGGGCTCGTCCGCGTCGTAGACCAGTTGATCGAACTCGGTCTGCCCCGTGCGCAGGGCCCGGCGCAGGTAGGGCGCGCACATCCCGCAGCCGCGCGACGCGCAGGTCTGGTCGGTCAGTTGCGTCAGCGTCAGGCCGTCTTGCCGGGCCTGGTCCACGAGGCTGGCGAACGTGCGGTTGGCGCAGACGCATCGGTTGATGAGCATGGGTCACTCCAGGTCGTACGCGCTGTTGTCGTCGGAGAGGAAGCCCGTGCCGTCGGCGACGTCGGGGTTGCCGGCGGTGAACCGCTCGTTGCGGGTCTGTCCGTGGCCGTCGACATAGACGACGTTTGTCGCGTCGACGTGGCGGAAGCCCTGCGTGCCCGCGGCGCGTGTGGCGTCATCGATGCCATCGCCGCGTTCCAGGTCGATGAAGGGGGCGCGCATGAACTTGTTGGCCCCGCCGGCGTACCCCCCGTCGCCGAACAGGGCGCATTCGGTGGGTGCGGTGATCTGATCGACGCGGGCGGGTTCGTTATTGATTTCAAAAGGGGCGGGTCCATGTCCGATGAAGCTGGTGTTGTAGTTGTAGCCGCTGTAGGGCTGGGTGCTCCAGTTCGCGGGCCCGTCGAACGAGGGGCACTGCTGGATGTCCAGGGAGCCCTGGGCCTGCCAGAGCGTGCCGGGCACGAGCCTGCCCGCGATCATGGAGATTTCCCATGAAATCTGGCCGAAAGGATGGTCGTAAGCCAGGGGGAAGTAGCCCTTGAAGGTCGCGGTGTAGCTGCCCGCGGCGATCCCCATCTGCCGCTGGTTCGACAGGCACTGGATCGTCCTGCCGGATTCGCGGGCCGAGCCGAGCACGGGCAGCAGGATGCCGACCAACAGGGCGATGATGGCGATCACGACCAGGAGCTCGATGAGCGTGAAGCCGGTTGGACGGTGCGGTGTCGGTTGCATCGCGTGATCTCAATCTCGGGCGTGAATCGCCGACCGGCCGTTCCCGGCCGGTCGGCGGAAGCGGTTGCCTGGTTTCAGCGGCGTCTGCGCGGTGCGGTCAGCCCAAGGCCCGCGAGCCCGAGCAGTACGAGGCTGGCGGGTTCGGGGATCGTCGCTTGCGGGGTGGCGAACACGGCGTCCAGCCGGATCCCCCCGCCCGAGGGCACGTTGACCCCGTTGAGCCGCAGGTAGTTCACTTCGGAGAGGCCGGTGTTCGCGATGTCGAACCAGTTGCCGCCGGCCGAGTCGCCGAAGATGCCGTCGTAGGTGGCGGTGGAGCTGTCGGACAACAGCGCGAGCCGCTGGGCGTCGGTCCCGCTGCCGTTGAACAGGTCGTCGTTGACCATCGGCGTCTCGAAGTCGGCGGCCGTCAGCGCGTCGAGGTTGGCCTGCGACGTGCCGAAGCCGTAGCTGTTGGCCAGCGCCGCGTTGCCGAAGTCGTAGGCCATGGTGGGGGCGTTGAGCTTGTGGCTGGTGGCGGTGTAGGCCGTGGGGTCGGTGACGGCTGTGCCGTCGAGCGTGACCCAGTCGGCGCCGTTGGCGGAGACGAGGATCGCGGCCTCCATGTTGCCGTTGAAGAACGAGCCGACCCCGCCGGTGATGGCCTGGGCGGTGAAGATCCCGAACTCCTTCTGGCCGTCGACGTCCGCGATGGCCTGGTCGAACTTGAGCGTGACCCCGCCTCCGTTGCCGAAGGCGACCATGGTGTCGGCGTTGCCGCCGAATGCGTTGCCGTTGTAGTTGGGGTTGACGAAATTGATGGGGAAAGCGCTGCCGCCGAACGCGCCGGTATCGAGCGGGAAGTCGGACAGGTCGTTGGTTTCCACGGCGTAGGCCCCCCCGGTCAGCGAGGCCTTGACCGTGCCCTGGGTGAGCGAGCCGTTGACGATGGTGACAGAGTTGGCGGCGTGGGCGCCGGCCGCGACGCCCACGGCCGCGACTCCCGCGGCGAGGATTCGGAGAAACGGGCAATCGTTCATGTTCACACCGCCTCCCGCTTACGCCGAGCGAGCACGGCCAGGCCGCCGAGGCCGAGCAGCGCGAGCGACGCGGGTTCGGGCACGATAAAGCTCGGTGGGTCGGAGAAGCTGAATGCCGGGTCCCAGCTGAGTCCGGCCCACGAGCCGTCGCTCAGCGTCTGCGAGCTGAGCCCGAAGGCCGAGGACCAGGGCCCGCCGGTGCTCTCGAAGTGCACCCAGAACCCGTTGCTAAACCAGCCCTCGGCGTAGTGGTCGTCGCTGTCGTTGGCGGTGGCGTCATCGACGAGGCTGGCGAGCGAACTGCCGTTGTCGGTGCTGAGCGGGTCGGTGTTGAGGTCCGAGACCCCGTCGGTGTCGAAGGCCGAGCCGTCGGTGATGCCAAACCCGTCGCTGTCTTCGTCGTAGCCCACGCCGAACAGCGCCGGGCCGAACCCGGTCTGCGAGTCGATGACCGTGTAGAGGTTGCTGTCCGCCGCGACGACGGCCATGAACATATCCCAGGCCGTCGCCGTCCCGTCGAAGCGGTAGCCCCAGACGCGCACCTGCGGGCTGATCGCGTCGTTCCAGTCGATCACCAGCGCCGCTTCGTTCGCGCCGCTGCCGACCCAGGTGTCAATGTCGTCGAGTGCAGCGCCGTAAGCCGGCGCCGACAGCACCGCCGCGACGGCCGTCGCCGCCGCCATCCGTTTGCCGAGCATGTCGCCCTTCCTTTCCCGTCCCGAATCGCGCGGGACCATGCCCCTGAGCGTACGTGTGGAACAAGCCCTCACGGGTCGCCGACGGGGGGAGCATTCGTCAGGGGCAACGAAGGAACCTGCGCCGGCGTCCTGGGTCGCGAGGACACACAAGTTCCTTCAGGCAGGTCTTCCGGCTTAGGACAGGACTCGGCTTCGAGTCGGCCCGGCTCGCCTTCCCGCTGTCGCCCGTTGCAGGCGCGGCAGTGGCGTTTGAGCCGGACGTGGGCTGCCCATCACGGCGGCGCGTCCGCGGAGGAGTGCCCGGGTCGTCTGGGCCGGCGTCAGGCCGGCCCCCGCCCGGGGGCACCTCGCTTCCCTTTTCACCTTGCCCGAAAAGCTCGGCCAAGGCACCTGAAGGTTGTCAACGCGGCCTACTGTAGCGAGCATGATCCCCGCCTGCAATGGGGTAAACCTTAAGAACGTTTCGCCCGTATAATCTGAGGTCCCTCCCCCCTTTCGGAGACCGACGCGTCATGGGCAAAGCCGTTGTTGATCCCGCCGAGCTCCGCCGATTTTCCAAGGACCTGCACCGATTCAACCAGGAACTGCAGGGCCTGCTCGGCTCGCTCAACGCCAAGATGCGGGCCCTGGAAGCCACCTGGCGGGACCAGGAGCAGCGTAAGTTCGCCGAGGAATTCGACATCACCGTCAAATCGCTCGGCGGGTTCCTCGAACGGTGCGATGAGCACGCCCGCCTGCTCGGCAAGAAGGCCGTGCACATCGAGGAGTATCTCAAGCAGCGGTAGGTTTGAAGGACGCGTCATGAGTGAATTCGCCCGGGTCGGCGACGTCGACGAAATCAAGCACCTGACCGCGGTCCTGCGGAAGTTCGCCGAGACCGCCAACGTCGCGCTCTCCGACGCCGAGTCGGAGATCAACCGCACCCGCAACATCCTCGAACGCGACGCCCCCACCCACTGGAAGGGCCAGCTCAAGAAACGCAAGGTCCAGCTCGAACAGGCCAAGGAGCAGCTGCGCCAGAAGCAGCTGTTCAAGACCCAGGAGTCCGGCCGCCAGTCGTTCATCGACGAGAAGAAGCTCGTCCAGCGCTGTAAGCTCGCGGTGGAGGAGGCCGAGACGAAGCTCCAGGCCATCAAGCAGTGGGAGCGCCGGTTCGACAGGGAGGTCATGCAGTACAAGGGCCAGACCCAGGCGCTCGCCCGTTCGCTGGAAGCCGGCGTGCCCAAGGCGGCGGCGTTGCTGGAGAGCATGATCACGTCGGTCGAGCAGTACCTCGCCGCCGCGACCGGCCCGGGCCAGCCGACGAACATGGCCCGCGGCGGCGATGAGACGCCGCCCGAGGACGACCAGGCCGACCAGACGGAGGAATCGTCATGAGCCTTGTCGGCGGCGCGGGCAAGCTGTCGGGCGCCCGCAAAGACCTGCTCCTGCAATGGGACCGCGTCCGCCGCACGTGGCGCGACGCCAACGCGGAGCATTTTGAGAAGGCGTACCTGCACGAATGGGAGCAGCAGGTCAACGCCGCCCACCGCGCGATGACCAGCCTCGCCGCCACCCTCAAGCAGCTCCGCCGCGACTGCGAGTAACCCCCCGGAGACCCGGAACCACCCCGCATGACTGACCTGCCCCGCGGCCACCAGCAACGCCAGGCGATCGACGCCCTCCTTCATCTCGCCCACGCCTCGGCGGAGCGCGAGATCACCCTCGACAAGACCCGACGCAACAACCAGCAGACCCTCGATTACCGCCATGATCAGCTCGGCGAGCGGTTGACCAAACGGCGGCAGATGGTGTTGAAGCGTCATCAGCAGGCGGCCGAGGTCGAGCGCACCGAGGCCGAGGACCGCTTCGAGGAGGAGTTCCAGGCGCTGCGGTCCCGGGGTCAGGCCAAACTGAAAGAAGTCGTGGCGGATGACGAGGCGGCCCTGAGTCAGGTCGAGAAGAAGCGCAACCATGAAGCGGCGCTGGTCCAGGCGGAGTACGACGAGGTCGAGCGGAAGCTCGAGTCGGCCAAGCGGAAGATCAAGGACCGCACCACGTCGCGCCGCAACGAGCTGGAGGAGATCCGCGAACGGGCGGTGAACCAGCTGCGCAAGTACCGGCTCAAACGGATCGCCAAGGTCTCGCCCGAGGAGCCCGAGCCGGTGCAGGGCGACCCGAAGCAGGCGTTCGCCGATGAGCGGGCCGCGGCCGAGCGTGCGGCTCACCAGTTGCGGCGGCTGGTGCTCGCCCGGCTGGTCTCGGGCTACATCAAGCCGCTGATCGTGATCGCGGCATTGTGCGCCGTGTCGGCGTGGGTCATCCTCACGCAGACCGAGGCCGAGGGGATCGAGGACCTGGAGGTGCAGATCGCGCTGGGTGGCGCGTTCGTGGTGGTGTTCATCATCGTGGCGTTGTTCAAGCTGATGGCGTCGACGCAGGCCAGGGCGTTGTATTTCACGGTGCGCGATAGCGTTGAAGCGGGGCGGGCGGCGGCGGACCTGATCTTCGACCAGGCGGGCGAGAAGCGCGCGACCGCGCGGGCCGAGGCGGAGGCCCGGCGGCGCGACGGCGTCAAGGCCGTCCGCGCCAAATACGAGCCCGACCTCCGCGCCGTGCAGTCCCGCCTCGACGTCAAGCGCGCCCAGGCCCAGTCCGAGTACGAGCAGGACATCGCCGAACTGCAGGACCGCAAGACCGCGGCGCTGGACCGGCTCAACCAGGACCAGACCGATCGGCAGGCCGCCATCG
Source organism: Phycisphaeraceae bacterium (assembly GCA_028277745.1). Classification (GTDB taxonomy): domain Bacteria; phylum Planctomycetota; class Phycisphaerae; order Phycisphaerales; family Phycisphaeraceae; genus JANQFR01. Next base: position 13,901 of record JANQFR010000074.1, read on the forward strand.
AGGCGCGATACGACAGGCGCCAGGCGCTGGCCGACGCGCGCCGACGCCAACAGTCCACCGATCTCCAGCAGGACCACGACGACGCGATGGCCGCCCTCCGCGCCGCCTGGGAGCGCCAGCAGGCCGAGTCGCTCAGCGTGGTCCAACGGGTCGACGAGCTCGACCGCGAACGCTTCCCCCGGTGGGGCAGCGACGTGTGGGGCGATTGGGCCCCGCCGCGCACGTTCGTCGACATCGCCCGCTTCGGCAACCTGCACGTGGACGTGCGCGGGCTCGCCGGCGAGACCATGCCCGGCGGGTACATGGAAGGCGCCCTGCCCCAGCCGTTCGACACCCCGGCCCTGCTCGCGTTCCCCGACCGCGCGTCCCTGCTCATGCGCGCCGACCCCGCCGGACGCGACGCGTGCATCGGCCTGCTCCAGGCCGTCATGGTCCGCCTGCTCACCTCCCTCCCCCCCGGCCGGGTCCGGTTCAACCTGATCGACCCCGTCGGCCTGGGCCAGAGCTTCGCCGGGTTCATGCACCTGGCCGACCACGACGACCAGCTCGTCGCCGGCCGCATCTGGACCGACCGCTCGCACATCGAAGAGCAGCTCGTCGACGTGACCGAGCACATGGAAAACGTGATCCAGAAGTACCTGCGCAACGAGTACGAGACGATCGACGCGTACAACAAGGAGGCGGGCGAGCTGGCCGAGCCGTACCGGTTCGTGGTGGTGGCGGACTTCCCACACGGGTTCAGCGAGGAGGCGATCCGCCGGCTCAACAGCATCGCGGCGAGCGGCGCGCGGTGCGGGGTGTACCTGCTGATCCTGCGCGACACCCGCGAGCCGATGCCGGCGCAAGTGTCGATCGAGGACCTGGAGAAGAACGCCGCGACCCTCGTCCACGCCGACGGGTCGTTCACCTGGCGGGACGAGGTGTTCGAGCCGCTGCCGCTCACGATCGAGTCGCCGCCGAGCGAGGACTTCATCACGCGCACGTGCCACACCGTCGGCGCCGCGGCGGTCGCCGCGGGCACGGTGCAGGTGCCGTTCGATACGATCGCGCCCAAACCCGAGCAGTGCTGGTCGCGCAACAGCGCCGAGGACCTGGCCGTCGAGGTCGGCCGCACCGGCGCGACGCGGCTGCAGAGCTTCGTCCTCGGCCACGGCGTGGCGCAGCACGCGCTGATTGCCGGCAAGACCGGCTCGGGCAAGTCGACCCTCCTCCACGCCCTGATCACCAACCTCGCCCTGTGGTACGCCCCCGACCAGGTCGAGTTCTACCTGGTCGACTTCAAGAAGGGCGTCGAGTTCAAGACCTACGCCACCCACGCGTCGCCCCACGCCAAGGCGATCGCCATCGAGTCGGACCGCGAGTTCGGCCTGTCGGTGCTCCAGCGCCTCGACGCCGAGCTGACGCGGCGGGGCGACCTGTACCGCAAGCTCGGCGTGCAGGACCTGGCCGCCTTCCGCGCCGCCCAGCCCGAGACGCCGATGCCGCGCATCCTGATGGTCGTCGACGAGTTTCAGGAGTTCTTCTCGGAAGAAGACAAGCTGGCGCAGGACGCGGCCCTGTTGATTGACCGCCTGGTGCGTCAGGGCCGGGCGTTCGGCATCCACATGCTGCTGGGCTCGCAGAGTCTGGGCGGCGCGGCGGGCCTGCCGCGCACGACCATGGGGCAGATGGCGGTGCGCGTGGCGCTGCAGTGCAGCGAGGCCGATTCGCAGCTGATCCTCAGCGACAACAACTCCGCGGCCCGCCTGCTGAGCCGGCCGGGCGAGGCGATCTACAACGACGCGGGCGGCGCGGTCGAGAACAACAGCCCGTTCCAGGTCGCGTGGCTGCCCGACCACGTCAAAGACGAAGCGCTGGCGACGGTGCGCGACCTGTCGCTGGAGCGACTCGGCCGCACCGGGTCGCCGATCGTGTTCGAGGGCAACGCCCCGGCCGACATCGATCAGAACGCGCTGCTCACCGGCCTGCTCGACCGCTCCGACTGGCCTGACCCCGCGTCGGAGGCCCACGCCTACATCGGCGAGCCCGTGGCGATCAAGGCCCCCACCTCCCTGGCGCTGCGGCGGCAGACCGGCGCCAACGTGCTGGTCATCGGCCAGCAGGACGAGGCCGCGATGGCCATGATGCTCACGAGCCTGGCCAGCCTCGCCGCCCAGCACGCGCCCGGCGCCGCGCGCTTTATCCTCCTCGACGGCTCGGCCCCCGACGCGCCCACCGCCGGCCTCATGCAGCAGGCCGCCGACGCCGTCCCCCACGACGTCCAACTCGTCGACTACCGCGGCGTCGATGACGCGATCAACGAGCTGGCCCAGGACGTCCAGCGCCGCCAGGACGCCGACGCCCACAGCGACCCCGCGGTGTACGTCCTGATCTACGGCCTGCAGCGCTACCGCATGTTCCGCAAGACCGAGGAGGACTTCAGCTTCTCGATGGACGACGACGAGCCCAAGCCGCCCAAGCCCGACAAGCAGTTCGCCCAGATCGCCGCCGACGGCCCGGCGGTGGGCGTGCACCTGATCGCCTGGTGCGACACCCCCATCGCCCTCGAGCGCGTGGTCGACCGTTCGCTGATGCGCGAGTTCGACCACCGCGTCCTGTTCCAGATGAGCGCCAACGACTCGAGCAACCTCATCGACGCCCCCACCGCCAACATGCTCGGCTTCCACCGCGCGCTGCGCTACAGCGAGGAGCAGGGCCTGATCGAGAAGTTCCGCCCCTACGCGATGCCGAGCCCGGGCTGGATCGAACAGCTCAAGTCGCGCCTCGCCGGCAAGACCGCGCCGTCGCCGCTGTGAAAAGGCAGGAAAGCAGAAAAGCAGGAAAAAAGGAAATAAAAACAGAGGGAACCCCCCCAGGCCCGGTTCTTCTTCATTTCCTGCTTTCCTGCTTTTCCTCAAGCATGAATCGTGCGCTTGGGCGACAACTCCACGCCCCGGGTCCGCCCGTGCCAGAGGAAATACGCCGCGGCCTTGATGTCGTCGAAGATCAACATCGCGCAGGGCAGCACGATCAGGATCAGCACGGTCGCGGAGATCAGGCCCATCGCGATCGAGATCGCCATCGGGATCAGGAACCTGGCCTGGAACGAGGTCTCGAGGATGAGCGGGGTGAGGCCCAGCACCGTGGTGATGGTGGTGAGCATAATCGCGCGGAGCCGTGCCCGGCCGGCCTGGACCAGCGCGTCGAAGACGTTCTCGCCCTGCAGGCGCAGCTTGTTGTAGAACTCGACGAGGATCAGCGAATCGTTGACCACGATCCCCGACAGCGCCACGAAGCCGATCAGCGAGAGGAAGGTCATCTCGTACCCCAGCAGCAGGTGCCCCCAGATCACGCCGATGAGCGCGAAGGGGATCACAAGCATCACGACGATCGGCTGGAAGAACGAGTCGAAGAGCCAGGCGAGGATGACGTAGATCATGACGCAGGCGGCGGCGAAGCCCAGGGGCAGGGTCGAGAACGCGTCGCCGATCTGTTCCTGGCGTCCGCCGAAGCTGATGTCGACCCGCGGGTGGTCGCGGCGGAGCTGGTCGAGGAAGGACAACTCCTCCCCGGCCCCGGCCCGGGTGAGCGCGAGGGTGACGGTCTCGGGTGAGTAGCCGTCGGCGACGTCGGCCAGAACGGTGATCGAGCGCTCGCGGTCGATGCGGCGGATGGAGGCGAAGGTGTCGGACTCGGCGATGTCGGCGATCTCGATCAGCGGCACGGTCTGCCCGGCCGGGCTGACGAGCCAGGCGTTCTCGATGGCGTAGAGCGAGCGGCGGGCGTCCTCGTCGACGCGGACGCGCACGTCGATGTCTTCCTGCCGGTCGGCGAAGACGTGGGCGTCGATGCCGAACAGGAACCCGCGGACCTGCGTGGCGACGTCGGCGACGGTGAACCCCAGAGCCGCGGCGCCGGGCTTGAGGTTGATCTGCAGCTCGAGCTGGCCCAGGTCGTTGTCGTCGCGCACATCGAACACGCCGTCGTAAGACGCCAGCTCCTGCTTGAGGAGGGAGGCGACGGTCAGGAGCTGATCGGTGTCGGGGCCGCGGACGCGGAAGGTGATGGCGGGGCCGCCGGGGCCGCCGCCGATGGTTTCAAACGTGACCTGCTCGGCAATAGCCGCGGCGTCCGCGCTGGCGGCGCGGATGGAGTCGACCACCTTCGTCGAATCGCGGTCGCGCGTCTCGACCGGCTTGAGCTCGATGAACATCTGGGCGACGTCCGACGACGCCGAGTCGCGCGTGCCGGTCTCGATGTTCGCCGCCGCGCCGATGGTCGCCGCCACCGTCTGGACCTCCGGCTGGGCGACCGCGGCGGCCTCGATGGCGCTGACCACCTGGTCGGTCAACCCGATCGGCGAGCCGATCGGCGTGCGCACGTCGACCAGGATGGTCTCGGCGTCGTCCGTCGGCAGGAAGGTGAACACCAGCCGGCCGCTGGCGACCATGCCCAGCGAGATGGTCAGCGTCGCGATCGCGATCGCGGCGGAGATGTAGCGGAACCGCAGCGCCTTCTCGAGGACCGCCGCGTACGCCGGGATCACCTTGTCGTGGATGATGCGGTCGCGCATCTGCTCGCCCCGGCGCACCCACCCGATGAAGCGCGACGGTTTGGATCGGTCGCGCTTGGCCAGCGAGTGGCCCATGTGCGAGGGCAGGATGATCAGCGACTCGATCAGCGACATGACCAGCGCGCAGGCGACCACCAGCGGCAGCGCCCCCAGCAGGTCGCCGATGTTGCCCTTGACGAAGGTCAGCGGGAGGAAAGCGACGACCGAGGTCATCACGGTGGCGACCACGGGCCAGAAGACCTGCTGGGCGCCGTTGACCGCGGCTGCGAGCGCGGGCTCGCCCCGGTCGTGCCGCGCCTGGATGTTCTCCGACACCACGATCGCGTCGTCGACCAGCAGCCCCAGCACCACGATCAGGCCGAACATGGTCAGCAGGTTGAGGGTCACGTCGATGCTGAGCATGAGCATGAGCGTGCCGGTGATGGCGGTGACCAGCCCGACGCCGACCCACAGCGCGACGCGCCAGTTGAGGAAGATCAGCAGCGTGCCGAAGACGAGGATCGCGCCGTAGGTGGCGTTGCGGGTCAGCAGGTCGAGCCGGCCCTCGACGAAGCGGGCCAGGTCCGACGTGTAGCGGATCTGCACCCCCGCGGGCAGGGGCAGCGGTGAGCTGTGCCCCAACTCCCACGCCTGCTTGCGGTGGCCTATGCCCAGCCGCTCAAGCCCGCTGGCCCGGAACGGCTCGCCGTTGCGCCCGGCCACGTAGGCGCGGACCATCTCCGCCATGTTCACGATGTCCTGCTTACCCACCCGGAACACCGTCATCATCGCGGTCGGCTGGCCGTTGAAACGGTTGATCACCTGCTCGTCGACGAACCCCTCATCGACCGTCGCCACCTCGCCCAGCCGCAGCGTGCGCCCGTCCGCCTCGCCCAGCAGCACGATCTCGCGGATCGCCCGCTCCCGCTCCTCCACCCCCATCGTGCGCACCTTTACGTCGCCCGACTGGCTCCGCACCGTCCCGCCGGGGATGTCGTTGAGCCACTGCCCGATCCGCTGCGCCACCTCGGGCAGGCTCACGCCGTACTGCACCAGCGCTTCCTGGTCCACGTCGACCCGCACCTCGTAATCCCGCACCCCCTCGATCGTGATCTCCCCCATCCCCGGCAGGGTGCGCAGCTCGTCGCGGACCTCGCGGATCGTGTCTTTCAGCACCGATTCGTCCACGTCGCCGAACACCGCCACCCGGATCACCGGGAGCCGCGGCTCGATCTCCGTCACCGTGAGCTTCTCCGACTCGTCGGGCAGGTCCTGCAACGCGTCGACCGTGCGCTCGACCTCGTCGATCGCCTTGTCGACGTTGATCCCCTCGCGGAACTTGACGGTGATGACCCCGGCGCCCTCGAAGACGCGGGTCTGCAGCTCGTCGACCTCGTCCAGGTCCGCCAGCACGTCTTCGACCTTGATCGCCAGGGTCTCTTCCAGCTCTTCGGGCGAGGCGCCGGGATAAGGCATCGAGACGGTGGCGCTCTCGGTGTCCTGGGCCGGGAAGAACTCCCGGCGGAGGCTCCACCCCGACGCGATCCCGCCGATGAGGATCGCCGCCATCAGCAGGTTCACCGGCACCGGCCGGTTGACGCCGAAGCTCGAAAGGCTTTTCACGGGGTGGCCCTCTCGACCGGCGCGCCCACGCCGTCATGCGCCACGGTCGTCGCCAGCACCGCCGTCACCGCGGCGCCGTCCCGCATGTCCCCCGACACGTTCACCAGCACCAGCTCGCCGCCCTGGAACATGTCGCCCTGCGTCTCGTCCAGCACCGCCCACTGGTCGTCGGGCAGGCCCAGCCCCGCGAACTCGCCCTCGTGCACGTGATCGACCGCCACGTCCATGCTTTGAAGCACGCCGTCTTTCACGGTCAGGACCCGGCCGCCGCGGATGCTGCGCCGCGGCACGACCCACCGCATCTGCGGCTCGTTGGCGGTGACCGTGCCCGACACGAACACGCCCGGCGTCAGCAACTCCGCCTGGCGCGAGGTGCCGTACGCCGTGAGGGCGTCGGGCTGTTCGATGTCGACGTACACCGCGACGGTGCGCGTCTGCGGGTCGTCTTCCGGCGCGATGCGGCTGACCGTCGCGGGCCACTGCCGCTTCGTCCGGTTGGCGGTCAGCGTCACCTGGTCGCCGATGGTCACGTCCCGCCGCGCCGACGCGGGCAGGCGCAGCGGCACCTCCAGGCGCTGCAGGTTCACCACCCGCGCGACCCGCTGGCCCGGCGTCAGGTTCTCACCCACCTCCACGTCCACCGCCTGGATCACCCCGTCGATCGGGCTGACGATCCGCGTGCGTTCGAGTTCGAGCTGCGCCAGGCGCAGGGTGGATTTTTGCGACGCGATCTGCGCCTCAAGCTGCGCCTGTCGCGGCTCGATCCGGTCGAGCGCCTCCTTGGTCGACACCTGCCGGCTCCGCGCCGCGATCAACTCGCGCCGCGTACGATCCACGTCCTGCTGGTTCGCGGCGCCCCGCTGGTAAAGCTTCTCGATCCGTCCGACCTCGTCACTCAACAGGCGCACATCGTCGGCATCCAGCTCAAGGCGCTGATCCAGGCTTTGTTTTTCCACCGCCAGCAACGCCTGCTGCGCCTGGAGGTCGGCCAGCGTCTGCTGCGCCGCGTCGGCCCGCCGCTCGAAATCGGTCGGGTCCAGTTGCACCAGCAGGTCGCCCTTGGCCACCGCGTTGCCCGGCAGCACCCGGCCGGGGATCGCCTCGACCGTCGCCGTCACCCGCGCCGGCACGTCCGCGGTGTTCAACGCGTCCACGCTGCCGTAGCCCCGCCACTGTCGCTGCACCGGCTCGCGGGTCGCCTTGAACACGATCGCTCGGGGTAAACCCGCGCCGACCTCGCTCTTCGGCGCGGTGGTCCCGGTGCTGACCAGCAGGGCGTACACGCCCATCGCGAACGCCACGATCGCGACCGCGGTGATCGCCCGCGTTGTAATCATCACCCCACGTCTGGGCTTGGAGGAGGAACTCACGCTTCCACTTTCGATAAACAATCCGTTCGACCGTACATTGTACCAACCTCCCCCGCCACGTGGCGGGTGGCTGACGCCCCTACTACGTGATCGGCGATTTTTCCGTTACGTTTTCCGCCACGTCCGTGCTCCTGGCCGGCCGATCCGCCCCCAATCCGCGCCCCGCGCCTGGCTCGGGGCGCCGTCCCCCGGTTTAAAGTCGCGTCCGAGGGCCCGACGGTTCACCAGGGTTCACGTTTTTTACCGATCACTCCCCCGCCGTTTAGCGCCGGCCCGTCGGGCCGGGCGGCGCCTCGCTTGCAGGGGCGAGCCGCTTGTACAGGCCGATGCGGGCGTGCCCGCTTGCGTAGAAATGCGTCTTCTTTAAGAACACTTCGTAGCCTCGGCGCCGATAAAAATGCGGGGCTTCATACTCCGCGGTCCAGGTCCAGATATGGCCGACGCCCAGGGACGCGACCCGTTGCTCAAGCCGATCGAGCAAATCGCCGCCGATCCCCTGGCCGCGGAACGGCTTTGCGACGAACAGGTCGGTCAGATAGAACCAGTCGGCGTACCCCACGTCTTTGCGGTAGGCCAACCCGCTCGAACACCCGACAAAGGTTTCACCTTGCACGGCGACGAAGCCGAACCGTCCGGACGATTCCGCCGGGTTTCCGAACGCCACGCCGTGCTGTTGAAAGCCCGCCTTCACGAAGCCGTACTCGGCTTCGGTCATGTCTCGTTCACGAAGCTCGACGGGCATCAGCGCGGCCTCACGTAGTAAAATGGTTGAGTTGAAGGTGACGTCGCCAATCTCGCCTCATGCGTCGAAGCCATCAACCGGTCCAGGCTAACCTTTATCTAAAAGGTAGCGGGTGTGAAGGGCATTCCTCATTGTAAGAGGGAGGCGGCTAATGGTTTCACAGATTGGATTCTGTGTTCTCTGTTCTAAGAAGATGCTATTGGGGTTCCGGTGATTCTTTTTCAGCACTTTCGATGGTCCGGCATTGGTTTCACATGGTTTTGATGCGCTTGGAAAGTATGAAACATTGACTCTGCAAGCCGATTATTTGACTGCAACAAATCGATGAGAGAAGCGAATGAAATAATGGGGATTCACGTATGACAAACGGCGGGGCAAAGTTATTGGCCGCTTTTATTGGGGGCATCGTTTTTACATCGCAAGCGGCGGATTCGGATTTGCATGGAGATGTGCATCGCTTGATTGAAATATTGGAGGACCGAGAAAGCAGTCTGAGCAACTTCCGGTACGAGCTGACCGAGAGCCGTTCAGCGCTTGATCGCGGGGCGCAGGATTATGCGTTACTCCAGGATAGCCGAGTGTCGTTGTCTTACGTTGACGGTCGGTTTCTCATCGACAAAAAGACCCGGTTTTCTGACAGCGGCCAGAGCATCAGCTACAAGTCTTTATGGGACGGCGAAAAGAAACGCTCGCTTTCAATGAATGAAGACGGTTCGGTCAAACATGGGCGTGTGGGCGATACCGAGCCGGACGCCGTTTATAAGAGCAACTTCAATAGAATGCTGGGGCTTTGGCGATACGATGAGAAACCGATCAAGGTAGGAGAGCATATCGTTTCCGTGCCGCGCATGTTGCCTTTATCGAAGTGGGTAAGAGAAATAGCGCGTAGACCCGGGATGAACCTTGCGATTCGGAAAGAAGGCGATATCACTACATTAAATGTGTCTTTTGGGCCGAACTCGAAGACCGAAATATTCAGCTTTGATGGCGCCCGGGGCGGCATGCTCTTTAAGCATGAGTACATTTACGAGCTGGGTTCAAATAAACACCACTCGGTGACAACGGTTGATGAAGCCAGAGAGGTTGATGGACTGTGGGCGCCGTTCAAGACTACGACCCTTGTGAAGGGTACGGGAAGCGCCTCGGAAGGAATGTACGTGTTTGAGGTAGAGCAATTGGCTTTCGGCGTCGTTGAAGATCAGGACTTGACGCTCAAGTTCCCCGTAGGTACGGAAGTGTATGATGAGATGGTCAGGGTCGCTTATCGAGTCACTTCCGATGGCGGCCGTCAACTCTTGTCGGTTTCATCTGATTCAGGCGAGGTGCTTTACGGCGATACAGATGGCCTGCCGGAGGGCTTTGATGTTCAACTGGAAGATGATGCGGCCGTGGGCGGTGAATCACGTCCGGCCAACAATGAAGGATCGAATGGCGTGAATAGTGAGGCGGCGCAAAACGCGGAAACGGGAGCCAAACGCAGCGGCCTCCTTTATGCCTTGCTTGCGATTGGCGTAGGCGTTGTAGGTGTTTCGGTATGGCGTTACCGTCGCATCGGTGCGAAGCGTTGATTGAGACCGTGCCACACTGAAGCGTTCGACGCATCCACGGACACCCCGAATAGTGGTGTTCAGGTCGTCGTACGACGAGGTAGGTTCGCGACCGGGGTTCTCAAGGCGTGAATCAAAACGAAAGAGAAAATCGAGCAGCCTATAAATGCACCCATATACAGCGATGTCCGACGAGCGATTTCGGCCTCCGGCAGCACGTAAATGTAGAAGAAATAGGGGATCGCGGCAGGAAGGCAGCACACCAACGCGAATAGCAAAACGGTCCCCCAGCAAATGCGACGCTTGCCTTGGTTGTTCTCTGCATAATGGAGAGTCATGGGATTGCTCCTGCGACTTAACGTTTCTCGGCTCAGTTGCTGGCTGCCCGTGGGAGCAGGTGTCGAGCCGATCACTTGATTATCCATCTCAGGCGTTGCCGGTCAACTGCAGCCGGTGGTTAGGCCGCATCAGTCGGGTAGATCGCGCTTCCAGTCCCAGTCGTTGGCGATCACGCCGAAGCCCAAGCGAGCGTAAAAGTCTCTTGCCGATTGGTCGTCACCGTGCGGATAAACGACCGCACGGCTTGAACCCATCGCGACAAACTCATTGAGCGTGGCGTTGGCTGCGGCCGTCGCGAGCCCTTGCCGTCGATGGCTCGGGTGGCAGCCGACGGGTTCCAACAGCCCGACCCCGTGACGCGGGTCAAGCCACCCGATGCAAAACGCCGCCACGTCGCCCTCATGGGTAACCACCAACTGAGCTAGCTCGGTACGAAAGCCCTCTGTCCCCCGCAGAGCCTGGTAGGTTGCATCAGGTTTCGGTTGACTGCCAAAGGCCGCCGCAATCGTCACCGCCAGCCCAGGAATATCATCATCCATCATCTCGCGTACGGCATAGCCTTCAGGCACTTGCATTGGCAACGGTGGATTCTGGAGCTGCGAGTCCATGTGGCAGAGGTATGTGTCCTGCTTGCCGAAGCCGAACTCGTCAAGCAGATCGATTCGTACGTGGTCGTTTTCGAACCCGCCCACCGTCAGATGCTCGGCGCCGCAAGTCGACGCCGAGGTCGACAGCCAGTCGATCATCTCGGCTTCCGCTGCTCTGCGGTGTACGGAACCATGGCAGACGAAGTCTCCGCTGTCCGGTGGATCGAACCATGCGAAGCCGATAAGCGAATCCCCTTGAAACCAGAGGCGAAGGTCTCGCTCGGGTAAAAACTCATCACGCGGCCGCAACCGCCAGTAGAGGTCGCCGACGTGGAATGTGCAATACGGCCCACTTGTAGCCCAAACCTCGGAGATCAGGTTTCGCAGCCGAGAGACATCCGATACATCACGAAATGCTCTCGAATGCACTGGTGACCTCACCTGCGGGCTAACGAAAGAGGCTCAGTTGGCGGTCGCCCGCGGGAGCAGGCGTTCAACCGGCCACTGGATATCCATCGCGGGCGTCGCCGGTCAACCGCAGCCGTTGGCTAGGTGACCTGTTCATCGAACGACAGTTCCCACTGCTGAAACACAACACATACGCCTTCGTCTTGGACCGCGAACTCTTGAGCACGCCAAGGCCTCATTTCCGGTCCAGACACCCAGCGATCGTGCACGTACCGTTCATGCTCAGGCTTAGATTTTAACTCAGCCCATAACGCCGCGATATCATCTGTTTCAAGTCGGATCAGCGGAGAAAGCTGCTGGGCATACTCTTCATTGGTTTCCAGCATCACAGACACGCCTTTACGGTGAACGACGTGGAGCTTGCCCGGCCCTTCATCGTGGACAATGCGGAAACCCAGGTAGTCGATCCAGAACGGGAGTGCTTCGTCGGAGTCAGCGTATTGAAACGAGGGGAGGAATCGTAGTAGTTGCATCCGTTTGGTCGCCTAACGTAAAAGGCTTAGTTGCCGGCCGCCCGCGGGAGCAGACGTACAAACCGTAACTTGATTATCGTTCGTGGGCGTCGCCGGTCAACTGCAGGCGGTGGTTAGCTGCCTGAGATTCTCGTGAAGGTCACAGGTTCAGGATCGAAGTGTGCTTTCAGATGTTGTTTATCAAGTTCAAGGATATGCACGAAAATGCAAGCTGGACCGGCTTCATGGAAGGTGATGGCGCCGCCGCGATATCCCCATTTGCCGCGAGTTGTGCTCAGCCATACGAACCGAGGTAGGCGGACATCGTCCGGGCATGAAAGTTCCCAATCGCCTTCGGCGCCAATCAGCAACTGGTGATCGTCCCACGCCCAAGTACCTGGTAGCAGTGCCTTCCACCGTCGACTTTGAGCAGGCGTGATTCGACGAGACCAGAGCGCGTTATCTGCAGCGAGATCGATTTGCTCATCAGTCATAGCAGCTAACGTAAAAGGCTCAGTTGCCGGCCGCCCACGGGAGGTGGTGTTCAACCGACTACCGGATTATCCATCGCGGGTGTTGCCGGTCAACTTGTATGTTGAATTCGCCCGCTTCTTTGGGAGTAGGCATGATACGTGATGCGTCGCCGGTGGTTAGCTGCCAGACCGGCGTCGTTGGGCCTCGATCTCATGATGCAGGTTGGCCTCCATTTCCGTATCTTCGAGGTAGTAGATCGGCCCACAATCATGGTGGATATCTGACACGTTAATGATGAGTTGGGTCAAGCGCATATCCGGCGATGCGTGCCACGCTTGGCGCAGCAGTTCGATCATGCGGTCGATGCGATCGGGGTCGCGGGGGATCATTGGCGGCAGCTAACGAAAAAGGCTTAGTTGCCGGCCGCCCGCGAGATGCAGGCAACATACCGGCCACTGCATTATCCATTGCGGGCGTCACCGGTCAACTGCAGCAGATGGTTAGCCGCCGCCGACGGGCAAATCATACTCTTCAACGTCTCTGTACGTCCGTTCAGACTTCGGCCGTGCTAGATTAGTAATGATCGTCAGCGATTTGACTCGACCCGACTTGTCTTGCAGAACAAGTAGATCTTCGTCGGAAGCAACAGCGATGTAAAAACCGTCAGGCGTTGGCGCCATCGCGAGAGCCGAAGCATCTTGCAAGGTGTAGCCGTTTAAGCGAGCCGTCTGCCGCGCTTCGGCCATCGCTTGACCGAGCCAAATTCGTGATGTGATCGGCCCATCAGAGGAACAACCAACCATCAACAGCAGGGCGAAGATGAGGTAGTGCTTCATGGTGGCTAACGTAAAAGGTTCATTTGCCGGCCGCCCGCGGGAGCAGGTCTCCAGCCGACCACCTGATTATCCATCGCGGGCGTCGCCGGTCAACCGCAGCCCGTGGTTAAACGCCGCTTTTACCACGCTGCCTCGGTTTGAATATTGTCGTAGCCAGTGCGATTGAGATATTGCATAATGTCAAGAAGCTCCTGCTCCGTTGCGCCTCGATGGACTTTGATCACGACAGGCTGCTCAAACGCGCTCAAGCCGTCGGCAGTGATCTTCAACTTCGCGTCCTCAGCCGTCATCCGTTCGCCGTTGATCTCGATGGGGCCGCGCGATGCACAGCCTGCGATACCGCCGAAAAGCACGAGAATCAAGAGAAGTTTTCGCATGATATGCCTAACGTAAGAGGTTTAACTGCCGGCCGCCCGTGGGAGGGAACGTCCAGTCGACCACTGGATTATCCATCGCGGGCGTCGCCGGTCAACCACAGCCGTTGGTTAGGGGGCCTCGTAGCGGGAAACAAAAGTCAATGGCGCCATCTCCACAAACTCGTTCATCTCTGTAGTTCCCGCAAAATCAGCGAACCGCCATTCGCCATCACGCTGGTAAAAACGGGCTTTGAAGAGGTAGGGGCCTAACTCGAACCAAGAAATGGTCCAAACCTCCGTGAACCTCGGCGAAACCCGCCGTACAGCGACCAGTTCAGTCCCGCTATAATCGCCACCGATCTTTGTGATGTTCGAGAGCACCGTACGAAGTTGGTCAGTCGTTCTGGGATTATCTCGCCAAGCCCGATCTGCAAAAGTCTGAACCGCCGCATCCACGTCTCCGGCAGCGGTCGATTCGAACGCTGAGACGATGAGGGGCAGCAGCGACTGTTCCTCGACGGGCACCTCAAGCAGTGACAATGCCGGTTGGTTCGCCGCAAGAGCGTTGGGCATACGATCCGTAAGAAAAGAGCTCAACGCAGCTACGATCGCGATGATAAGTAAGGCGGGCCCCACAGAGATTGAACGACGATGCATATTGCCCCCAAACGTATGTAAATCGGCTCAGTTGCTGGCCGCCTGCGGGAGCAGACGCACAAACCGGCAACTTATTATCGTTCACGGTCGTCGCCGGTCAACTGCAACTGGTGGTTTAGGAGGCCGGGCCGCCAAGTTCAACTTGCCAATCTAAAGAGGTCACTGTGACTCGCACACCGCTTTCAGTGTGGCGCCATTCAAAACCGACAGGTCCATTCGCTCCGGTCCTCAGAGATGGGTGGGGCATGGCCGAAACGCGATGCCGCGCCTCATCCAACACGCGGTCACCCTGCTGCAGAGCAGCAACATATTCAAAGGTCTCTTCGCCGGTCCACCAATCCCGGTTCTTAATGACCCCAAAGTTTGCGAACGTGTCTGAATCGTCCGGCGCTTCCGAGAAAGTCCAATATCCGCCATTCGTCGGATAGTTTGAAAGGTGCCGAACGTAGCTCACGCCGATACACGACGCCACTCCAATCGCCAGCCCCGTCGTTATCCAAATGAAACGTTTCATTTTGTCTCCTAACGTAAAACGACTCAGTTGCCTGCCACCCATGGCGGCAGGCGTCCAACCGACAATACAATTATCCCTCGCGGCTATCGCCGGTCAACTGCAGCCGCTTGTTAGACCGCACGTCCTTTGCAATACCTGCCAGTAGCCACAGCAAGATCGCAGCGCCCCAGAAAGCCAAAGCAGGTAAAAACCCTTCCAAAGCGAAGAGCCATCGTTGCGAAATGGTTGGATCAACCGCGGCAACAGATGGATCGATCGCGATAGCAAGCACCTCGAAGAATGCAGGCAGCGCAACGACGAAAGCGAGAAGACCAAGCGGTGCAAGTAAAATCGCAAAGATGTAAGCAGCCCGGATCATTATTGGCTTATGCGGTCTAAAGAAGCTCCGTTCAGTTGCGAGCCGCCCGCGGGAGCGAGACGGACGGCCCGAAGAGAACTGCCCCTCGCGGACGCGATCGTCAACTGCAGCGGCTGGTTAGCTGCCAGCGAAGACCCGCCAGGTACAGAGCTACACCCAGCGCAATAGCTGCAGCCCATGCGGTCCAATGAAAGACATAGTTTGCTGGGAAGTTCAGATCGATGACCATTCGCGGGAGTAGATACTCGAACACGGTGATCCCCGCGAGGAAAAGCCCTGGCGGGGCGAGTAAGCCGAAGGCGAGCATTCGGGCGACGGGAGGCGTGGGTTGCCCTGAACGTCGCCGGCGCCAGGCAAAGAGGCCCAGCGTGAAAATGCGGGCTGTTGCCCAAAGCACGAGCATCGCAACAAAGAACGTCCCCGGAGTCGCAATACGCATGCCTGTGTGGTGGACGATGAGATCTGGAAACGCGAAGCGCATGGGTGGCACCTTTGACAGCTAACGTACAAAGCTCAGATGGGGATGACGCCGTATTCCCTGTTCGGCGGATTCGCCCGGCTCGGCAAGATCTGAGCCTGTTGTGTTTTCGTCGCTTTTCACAGGAGCCCGCCGATGCCTCACCCCATGCCCACCAGTGTAGCGGTCCGCGTCGGATTGGACTATAGCCAGGAGTCTGTTACGTTTTCCGCTGTTGCATGCTTCTGGCCGGCCGATCCATCACCAAAGCCTTCGGCGCCCGCGTCCTGTTCGAGGGCGTCACCCTCGGCGTCGACGCCCGCCAGCGCCTCGGGCTGATCGGCCCCAACGGCGCGGGCAAATCCACCCTCCTGCGCATCCTTGCCGGGCTCGACCCGCCCGACGGCGGCCAGGTCCTCGCCCGCCGGGGCCTCACCCCGGCCTACGTGCCCCAGTCTGAAGCCACGCCCGACGCCCCCACGGTTCAACGTGCGGTCGCGGATGGCCTGGCCGACCGCTTCCCCGACGACACCGACCGCCTGACCCGCGCCGCCATCGCCCTCACCCAGGCCGGCTTCACCGACCTCGACCAGCCCCCCGCCGCCCTCTCCGGCGGGTGGGCCAAGCGGCTGTCCATCGTCCGCCGGCTCGCCCGCGAGCCCGATGTGCTCCTGCTCGATGAGCCGACCAATCACCTCGACCTTGAGGGCATCCTCTGGCTCGAGCGTTTCCTGGCCGGCTCGTCGTTCGCGGCGATCGTCGTCACCCACGACCGCGCGTTCCTGCAGAACGCGGTGACCCGGATCGCCGAGGTGTGCCGGGCGTATCCCGGGGGCGTGTTCGCGGTCGACGGCGGGTACGCCGAGTTCACCCGCCGCCGGGCGCAGTTCCTCGAGGGCCAGCGGTCCACCCAGCAGGCCCTGCAGGCGCGGGTCCGCCTCGACGACCGCTACCTCGCCCGCGCCGCCAAGGCCCGCGCGACCCAGCGCAAGGCCACGATCGACGCCGCCGCCCAACGCCGCGACGAGCTCGCCGCGATCCAACACCGCAACGCCCCCCTCCGGGCCGCCGCCGTCGAGTTCGAGGCCACCCAGCGCCAGACCCGCAAGCTCCTGGCCGCGACCAACCTCAGCAAGTCCCTCGGCGGCCGCACGCTCTTCGCCCGCCTCGACCTCACCCTCGCCCCCAACACCTGCACCGCCATCGCCGGGTACAACGGCTCGGGCAAGACCACCCTCATCCGCACCCTCACCGGCGGCCTCCCCCCCGACACCGGCACCCTCAAGCAGGCCGACGGCCTCCGCGTCGTCACCTTCACCCAGAACCGCGCCGACCTCGACCTCACCCAGACCCTCCAGCAGGCCCTCTGCCCCGTCGGCGACCGGATCTACTACCGTGACAAGGAGATCCACGTCACCGCCTGGGCCCGGCGGTTCCTCTTCCACAAGTCCCAGCTCAACGTCCCCGTCGGCGACCTCTCCGGCGGCGAACAGGCCCGCATCCTCATCGCCAACCTCATGATGCAGCCCGCCGACGTGCTGGTCCTCGACGAGCCGACCAACGACCTGGATATTCCTTCGCTCGAAGTGCTCGAGGAATCCCTGGCTGACTTCCCGGGGGCGGTGGTCCTCGTGACGCACGACCGGGTCATGCTCGACCGCCTCGCCACCACCGTGCTCGGCCTCGACGGCCGCGGCGGCGTACGCGAATACGCCACGCTCGAGCAGTGGCAGCGGCACATGGCGACGCTCGAGCAGGCCGATACGCCCAAGGCCGAGAAACGCGAGAAGCCCCGGTCCAGCCCCGCGCGTAAGCTCAGTTACAAGGACCAGCGCGAACTGGACGGGATGGAGCAGGCGATCCTCGACGCCGAGCAGCGCGTCGCCGATCTGGAGCAGCGGGCCGCCGACCCCGCGGTGCTCGCCGACCACGAACAACTGACCGCCGTCTGCCGCGAGCTGGACGCTGCGCACCTGGAGGTCCGCCGGCTTTACGAGCGGTGGTCGGAGTTGGAAGAGATGCAGGCGAGTTTGAGCTAACAGATCCCCGTTGAAAACTCCCTTAAGGTTGGCTCAATAACCGAGCCGCCACAGAACGAACACGCTAGTCACGACCGCGACAACAGCTGCAGATGCAAGGGGTACGACACCTGACGCGCCTAAAGCATCCATGAGAAGAGCAACGGCCGCAAATCCTCCTACAAGAGCCAATTGAGTGACGAAGCCGACACCCAAAGCTCTTACGATCATGCCCTTGGACATTCCCTCTTGACGATATACCTTCGCTTCTCCAGGTAGCACCGATGTTGATGTGAGGCCTGCGATCAACGCTGCGATAAAAGCCAATGCCGCCGCTATTGCGGGAGAAAGCATGAATCCGTGTGGGATGATAATAAATAGGCAGTAAAGCCATATCCATGCGATAACCGCCTGCATGGAGTATTGCGCGTAAAATCGAACGGTGATGTCGCGCACGGCTATGGCCCTTTGATTTGCCCTTGAAAGCGTTTGGGCGGTGTTAAAAGAATCATGCGGCACGAACGCATTCAGGAACCATTGCTTTATGACAAGAGCGCGATAGAGCTGATTGTACTTTTCTAACTTACACTCCACATCCCATATAGGCGCAGAGGTTAAAATCCTTTCATACCCGGTCACCGCCGACCCCGCGGTGCTCGCCGACCACGAACAACTGACCGACGTCTGCCGCGAACTGGACGCCGCGCACCTGGAGGTCCGCCGGCTTTACGACCGGTGGTCGGAGCTGAAGGTGATGCAGGCGGGGTTGGGCGGTTGATCATGGTTAAAAGTCAATGCCCTTGAAGCGCCGCCGACGGTGACGAGCATGGGGCGTCATCTCGACAGGGAGTCCGCCTGGGGAGTTGAGCTCTCTGCTGATTCTTGATATCCTCCCGCCGGAGTGGGAATTGGGGGTTCTGGCATTGCCCCTTTTTTCTCGCCTTTTGCGTCCGACGCAGAAACGAGTCGTTAAGGCTGTTTTTTACCACACGGGGAAGCTCATGCCGGCCATGTCGGACGGCGAAGAGGTTTCCTCATGATTTGCGATGAAACCCATATCAATGGGGGGAGTACGTTCATGAAAATCTGGCGAAGACAGGGTTCCCACACTTTGTTGCTTGCGGGGGTGTTCGTGTTGCTGGCCGCCTCAACGCGTTCCGCCGAGGCCTCGGTCCTTTACCACGTCGATGAACTTGGCACGCTCGTTAATCACGACGACATCGCGGTCTCTCTTGATCCCAACCCCCCTCAGGTTGATCTGTGGTGGGCCAACCAGTTCGACGTGCAGCCTGGGGGTGAACGGATCACCCAGATCGGGCTGAGCTTCGGCAGCAGTCTGACGGTCGGCGGGCCGATCTCGTTGCTCGTCTACAACGATCCGAACAACGACGGCGACCCGACGGACGCCGTGCTGCTGAGCCGGTTCGATACGACCATCTTGGAGTCGGACAGCAACTTCGACGAACCCACTTTCTTTGATATCTCTCCGACGGTGGTGACGGGCACGTTTTTCATCGCCGCGATGTTGCTGGACGTGCCCGGCAACGCGGGCATGACGTTCCATAACGAGCCGGGCGAATCGTTGGGGCGGTCGTGGCTGGGCGTCAGCACAACCAACCCCGGCACGTTCGACCCCGCCGACGTCGCGGGCAGCAGCGTCGACCTGGCGCCGGCGACGATCGACAGCCTCGGCGCTCCGGGCAACTGGGTGTTGCGGGCGATCGGTGAGCCGATCCCCGAGCCGGCGTCGCTGGCCGTCTTGAGTTTGGGTGGACTGCTGACGCTGGGCCGTCGCCGCAAGGCTTGAACGCCTGGCCCCGCGGTTCCGTTGTGGCTTGTTTTTTCACTGCGGGCTCCTTTTATGAAGTGGCCTCCACGGTCAGGCGCAGCAGGCCGCGTCGGTATCCGCGGGTGAGGTTTTCGAGGGTGACCCGGTCGAGCTCAGCGAGGAAGGATCGGCGGGCGTTGTGCAGCGCGCCCCACAAGCCGCACGAGCCGTCGAGGGGGCACGCTCCGTCGTCGCGGAAGCACTCGACGAGGTCCAGGTCCGGCTCCATGGCGCGCACCACGTCGCCGAGGCGGAGTTGGCATGGGTCCGCCGCGAGCTCGACCCCGCCGCCGCGCCCGCGGTGGGTGGACACCCAGCCCCGGTCTTTGAGGGCCTGGACAACTTTCGACAGATGATTGGCCGAGACCCCGACCCAACGGGCCATCTGCGGGACTTGGCAGCGTTGTTTGCTTGCCGCGAGCAGCATCAGGACGCGGAGGGCGTAGTCTGTTCGTTCGGCGAGCCGCATGGTTGGCTTCCTGGGGGGCCGATGCTAAAATGGTATTTAAGATACCTGTTTGGAGCAAGCCATGACTCAGCCGAATCTGCCGATCACCGAACGCCGCCGGCCCTGCGCCGAGATGGACCCCGTCCGTGAGGCCGAGATCGGCCGTCTCGTAGAGCGGTTCTATCAGCGCGGCCGCACAGACCCCCTCATCGGGCCGGTGTTTGAGGCGCACGTGAAGGACTGGGACGCCCACCTGGCCCGGATGCGGGACTTCTGGACGTCCGCGATCTACCGCACCGGGCGTTACGCCGGCCGGCCGCTGGAGGTCCATCGCCGGCTGGCGGAGCTCCGCCCGGAACACTTCGACCGCTGGCTGGCGCTGTGGGAGCAGGCCGTCGAGCAGACGGTGCGGTCCGAGGCTCGCGGCGACCTGATCGGGCTGGCCCGCCGCATGGCGATGATCATGGCCGGACGGCTGGGAGGTGGGGTGTAAGGGTGTAGGGCGGGGTGGTTGCGATTGTTTCTTATTTGATTTATATTCCATATATGGCATTAACGCTGTCTCAGGCCGCTGATCCGGCGCCCGCGTTGACGCGGGGGCTGGAGCTGCTGCGGCGGCTGGGGCAGGACGGGCCGACCTCGCTGGAGAGGTTGGCGGCCAGGACGGGTTACCCTAAATCATCTGTTAACAGATTCTTACAGTCACTCGTGGCAGCCGGCGCGGTGGGGCGGGAGCCGGTGTCGCGGCGGTACTACGCCCGGATGCGGCTGGCGCCGGTCGATGGGGAGGGGTTGCCGTCGATCCGGGAGGCCGCCGAACCGGTGCTGGCAAAGCTGGCGGAGGAGGCGGGACACACCGCGGAACTGCACGCGTTTGCGGACGACCCGCCGCGGCTGGTCATGATCGAGCGATGGGACCCCGAGGACGCGGTGGTCTCCGCCAAGGCCCGGGTCGGGTCGCAGCGGACCCTCCACGAACTCGATGCGATGGCCCAGGTCGTGCTCGCGTTCGGGCGGTTCGGCGGCGATCCGCCGGCCGGGCCGTTCTGGGCGTGGGACGACGGCCGGCAACGTCCGATCCCGCGCGGCGAGGTCCCCGGCGTCACTGAACACGTCCGCCGCGAGGGCGTCGGCGTCGACCTGGGCGTGAACTCCAACGCCGTCCGCCGCTACGCCGCCCCGATCCGTGAGCCGGCGGGCAAGCTCCGGGCGGTTCTCGCCCTCGCCCAGGTCTGCCCCCCCACCGCCCGCCGCCCCGACCCTCACCTGACCGCGCTCACCCGCGCCGCCGCCGACCAGATCAACCGGTCCTTCACCAATCATCTATCCTCACCCCCTAAACCCTAGGCCCTAAACCCTAACCCCCCGGACCCCCCATGCGTATTCTTTACCTCGACCTCGACGCCCTGACCCCTTCGCACCTTTCCTGCTACGGCTACCCGCGGCAAACCTCGCCCACGATCGACGCCCTGGCCGCCGAGGGGGTGCGCTGCACCAACTGCTACACCTCCGACGCGCCCTGCCTGCCGTCGCGCACCGCCTTCTACCAGGGCCGGTTCGGCATCCAGACCGGGGTGGTCGGCCACGGCGGCACGGCCGCGGACCCCAAGCGCGAGGGCAAGCTCCGCGGGTTCCGCTCCACCTACGAGGAAAACAGCTTCCCCCGCCGGCTCCAGGTCGCCGGCTACCACACTGCCATGATCTCCCCCTTCGGCCAACGCCACGCCGCCCATCAGTTCTACGCCGGGTTCAACGAGATCCACAACACCGGCCAGGGCGGCATGGAGCCGGTCGAGCGCGTCCAGCCCGTCGTCGAGGACTGGCTCGACCGCAACGCCGGCCGCGATGACTGGTACCTCCACATCAACTACTGGGACATCCACACCCCCTACCGCGCGCCGCTCGACTACGGGCACCCGTTCGAGGACGAGCCCCTGCCCGATTACTTCACCGACGAGATGATCGAGCGTCATGTCAAGCGGGCCGGGCCCCACTCGGCGCAGGACCTGGGCATGTACAGCGACAACGATGTCGAGAAATGGCCCCGCCTCCCGCTGCGCGTCACCGACCGCGCCAGCATGAAGCAGTGGATCGACGGCTACGACACCGCGATCCGCTACGTCGACGACCAGGTCGCCCGCATCATCCAGAAGCTCAAGGACGCGGGCGTGTACGAAGACACCGTTGTCATCGTCTCGGCGGACCACGGCGAGAACCAGTGCGAACTTGGCATCTACGGCGAGCACGGCACCGCGGACCAGGGCACCTGCAACATCCCGATGATCGTCAAGTGGCCCGGCATGGCCGCGGGCGTGGTCGACGAGGGGCTGCACTACAACGTCGACTGGGCCCCGACCGTGATGGAGCTGATCGGCCGCGAGGACCTGAGCCGGCCGATCTGGGACGGCCAGTCGTACGCCGACACCATCCGCACCGGCGCCGAGCAGGGCCGCGACACCCTGGTCATCAGCCAGTGCTGCCACGTCTGTCAGCGCAGTGTGCGGTTCGACAAGTGGCTTTACATCCGAACCTACTGCGACGGCTTCCACCCCTTCCCGCAGGACATGCTTTTCAATCTCGACGCCGACCCGCGCGAGCAGAACAACCTTGCCGATCAGCACCCCGACGTGGTGCGTGAGGCGGTGTACCGGCTCAGCGGCTGGCACGACGCGCAGATGTGGAAGATGTCGCAATACGCCAGCGATGTGACCGACCCGCTCTGGACCGTGATCTACGAAGGCGGCCCGCAGCACGCGCTGTTCGAGCCCGGCCGCTCGCCGCTGCCCAAGTACCTGGACCGTCTCGAAGCCACGGACCGCGCCGACGGCGCCGCGGCCCTGCGCGAGAAGTACGCCGACGCGCTGGCGTGAGAGCCGGGTTCAACCCGCGGCCTGGCGGGATATGGGATGGAGCCCGGCGCGGACACCGCGCCTCGGCTCCACGAAGCGAAGCGGAGCCTCGGCTGCGTTCACCCTTAGCCCCTGCGCCCTGATCGCGCAGGTCCTCCTTGTCGCCTGGCGCGATGGCTGGTATGGTTCGGGTGCGTGTCACGGGCGCGTCCGGTCCGCGGAAAGGGTTAAACCCACCTCTCGCCTTGCCAATAACCGGTCCTTCTTTCAGCCCGATTCGGCGGACACCGGGCGTGATGAAAGGAGGTCCTCTGTGACCACACCGAACCCCCGTCCAAGGAAGCTGCCGCGCGACCCGTCCGTCGAGCACCTGCGCAAGCAGGCCAAGACCCTTTTCAAAGCCTACGAACGTCGGCTCGGCCCCGCCCGACAACGGGTCGCAGCCGTTTTCCAAGACAAGCTGATCAAACTCACCGACGCTCAGCACGTCATCGCCGTCGAATACGGCTTCCCGAGTTGGCGGAAGCTCACCGATCACGTCGAATCGATCCCGCAGCAACCCGCGTCTTGGATGCGTGACACCGACGACAACCTGCCCAAAGCCGCCAACGATGCGGACCTTTCCCGCGTTCACGCGCTGCTCGACCGCGGCGGCTTCTCCCAACGTGACCTGAACCTCGCGCTTGGCCGCGCTTGTTGCAACATGCGGGGCAAACGCGAAAACGACTATCGTGCCTGCGCCGAAGCGCTCTACCAAGCCGGCGCCGACCCCAACGGCGGGCCCGGCAAGACCTACGGCCATCCCCTCATGGGCAGCTGCGAGTTCCGCAACCCGATCGGCATGCGCTTCCTTCTCGAACACGGAGCCGACGCCATCGGCTCGTTAGAACCTCCTACGGAAGACTCCATTCACAACAACCCGATGCGCATGCTGCTGGCCACCTATGGCCGAGGCAATGTCCACCTCAAACACGAGGGCATCGCCCTGCTTGAGCAATACGGCGCGACCCGCCCTCCCGAGGTGGATGAGGTCGCTTACGCGATCTTCCGGAACGACGCCGAAGAACTTTCACGCCTGCTGGATGCCGAGCCCAAGCGGATCGCCAAGCGTTTCAAAGACTTCACCTACGGCAACATCAATCTGGAGGGCGCGACGTATCTGCACCAGGCCGTGGAATTCGAAGCCATCCAATGCGTGGACGTCCTGTGCCAACGCGGCTACGAGCACGGCATCCACATCAATGCCAAAGCCGACGTGATCGACGGCCTGGGCGGGCAGACGCCGATCTTCCATTGCATCGCCAGCAACAGCGGCGGCAACTTCCCGATGCTTGAACACCTCGTGGCGAAGTACGGCCTATGGATCGACTTTACCGCGCGGGCCACGATCCGTATGTATTGCTGGAAGACGAGCCGAGAAGAGACCCTCCGCAACGTCACGCCGCTGGAAATGGCCGAGGCGAACACCCACCCTGATCTCACGAAACTGTATTGGAAGACACAGGAGCGGGAGTTGGCGATCCTGCGTGAGCGTGACGTGCGCAGCAAGATGGAGAAAGCCGTCGCTAATGGTGATGAGGCGGGGGCGATCCGCCTGATGGACGCTCACCCCGAACACGTCGGCCCACACCTTTGGCCCGCGGCGGTCCATCAGGCCCAGTCGGTCGTTCTCACGACACAGCTTCTCGATCGCGGAGTCGATCCCAACCAGTGCTCCGCGCCCCGCAAGCCGCTGCATCTTGCGGCGAGCAAAGGCAACGTCGAACTCGTCAAGCTGTTGCTCGACCGCGGCGCCGACCCGGACGTGGTCGATGGCGAGCACATCACACCGATCGAGCTCGCGGCCGGGGCCGTGTCGAACGACAAATCGCCGAACTGGGAAGCGATCGCCACGCTGCTCAGAGACGCCGGGGCGACGGTCACCCCATTCACGGAGATGCTACTGGGTAACGACGACGCGGCGATCGAGGCGTTCGAGAACGATCCCTCCCTGCTGAACCAGACAGGTTGGCAACACTTCCCGCCGCTGATCTGCGCCGCACGGGCAGGCCGCCCCCGCGTCATTGAAAAACTCCTCGCCCTTGGGGCCGATCCCGACCAGACCGACAAGCTCGACAGCACCCCGCTCTGGTTCGCCTGTCAGGCCATGACCGACGATCCAACCAGGCAGTCACAGCTTATCCAGCATCTCGTAGACGCCGGAGCCGACGTCAACCGCATCTGCGAAGAGGGCACCACGGCCCTGCACTTCGCGGTCTGGCGCGGGCACGTGCCGATCGTCGAGGCGCTGGCGGATGCCGGCGCGGACGCATCGATCAAGGACGATGAAGGGCTGACGCCCGCCGACTGGATCGACCGGTCGCAGCAGCCCGAGAACGCTCCGCATCTGCAAGACCTTTTGGCGTCACCCGGATCGCGGCCGCCGAACGACGACACGTGATGGCGGATCGTCTTCCATGCAGCGTTCTGTCCGCCGCCGAAGCCCGGGGATTGCAATCCCCGGGCTTCCCGGTCAGGGATTGGCCTTGATCCGATAGACCCGGGCCTCGCGGTGGCGTGAGTCGCGGGCCGTGGCGGACAGGCTTAACAGCACCAGTAAACCAAGCGGATTCACGATCCATGACGATAGCAAATGGGAGCCGTCACAGCCCCAGCGTGCGGGTCGTGCTGAAATGCACTAGCCGGGCCGCTACGCGGCCCTGGTCCGTCACTAGACCGCCTCGACCGCGACCGGCTCGGCGATTTCGGCGTCGGTGAGGTAGCACGAGGGGTCGTCGCCCAGCCAGTCGCCGGTGGCGGCTTCGGCGCGGGTGCGGAGGTTGCCGTTGCACACGTCGAGGAACCGGCAGTCCCGGCAGCGCCGCGGCAGCTTGTCGCGCCGTCGGCGCAGCGTCGCGAGGCGGGGGTCGGTCGCCTGGCCCCAGACCTCGGCGAAGGTGGCGTGGCGGACGTTGCCGCAGGTGTAGTGCCAGGAGAACTGGTCGTAATGGACGTTGCCGACGGGGTCGACCGAGGCGATGAACGAGCCGGACCCGTTGCCGCCGTTGCGGGCGAGCCGGGCGTGGGCGGCTTCGAGGACGCCGGGGGGCTCTTGTTCGAGACGGAGCAGGGCGTAGGCCGCGTCGGCGTGGTTGCCGACGGTGAGGACCTCGAGCCCCCGGCCGTCGGCGTCGGCGGCGCGGGCCCGCTCGAAGATGCGCTCGACCGCGTCGCGGGTCTGGGGCGCGGTCAGGTCGGCCTTCTGCATGCGCCCGCCCCGGCCGGCGTAGGCGAGGTGGTACACGCAAAGCCGGTCGATGCCGTGGTCGAGGCACAGGTCAAAGATCGGGTCGAGTTCATCGAGGTTCAGGGCGTGGATCGTGAAGCGCAGGCCGACCTTGAGCCCGGCCCGCTGGCAGCGGCCGATGGCGGCCAGGGTCTGGTCGAACGCGCCGGCCATGCCGCGGAGCTTGTCGTGGGTCCGGCGCATGCCGTCGAGCGAGATGCCCACGTAGCGCACGCCCATGTCGGCGAGCCGGCCGGCGACCGCGTCGGTGATGAGCAGGCCGTTGGTCGAGAGCGTGAGGTTGAGCCCGAGTTGGCGGGCGTAGGCCATGAGGTCGAGGGTGTCGGGCCGGGCCAGCGGCTCGCCGCCGGAGATGAGCACGGCCGGCACGCCGTAGGCCTTGAGGTCCTCCAGCAACGTGCGGCCCTCGTCGTGCGACAGCTCGCCGGGGTCGGGCTCGGCGCCGGCGGCGGCGTAGCAGTGCACGCACCGCAGGTTGCACGCCCGCGTCACCGCCCACACCACCACCGGCTTGGGCGGCGCGTCGGCAGACAGGTCGCGGTAACGCAGGCGTTCGTTGCCGGTGTCGCGCCGGCAAAGGATGTTGGTCACACTGAACATAAGGCTTCGTTCCGTTTCGGTAGGGGGGTCTGTTGGGCCAGGGGGTCGTTCGGGGTCAAGGAAGGCGGCTGATAGGGGCAGTCCGGCTCGGGGTCGAGGTGGGAGCCGAACACCGCCCGGGCGCGGGCGCGGGAGCCGCCGCAGACGTTGCGGAAGCCGCATCGGCCGCACTTGCCGCGCAGCTGCGAGGAGTCGCGCAGCTCACGGAACACCGGGTGGTTCTGATACAGGTCGACGACCGAATCCTCGGGGAAGCGGCCGGTGTTGATCGGCAGGAAGCCCGAGGGGGAGACGTGCCCGGTGTGGGAGACGAACATGACGCCCTTGCCGTCGTTGACGCCGAGGGGCGCGCGTTGCGGGCCCAGTTGCGGGTCGCCCTTGCGCTGCAGGACGAATCGGCGGTAGAACGGCGCCTCGGTGGTTTTGATCGCGTAGGGTTGGCGCATGCTGTGATGGTGCAGCCGATCAAACACGTCTTCGTATTGATCGGGCCGGATGCGCGGCAACTTGACCGCCCGGCCGACGGGGACGACGAAGAAGACCGACCAGAGGGTGATGCCCAGGGTCGCCATGAGGTCGGCCATCGCGTCGATGTCGTCGACGTTGTGCCGGCTGATGACGGTGTTGACCTGGGTGGCCAGGCCGAGATTGCGGGCGGCGCCGAGGATGGAGATCGCGCGGTCGAAGCTGCCCCCGAAGCCGCGCAGCGCGTCATGGGTGGCGGCGTCGGGGCCGTCGATCGACATGCTCATCCGCGACAGGCCGGCGTCCTTGAGCTTGCGGAGCACCGGCCCGGTGAGCCGGTCGGTGGCGGCGGGCGCCATCGAGGTGGGCATGCCCCGGGTCACGGCGTAGCGCACCAGATCGATGGCGTCCGGCCGCATCATCGGGTCCCCCCCGGTGAGGACGAGCATCGGCGTGATCGGGAACTCGAGCAGTTGATCGATCAGGAGGATCGACTGCTCGGTGGTGAGCTCCTTGGGGTGCGACCGGGCCATGGCGCACGCCCGGCAGTGGCGGCAGACCAGATCACAGGCACGGGTGGCCTCGTAGAAGACCAGCATGGGGGAGTGGGCCGTGTCGCTGATGGTGTAGTTCCGCACGGTGAACCTCGCTCTCATGATAGGATCGATCAGTATTTTTATACCGACATGATACGCTTTTGAGCCCAGATGTCACGGGGAATCCGCCAAAGGCGGCCCCAGAGAGGAACGAAACCCGATGATTGACGCTTACAGCCGCGAGATGGCGGCCGCCATCGCCGCCGTCCGCCGCGCCGCCGGGGTGTGCCGGGCGGTCCAGGCCGGCCTGGTCACGGCCGACACTTTGGAGAAGAAGGACAAGAGCCCGGTCACGGTGGCGGACTTCGCGTCCCAGGCCGTGGTGCTGGGCGAATTGGCGGCGTCGTTCCCGGACGATCCCGCGGTCGCCGAAGAGGACGCCGCCGAGCTGCGCGAGGCCGGCCACGCGGCGTTGAAGGCGTCGGTGGTCGAGCACGTCAACCGGGTGCTGGACACGCCCGCCGACGAGGCGACGGTCCTCGGCTGGATCGACCGCGGCGGCGCCCGCCCGGCCGCCGACGCCAAGCGGTTCTGGACCCTCGACCCCATCGACGGCACCAAGGGCTTCCTCCGCCGCGACCAGTACGCCATCGCCCTGGCCCTCATCGAGCGCGGCCGGGTCGTGCTGGGTGTCCTGGGCTGCCCGAACCTGGACGGCCAAGGCCTGCTGATGACCGCGGTCAAGAACGTGGGCGCCAAGGCGCAGCCGCTGGACGGCGCCGACGCCAAACCGAAGAAGGTGACGGTCAGCGGCGTCGAGTCGCCCGCGGACGCGCGGTTCTGCGAGTCGGTTGAGACCGGCCACAGCGACCAGTCGGCCAGCTCGAAGATCGCGGCCAGGCTGGGCATCACCGCCGAGCCGTACCGGATCGACAGTCAGTGCAAGTATGCCGCGGTGGCGCGGGGCGACGCGTCGATCTACCTGCGGCTGCCCACGCGCGCAGATTACCGCGAGAAGATCTGGGACCACGCCGCGGGCAAGCTCTGCGTCGAGGCCGCGGGCGGGACCGTGACCGACATCACCGGCAAGCCGCTGGACTTTTCCCAGGGCCGACAGCTCGAAGTCAACCGCGGCGTGATCGCCACCAACGGCCGGTTCCACCACGAGGTTGTCGCGGCGGTGCAGGACGTGCTGAACGGGTGATGCTTAAAGCCCCGCATCCGGATACGGGGCTTAAGCCTGGTGAAAAACTTCAGAGATTCCGTGGCGTCGCCCGCATCAGCGTTTCCAGCGGCGACTGAAGATCGTCGTCGGGGCGCGGCGGGGCGATGAACCGGAACTGGCCGCCGTGGGTTTCGGCGATCCGGCGGAGCACCTCGGCGGGGTCTTCGTAGATGAACTGCACGGTGTGGATCCGGGGCGGCGCGGGGTTCTCCGCCGCGGCGAGCACGGCGTTGACCGCGTCCAGCGCCTCGTCCGGGTCTGAATCCGAGGTCCGGCGGTGCAGCGCGTTGTCCGACAGGATGATGATCTGGGTCGGCCCGTAGCTCAACGCACGCTCCAGCGCCGCCGTCACGTCGGACCGCCCATTCGGCGAGACCTGCCCGGAGGTGGGCGAGATCCAGCGCAGCGTCTGGCTCACCGCCTGGCGCGAGGCGGGTTTCAACCCCGTGGGCGGGGCCTCGATCAATTCGCCTTCGCGGAAGAAGATCACGGTGAATTGCTGGTTGGCGTCCAGCTGGCGGACTTCACGCCGCAGGTGGTCGAGGACCTGGCTGAAGGTGTCGATCAGCGAGCCGGAGGCGTCGACGAGGTAAACCGTGCGCTGGGGAGGCGCCGCGGGCACGGTCGGGCGGGGGCCCGGCGTCAGGTCGCTCATGACCGCCGCCATGATGCCGGAGATGGTTTCGGGCGCCGCGCCGGCCTCTTTTTCTGAGGCGACCTCGGTTTCCCCCTCCGGCGGCGAATCAGCCGACGGGGTGACGGCGACCGCGGGCGGCTCGGCGGCGGGCATCGTCACGGTCGGCGTGGGGTCCGCGGGGAGGGGCGTGGCCGGTTCAAGCGCGGCGGGGGGCTCGGGGGCGATCGCGGCGGGCGCCGGGGTCTCCGCGGGCGCCGGGCGGGGTGGGGGCGGGGCGACGACGGGGCGCGCCAGAGCGGACCGGCCGATGACCTCCGGGCCGTCGTCAAAAGCGGTGTCGGGGATGGTCGAGCGGAC
>JANQFR010000080.1 GCA_028277745.1 Phycisphaeraceae bacterium
TCGGTGTCGTGCACCGTCGCGGCCACGGGGCAGACCTGCTCGCACGGCGCGTTCTCGCAGTGCTGGCACATCACCGGCATGTGCGCGACCTGCGGACGCTGGGCGTACGGGTCGGCCTGCGGGTCGGTCTTGAAGTAGCGGTCGGTGCGGAGCCAGTGCATCTCGCGGTGCATCTGGATCTGCCCCTTGCCGACCACGCCGATGTTGTTCTCCGCCTGGCACGCGATGATGCACGCGTTGCAGCCGATGCACGCGTTCATGTCGACGCTCATGCCCCAGGCGTGTGGCTTGTTGAACGCGGACGGGGCGCCCCGCCGGCCGGGGTCTTCGGTTTCCGGCCAAGGCTTGAACCCCTCGGCGGTCGCCTCCTTGGGCGGGTCCCACAGCTGCAGCGGGATGTCGCCGAAGTGGTCGCCCTCGACCACGAACCGCGGGTGCTGGCGGTAGTAGTCGACCGTCGCGTCCTTGACGATCTTGCCCGAGCTGTTGCCGGCGCCGGTCAGCTCGCCGACGCGGTCGCGTTTGCCGGACATGCCGACCGAATCGAGCAGGTAATGGTTCTGGGTCAGCGCCAGGCCGTAGGCCTGGCCGGTGTTGTCGAGCTGGACGCCGACCGCGATCCACGGCGAGCCGGCGGTGCGGGCGGGGTAGACGTTGAAGCCCACGCCCGTGCCGATGTTGAGCGTGTTCTTCGCCACCGCCTCCCGGCCGTAGCCGAGCTGGACCGCGATCGAGCCCGCGGCCTGCCCCGGCATGAGGTAGGCCGGCGCCTGGACCGTCCGGCCGTCGGCGGTGGTCAGGTTCAGCAGCTGCCCCTGCTCGATCCCCCGGTCCTTGGCGTCCTTGATGTTGATCAGCGCGACGTTGTCCCACGTCACCTTGGTCAGAGCCTCGGGCAGCTCCTGCAGCCAGGCGTTGTTGGCGTACCGGCCGTCGTAGACGCAGCGGTCGACGTGGAAGGTCAGCTCGAAGCCGTCGATCGGCGACGCCGCCGACGCCAGCGCCGCGGCCCCGGGCCGGAGCGTGACCGCCGCCGGCTCGAACGCCGAGCCGGCGATCAGCCCGTCGTGCAGCACCCGCCGCCAGGGCTTCTCCAGCGACGCCGCCGTCGCGTGGCCGTCCTCGATAAACGTCGCGCGGACCAGGTCGTACCCCTCGGTCTGCCCGTCGCCGGCCAGCATCGCCAGCACCTCGATCGCCGACTTGCCGTCGAACAGCGGCAGGATCAGCGGCTGCTGGATGCTCACCGTCCCGTCCTGCGCCCGGCCGTCGCCCCACGACGCCAGCGGGTGGGCCATCGGCAGCAGCCACTGGCATTTGCTGCTGGTCTCGTTGGTGTACAGGCTCAGGTGGATCGCGTGCGGGACCTGGTCGAGCCGGGCGGCGAAGTCGAGGTCGGCCGGGGCGTCGTAGACCGGGTTGCCGCCGAGGATCACCAGCGTGTCGACCTCGCCCGCCTCGATCTTCTCCGACAGGTCCGCGATCGACGCGAAGCAGGTCTTGTCCTCGGCCAGGGGCTCGGGGGTGTAGCTCACCGGCTTGTCGGCGCCGGCGTTGCCAAGGGCGTCGTTGATCGCGTGGACCAAGGCGTGCGCCGCCGGCGGCTGGTTGGCGCCGAGCACCACCAGCGACCGGCCGCGGTGCTCGGTCAGGTCGGCCGCCAGCGCGTGGATGAAGTCGGTCGAGCCGTTGAGGTCCCCCGCGAACGTCACGCCCGGGACGCCCAGCTTGTCCGCCAGCGCCATCAGCAGGTTGACGATCTGGCCGGACTGGATCGGCAGCCGCTCGTCCGCGACCGAGCCGGTGTGGGTGAAGGTCGACTCGGCGGCGTAGAGGCGGTTGATCGGCCCCTTGTCCGGCAGGCGGCGGCCATCGGCCCACTGCCGGGCGTGCGCCAGGCTGCCGGGCATGCCGAAAAGCAGGTCCGCGTCGAAGCAGGCGATCACGTCCGCCCGGCTCAGGTCGTACTGCGGCCGCACGGCGTTGCCGAACGCCAGGCGGGCGCCCTCGATCACGTTGTCGTGGTTGACCGGCTCATAGGTGTGCCAGCTCATGCCCGGGTACGCCTGGGCGAGCTTCTTGCGCAGCCGGGCGAATGTCGGGCCGCTGGCGTAGCCGCTGAGCACCGCGAGCTTCTTGCCGTCCTGCTTCAGCTTGTCGAAGTGTTCGCCGGCAAAGGCCTGGAAGTTCGCCCACGTCGCCCGCTTGGCGTCGAGGCTCTTGCCCCGGTAGACCCAGCGGGTCCGCTCGGGGTCGTACATCTCGAGGACCTGGCCCTGGGTGAAGGTGTCGGTCGCGCCCAGCGAGGTGGGGTGGGCGGGGTTGCCTTCGAGCTTGATCGGCCGGCCGTCGAAGGAGGTGACCAGCACGCCGTTGGCCACGCCGCCGAGCTCGACCATCGACGCGTACTGCGTGGTCGCGCCCGGAACCCAACCCTCGGGCCGGGCGGCGAACGGCGCGAGCTTCTGCTCGGGCAGCCGGCGGCAGCCGGTGAGCCCCGCCCCGGCGAGCGACATCGACGCGGCCATCAGCCCCAGGAACGTCCGCCGGCTCATGCCGACGATCTCCTGCGGGTCATACCCCCCCGCGAACTCCTCCTTCAACGCCTCACGGAACGCCGGCGTGTCCGCCAGCTCCTCCAGGCTGCGCCAGTACCGCATGCCCGTGCCCGACGGCGGCGGGGTGATGGAAGATGAATGCTTGTTCTGATCCAACGTCATCCCGTTCACACTTGCTCGTTCGGTCTCAACGGATCCGTCTTTCCCATCTGCCATCCGCCATCTAACATCCGCCACCCCTACCGGTGGCAGGTCGAACACGCGGTCATGTACGCGCGGTCGTGGATGTTGTACTTCTCTTTCAGCTCTTTGCCGATGCGCAGCTGCGCCTGCTCCAGCGTTTCGTTGCCCACCACCTGCGGCTTCCAGCCGAGGTTGTACACCTCTTCCACCGGCCGCAGGTGCTTCTCCGGCTCACGGTGGCAATCCAGGCACCAACTCATGCTCAGCGGCTCAACCTGATACACGACCTCCATCCGGTCGACCCGGCCGTGACAGCTCACGCAGCTCACGCCCTTGTTCACGTGGGCCTGGTGATCGAAGAAGGCGTACTCCGCCAGCTGATGCACCTCGATCCACTCGACCGGTTTGCCGGTGATGTAGCTCTCATGCACGGGCGCGAGCTTCTCGCTCTTCTTGCGGATGCCGTTGACCGCGTCCTGCGGGTTGTGGCAGTTGATGCACGTCTCTGTCGGCGGGATCGCGGCGAACGCGGCCTTGTCCACGGTGGTGTGGCAGTAACGGCAGTCCATCCCCAACTGGCCGACGTGCACCTTGTGGCTGAACGGCACGGGCTGCTGAGGCATGTAGCCGACTTTCAGGGCCGGGGCGCCCATGCCGTAATTCACAAACAACGGCGCATACGCGGCGCCGCCAACCGCGGCCACGATCAAGACCGGCAATAGATAGTTCACCCACTTCGGAAAGACGATGTTTTTACGGCCGGGATTGTCTGGCATGCCCTGATATCAAATCGGTCTGTAGAGGAGAAGCGCCCGCCCTGCCCCCTGCTTACTACAAGGCGTTTAACCGGTCAGGCGTTCGTCGGCTCATCCAGCAACAGACGCGGCTATGTGTGGGAACGATAGCGAGTTTTCCCGAGTGTGACAACGCCGCCTCCGTACAACCCCTCGCCCGGGCCGGGTTGAAACGTATCCGTGTGGCAGCAAGGCCCGCCCGACGCGATATCCGACCCGGTCGAGACGTTGGAATTCATGGTAATGTCATGGCGGGCGGCCGCCCGCCAGCCGGCGGGCCTCTATATGAGATCCGTTCTCATCTAAACCGCCGGCCGAGCCGCCACCTCAAGCAGAAGCCACGCTCGACCGACTCAGGGATTGAAAATGCAGGGAGACCACCAGATGGCAAGCGTCGATTGGGCCACACAGCGGGTCGCGGTGACCGGGGGCGCCGGGTTTCTCGGACGGTTCCTCTGCGACAAGCTCCGGCAACGCGGCGTGAGCGACGACCGCCTCTTCGTCCCCCGGCGGGCCGACTACGACCTCACCGTCGAGGCCGACGTCGTCCGCATGTACGACGACGCCAAGCCCGACGTGGTTATCCACCTCGCCGCCGAGGTCGGCGGGATCGGCGCCAACCGCGACCACCCCGGCCGGTTCTTCTACGCCAACGCCGCCATGGGCATGCACCTGATCGAGCACGGCCGGCGGCGCGGCATCGCCAAGTTCGTCCAGACCGGCACCGTCTGCGCCTACCCCAAATTCACCCCCGTCCCCTTCAACGAAGACGAGCTCTGGAACGGCTACCCCGAAGAGACCAACGCCCCCTACGGCGTGGCCAAAAAAGCCCTCTTCGTCATGCTCGACGGCTACCACCGCGAATACGGCCTCAACGCCGCCGTCGTCGTGCCCGTCAACCTCTACGGCCCCCACGACAACTTCGACCTCCACACCAGCCACGTCATCCCCGCCCTGATCCGCAAGTGCGTCGACGCCAAACGCCGCGGCGACGACGCCATCACCTGCTGGGGCACCGGCTCGGCCTCCCGCGAGTTCCTCTACGCCGACGACGCCGCCGAGGGCATCCTCGTCGCCGCCGAAACCCTCGACGAACCCACCCCCATCAACCTGGGCACCGGCAACGAAATCAAGATCAAAGACCTGGTCGAACTGATCGTCCGGCTGACCGGCTTCAGCGGCGAGGTCCGATGGGACAGCACCAAGCCCGACGGTCAGCCGCGCCGATGCCTTGACACCGCCAAGGCCGAGCGGCTGCTCGGCTGGCGGGCCGCCGTCGGGTTTGAGGAAGGGCTCCGCCGCACGATCGACTGGTACGAGCAGCAGGACGAGGTCCGCGAAGTGGTTTATGGGTAACGCCTTTTGCATCATCACCGACGGCCGGAGCCCCGCATGCGCATGCGGGGCTGCATCACGATACGCCGGCCGAATCGTGGGCCTGTGGGTCCTCGTGGCGATCCTCGCCGGCTGCACCACGGCCCGCCCGACGTTCCAGCCGATCGACGGCTTTGACGCGCAGACGAACGAACGCTTCGCCGCGTTGTTCGAGACGGCGTCCGCCCACGAGGGACGGAAGGTCGCTGTCTTCGACTGCGACGGCACGCTGCTGGGGCAGGTCCCCCACTACCTGATGGACGAGGCGTTCTGGACCTACGTCCAGCGCCACCCCGATCGCAAGCCCGAGCTGGTCAAACAGTTACGCAAAATGCGCGACGCCGGCCAAATCGACGCCTACCTCCAGGGGGTCTTGGATTACTTCGCCGGGATGCCCGCCGACGAGTTGGCCCAATGGGGCGCTTCTATCTACCGCACGCAGTACCCCGGCAAGCTCTACCCCAAGATGGCCGCGCTCGTCGAGGCGTTCAAACACCAGGGCTTCGAGGTCTGGGTCATCACCGGCTCAACGCAGGTGCTCTACCGCGACTTCCTGCACATGGAACTGGGCATCCCCAGGAGCCGGATCTTCGGCACCCGGTCGCTGACCCGCCAGGCCAGGATCACCGACGTCTGGGTCCCGCCGGTCACCCTTGAGGAAGGCAAGGCCGAGGTGATCCAGACGTTCATTCAAACCACCCCGCTCTTCGTCGCCGGCAACAGCCGCGGTGACTTTGAGATGCTCCAGCTCAGCCGGGGCCTCGCCCTGCTGGTTAATCCGGACGACACCCGGCGCCTCGCGGCTTACGGCGGCGACACGTTGGCGGGGTACGCCCGGCAGCACAACTGGCTCGTCGTCCATTGCCGCGACGTCCCCGAACCGGGCGCCCCCAACGTCGCGTCCGGCTATGGCGTGCCGGAAAATACGGCTCACCCTTGATCTATCCGTGCCGTCCCAGACCTACGCAACGCTATCGGGCTTTTCAATAGCCGGCGGGCTACACCCGCTTGGGCCAGGGCCGCGTCGCGGCCCGGCCAACACTACAGTTCCATAACGGCGCCATCACCTGAATCGTTGTGCCAGGTGATGAACGGCGGCGGTGAATGCTCTGCTCGAAAGAAGTCCAATGCGCGCTCGATGGTTGAAACCGGCAGCGCCCATGCCCGGGGGTACGCGTCGTGCTGTCCATTGGAAAGCCGATACTCAACCATCGCGCTCGGATCGCCATCATATTGGGGATTACGCGAACTGAACCCGGCGTCTCCGTTTTCACGTAAATACATGAGCCAGCCGATGTCGCCATTGATTAAGGCACACAACGCCTGCCCGCCAGGCGCATCAACCCAGACTTCACGGAACCGATCATGTGGGTCGCTCATACCGCTCATGTAAAAGATTCAATCGCCAACAACCACGCCGATCGGCGGATTCATATCGATCGTCCGCATGGCCGGCCAATCGCAACTGATAACTGAGCGAACTTACATAAATATCTAGCGGGCGAGCGCCAGGCAATCCCTGTTGATCTGCTCCAATAAAGGATAGCCGGTGCGTTGGGCAAGGGGAGGCGCAAAACAAAGATGGAGCCTTACGGCTCCATCTTTGTCATAAGCTAAGTTGTAACTTCGGTCGCTTTACGCCACCTGACGGCGACGGCGGGCAAGCAGGCCCATGGCGCCCAGGGCGGTCAGGCCCATGAGGCCGGCGCCGGGAACGGGCACGATGGTCGCGGTGCCGGCGACAACCAGACCGAGCGGGTTGGTGCGGCTGGTGGCGTTTTCGTTGTAGACAACGAACGTCAGGGAAACCGGGTCGGTGACGGTGTCGTCCAGATCGAACGTGAATTCGTAGTCGATCGGCTCACCGGGGATGCCCTGCGGCGGGTCAAAGATGTTGGGGTTGCCGCCAACCGACACGCCGTTGATCAGGATGTCCACCGCGCGGTTGTCGGTGGAGAAGGTGAGGTCGAAGAGGTAGCTGCCCGGATCAAGGGTCAGCAGCAGTTCGAACGTGTAGTTCACACCACCGGGCTGCCGGGGGTTCTCAGCCACCGAGATCCAGTCGGCCGCGACGGCATTGGTCCAGGCGGAGGGGACGGGGTTAACCACCACCGCCGGGTTGCCGTCCACCGTCCACGGAGCCACACCGGTGTCCAACACGGCCGACGTGGCCGCCATCGCCGAGGTCCCCAGGCCGGCCACAGCCGCACCCACAACCAACATCGAGAGTTTCTTAACCATTTTTACTTTCTCCATTTCCCTAAAAAAAGTGTCAACTAAAAGAAAACATCGCATTGAGGCTTAGTTCGCCATTTCCGGCCGAGCCACACACTCGAAGCCATAATCAGGACACCACTATGGTCCAGATAGAAAATTATATTGTTTGATCCCACACCCTCACTGTTCACCACGATGTATGAAGAGTTCCCTGCGAAGTCTTCTTACCGTGGTCGCGAGTGATTTTACCCGCTTCCGGCCTCTAACGTTTTCCCCGCACGAGGCCAAACTTATGTCCTGAGCCAACGTCCGTTTTTGTGGCTCACGCAGGTGCCAGTATACCCCGACATTCAGTGAATGCCAGAGGTCCTGAAAAAAATTTGTGAAAAACCCCAATGCCCCCAACACCCATCCCGCCGCCAACCCACAGGCGAACCGGCCATTCCCGGTATCAAGGCCAGCGTCGAACCCCACAAGGGTCCGATAATCTTTTGCCCTCACTTCAATCGTTCCCGGTTCTGCCGCCGCGACATGACCGCTAATCGTCAAACGATTACACAAAACCAATGGCATTAAAGTTTTATACAAATCACGGGGCAGTTGATCGCGCCGACGCTTCAGATTGGGCCAGTTCGTCAAGAATCCTCTGCCGTTCCGGAGCGAGGGTGGGAAACTGCGTTGTGAGGCCGGGGAAATCCCGGTCCACCTGGCGGATCGTCTCACGCGCCTTGGCGTGCTGGCCGGCCTTGAGTTGGGTCGCGGCCAAGTGGATCCGCCACATAGGGTTGTTGGGTTCGATCGCGACCGCCTGCTCCAGGGGTGTTGTCGCTTCAAGCGGCCGGCCCATCGCGGCGTAAACGAACGCGAGGGTGTCCAGATAATTGGGGTTGTCGGCGAGCCAGGCGTTGGCTTTCAACGCCCAATCCAGCGCTTCCTCCATCTGGCGGTTTTCACGGGCGAGCACCATCGCCAGGTTGTTCGCCGCCTGGTGAAGGTCCTCATCCGCCAGGGCTGCGCGGTAGCTGGATTCGGCCTGCCGGGCGTTGCCCATCTGCTCGGCCAGCACACCGATGATCATCCATTGCTGGGCGTTGAGTCCCGATTGCTGGCTCAAGGCGTCGAGGATCGCCAACCCCCGGCTGAACGCGGCCTCGTCACGCAGGATCTTGTAGGCGGCCGCCAGACGGATGCGCTCCGCCAACGCATCCTCGGCCACCAGCGGCTCCAACTCGGCCAGCCAGGCCATGGCGTCGGACGGCGACCGGCGGGCCAACATGGCGGCGGCGGAGCGCCACAAGTCACGGGCGCGCTCGGAGGAAGCCAGGTCGGGCTCCAGCAGTTGGCGGACGACGTCGATCTCCCCCGCCGCGACCTCGGCGGCGACGTAGAGACGCAAGGCCGTCAGCCCGGTGAGGTCGGCCTGCTGCCGGGCGGAGGCGACGTAGGGTTTGAGGATCGCCGCGGCTTCCACCGGCTCGCCGCTGTTGACCAGGCCCTCAGCCTTACGCAGGTCGGCGATCTGACGATTGCCGCCCCGGCTGGCGTACTCGTCGGCGGCCGGGACCACCTCGCTCCAGCGCTGCAGGCTCACGAGCGCCTCCATCGCGATGTGGGCCGCCTCCTGGTTGGCCGGGTGCAGGCGCATCGTCTGCAGGGCCAGGTCGAGCATCTCTTCTTTGTTGCCGGCGGCGCCGACCGCCTGGGCCAACTGAAGCTGGGGGGTTGCGTGGTGGGGGTGTTGCCCCGCCAGTTGCCGCAACTGAGAGATCAACGAAACGCCGGGGGCCTGGGGGTCCCAGCCGGCTTCATTGTAGATCTTCATTAATTCAAGCAGGGTTTCGGACTGGGCGGGGTTCTGCACCACCTGTTGAGCCAGACGCATCTGCTTGGCGCGGGTCGGTTCGTCGGCGGCGGCGTTGACGAGGCCCAGCGCGTCTCGTATGGCGATCGCATGCGGGTCCTGATCGCTGGCGGACTGGTGGCGTTGAGCGGCGGCCAGCGCGGCCGCCAGGTCGCCCTGCTGAATCAGGAGATTGATCAGGGATTGGGTGACCGCCGTGTCAGCGGGGTCCGCGGCCTGAGCCGCGGTCAGGCGGTCGGCGGCGGCGGCGAGGTCGCCCATGGCCTGTTCGTAGAGCGACATCGCCAGGGCGCGCTGGCTCTGGGAGCCGGGCGCCGCCTCGATCGTCGGGCCCAACCGCTTGAGCGTGTCCAGCTGGCCCCGCGTCGCCAGCAGACGGACAATATCCGCAAACATCGCGGCGTCGGCCGAGGCGTACAGGCCATCCAGCAGCGCGTCCGCTTCACGGAGCCGTTGGGTCTGGATGTAGAGCTTGGCCAGCAGCAGCTGCGCAGCCGGCGTCAGTTGATCGTCTTCGGTCAGGCGTTCGAGGACCTGCACGGCCTCGGCCTGGCGGCCGAGCGTGGCGGCGAGAGACGCGGCCCGCAGCGATTCGGCCGGCCCGAGCGGGCGGGCCAGGGCCGAGTCGAGGTAGTTCATGGCGTCCTCGGTGTCGCCGACGGACAGCGCCATGGCCGCGAGGTTCAGGAGCAGCCGGACGTTGTCGGGCTTCAACTCCGCGACCTGCGCCAACTGGGAGCGGGTGGCCGAGAGGTTGCCGAGCTTTTCCATGGCCCGGGCCAGCAGGAGGCGCGCCTCGACGGAGTCGGGGTTCTCGCGGACGATCTTGGAAAGCATGTCGGCGGCGATGGCGTCGTCGCGCTGACCGCGGTCCTTCTCGATCAGCCAGCGGGCGCGGGCCAATCGCCAGGAGATGCCGCCTTCGCCGGTGAGCGCCTTGAGGCGTTCGATCGACTGGTTGATCAGGTCCAGGTCGCTCCAGGCCGCCTGCGACTCGAGCAGAGCGTTCTGGACCGGAATCGAGTTGGGCCAGGACGCGGTCAGGCGACGCCACGCGTCGATGGCCTGGGGGTCCCGGGCCGCCTCAAGATAGCGGACGCGGGCCAGTTCCAGCCGCCAGCGGTCCGCGTCGTCGATCTGCCGCATCGCCTCGTCGATGATCGCCAGCCCGGCGTCGACCTCGCCCTGCTGGAGAGCGGTCATGGCCTGCACGAACACGACCGCCGGGGTCTGGCCGTGCTGGGTCTCGACCTCGGACATGATCTGGGATTCCAGGCCGAAGTTATGTTCACGGCTGATCTGGGCGAGGCGCAGCATTTCGGTTTCACTCGCGTTGCCCGACGCGATGATCCGATCGGCAAGCGTTTTGGCGCGATCCGTCTGCCCAAGGCGCAGGAGCAGCTCGAACTCCAGCAGCCGCATCCGCGCGTCGCCGGGGGCCTGGCGTCGGTACTTGACCACGTCGTCGAGGAGGCGTTGGTTCTCCGCGGGGCCGGCTTCGGCCAGGGCGTCGGCCACGATCTGGGCCCAGATGACGAACGTCTCACGGTTTTTGGGGTTGGCCATCCGGCCCTGGGTCGCGACCTTGAGGGCGTCTTCGTGACGGCCCAATTCGCGCAGTTGCCGCGCCAACGTCGTCTGGGGCAGCCACCAACCGGGCCGCAGCCGCAGGACTTCGGTCCACGCCTCAACCGCCTCCTCGGTTTCGCCCATCCGCTGGAGTTGCTCGCCCAGCCAGAACCGGAAGTAGGGGTTGGCCGGATCGAGGCGGACCGCTTCCCGGATCGTCGAGAGCCGCTGGGCGCTGTCGCCGCTGTCGCCCGCGTTCATCATGCGGATCAACTGGGCCCACTGTTGCGAGCGCTGAGACGCGGACTGGTCCTCCAGCGCCGCCAACGCCTGCTCGGCCCGGTCGGCCTGGCCGGTGGCGTACAGCGACATCACGACCAGCGCGGGCGTCAGCGCGTCGCGGCGGTCGGTCTGGGCGTCGGCCGCCAGCTCGATCACCCGATTGTGCTGCAGCAATTCCCAGGCGTTCTGGATCAGCCAGCGGCGGAGGGCCGGGTCATCGGCGGACTCGAGTTTCGACTCGGCCACCTGGACGGCCAGGTCGCTCAGATCGGCCCGGCCCAGCGCGAGGCTGACCTGGTCGAGCCGTTCGGCCAGCGCGAGGGCCATCTTCGGGTCTTCGATCGGCGCCTCGGCCAGGCTTTGCAGGACGCCCACGCCTTCATCGATACGGCGGTTGACCAGCATGGCCTGGGCCAGGAGCAAGGCGAGGCGGGGCTCGTCGGGGTTTTCGTCCACCAGCCTCTGGGCGTAATCGACCAGGTTGTCGTTGGGCTCATCGAGGTCACGCATGAGGCTCATGACCATGGAATGGCCGCGCGGGTTGTTCGGGTGGGCCTCGGTGAGTTGCTGGGCGGCCTCGAGCGCCTCGTCAAACTTCCGCAGGCGCTGCAGGGCGACGGCCTTGCTGAGCATGGCCGTCGCGTCGCCGGGGTCCACGGCGAGGACCGCGTCGGCGAGGTTGACCATCTCGGTGTTGCGGCCCATGAGGGTGAAGAGCTCGAAGAGCCTTTCCCGGGCGGGGACGTGTGTGATGTCGGCGTCGACGGCGCGCTGAAACAGGCCGGCGGCGTCGAAGATGTGCTTGTTGTTGGGCAGCTCGACATTCAGGCGGGCGGTTGCGTAGCCGTGGATCGCATCGGGGTCGTTATTGGTGCCGAAGCGCTGGAGGTAGCGGCCGAGGCGATCCAACGCTTCGGGGTAGCGTTCCGCCTCCACCGCGGCGAGTCCTTCCTCGCGTGAGCGCAACGCGGCGTCGTCCTGCTTGCTCTCGTTGATCATGTAGGCGACGCCGGCGCCGCCGAGGATCACGAGGATGACGACCGACACCAACAGCGTCCGCTTTTTGGCCCGACTACTCAGGTTCATGATGAACACCTAATGTGTTTAAGGAAGAAGGCAGGCACGGCGTTCAGGACGCGGCGCGACGTTCTCGGTTGGGGTTCTCGGGAAGACACGCGGCGGTCGCGTGCGCGATCGGCCCGTACTCCACCGGGCATTCGGCCGCGTCGCGGAGGTTGATCACCGCGTCGCCGCTGCCGTCGGGCTGGCTCATGCGCGAGCTGAGGCTGGAGGTGGAGCTGAAGCGTTCGATGTCGCGCTCCTCGGCCTTGTTGAAGACCAGGCCGGCGACCCGGGCGCCGATCTCCACCAGCCGCGAGACCGACTGCTGGGCGTATTTCTGATACTCGTCCTTGGAGAGGACCATCACGACCTCGTCCACCTCGGAGCAGGCGATCGACGCCTCGAGGCTGCCGAGCATGGGGCCGGTGTCGAAGAGGACGGTGTCGTAATTGGCGCGGGCGTCGGCAATCAGCTTGCGCAGCGCGCGTCGGGAGATCGTGCCGATGTCGCTGATCTGGGCCTCGCCCACGGACAGGACGGAGAAATTCTCGATCCCGGTGACCTCGACGCATTCGCGGATGGGTCGGCCGTCGAGCGCTTCGACCACGCCGGGCGATGGCCGGGGGGTGAAGCCCGGCATTCCCGCGAGCTGATCGGGTTCGACCAGGCCGGCGTCGACGGCGAGTTGGCCGAGGGGCTTCCATTGGCGTTCGGCCTGCTGGACCAGCTCATCGGCCTGCGGCTGGTCGATCGCGCCGGCGTCGACGAGGGCCTTGGCCATCCGCCGGTTGGTGATGCGGCGGAACCGTGAGGAGAGGCCGGCGCCGACGACGTCGAAGTCGATGGCGAGGGTGCGCGACCCGGTGGCGGCGAAGGAGAGGCCCAGCGCGAGGGTGAGGCTGGTCTTGCCGGCGCCGGCGGTGGCGCTGGTGACGCCCAGGACCAGGCCCTCGTCGGTGGCGAACCGCTGCTGGAGCATGGCGCGGATCTCGTGGACGCTCAGGGACGCGACGAGGATCTGCTGCGGGTCGGAGAGGTCCTCGGGCAGGCGGGGCAGCAGGCCGAGGAACGCGTCTTTGCCGAGGGTGCTCTTGGCGTCGTCGAAGCTGCGCAGCCGGCGGTCCAGGAGGCCGTAGAGGATGAAGAGCCCGACCCCGAAGCCGCCGGCGCCCATGCCGGCGGCGGCGGCGAACTGGAGCCGCTTCTTGCCATTGGTGGGCGCCAGGGGCAGGTCGCCTTCGTTGACCACGGTGATGAGGTCGCCGCCGAGGGTCTCGACATTGATCCTTTCGATCTGCTGCTCGGTTTCCTTGAGGTAGGTTTGGGTCTGCTCCATGGCGGCGCGGACGTTGTCGATCTGCTGCTTCTTGGCGCCCAGTTGCTCGGCCTCGGTCTTGGCCTGGGCGTACTGATTGGTGAGGGCCTGCCGGGTGGCGCGGAGCTGCTGGAGGTTGGCCAGCCCGCCCGTGCCGAGGCTGTCGGGGCTGGTCTGCTGTTCGACGACGCCGTTGTTGATGGCGTCAACGCGGTCCTGAACGGACTGGTTGATGACCGCGATGTCGGTGCGGGCCTGGGTGACCTGTCGGTGGTTGTCACCGAAGCGCGCCTGGAGGCGACGGAGCACACGCTGGAGCTCTTCGCGTTGCGCGAGCAGGCCGGCGGTGACCGCGTCGAACGCGGCGACCTCCTCGGGCGACAGGTGAACGCCGCCGGGGTCGACCTGCTTGTCGAGCCCGGCGACCATCGGCTCGTGGACGGCCAGGTGCCGGTCGATGGCGGTAAGCTGCTCTTCGGCGCGGAGCATCTCGGCGACCTTGCTCTGGTGCAGCATGTCGATGGACTCGGGGGTGTACTGGCCCGCGATGAGGTTCATCTTGTCGCTCTGCGACCGCAGTTCGCTGACCAGGCGCGACCGGCGGGCCTCGAGGATCGACAGCCGCTCGGCTTCGCCCTGGGCGTCGCTCTCGCCGTAGATCTCCATATACGCTTCGATGACGCTCTTGACCGCGCGCTGGGCGGTCTCGCGGAATTCATCTTCGAAGGCGACCTCGATCAACTGGCCGCGGTTGTGCATGACCTGGATCCGGTCGGTGAACTCGGTGAAGGGGATGCTCTGCTTTTGGGGCCGCGACTCCCAGGTGTCGCTGCGGTACGCGAGAGACAACACGCGCTGTGAGCCGACAAGCTTGGCCTGGTAGTCGAGGTAAGCGCCGAACTGAGCGATCGGTTCGTCGACGCCTCGGTAAAGCACGTACTCACGCTGGGGCTTCACGCGGATCAGGCCGGTGCTTTCGTACTTTGGGGTGATCGAGACGTACATGCCGGCGCCGGCGGCCGCGCCGAGCACCGCCGCGGTGATGATCGCCAGGATGTAACGGCCGCGCAGCAGGCGGTGCACCACCAGCAACGGGTTGGCGCTCTGCGATTCATCGCCGTCTTGGCCGAACTCGGCGTAGCGGGCGCCGTCGTCCTGGTAATCGGCGGGGAGTCTGTCTTGAGTCATAGCGCGTCTCCGCTCCACATCTGTCGGAACACCGGGCCGAGCATGTCAACAAACTGATCGGCGACGGCGTCCTTTTCACTCTGGGGCAACTGCGGCGACAGGATGACCTGCACCTGCGCCACGCCAAGGAACTTCCTCTGATAATCCTGTGCGGCCCGGGTGACCTCGTCCATGTCGGCGGCGAACCGCCCGTCGGGCAGGACCATGAAATTGATGACCTGGAACATCTCGTCCCGAACCGCGCTCTCGCGGGTGAAGGTGTACTGCGTCGCCTCGAACGGCCGACCGTCGAACCGGAGGGTGACGGGTTGGCTGTCGGTTTCCACCCAGCCCTGGGCCGGGTAGCAGACCGGCGGGTAGTGGCCGATGATGTCGCGGGTGTAGCTGCAGTGCACCAGCAGCACGCTGGCCAGCGCGCCGTCGCGGACGTTGGTGAACTGCCGGTTGAACACGGTGTTGGCC
The DNA here is from genome assembly GCA_028277745.1 of Phycisphaeraceae bacterium. GTDB lineage: Bacteria > Planctomycetota > Phycisphaerae > Phycisphaerales > Phycisphaeraceae > JANQFR01. The sequence goes on from JANQFR010000080.1 coordinate 14,866, forward strand.
TTGAGCAGCCGGACCGCGGCCGGGGGCACGGGGATGTCCCGGCCGACCCAGTCGCCCAGGCTGTAAGGCAGCTGGTCGACCTCCGCGGCGATCGCCTGGTGGTAGAACTGGCTGTCCGCGGGGGCCTCGCCGTAGAGCTGGTGCTCCACCATCACGCCGAACAACAGCATGAGGCTCGCAAACGGCCAGATCAACGGTCCCTTCGTCAGGCGTCGGTCATTGCTTTTGGGCATGGCGGGTCTGCGCTCCTCTATCGGCCGATCCGGCTTAACGTGGTGACCGGCAACTCCATCCACTCCATCAACCGCAACAACCCGATCAACAGCAGCAGCGCCACGAACAGCATGGCCCAGCCGCCCACGTCGTGCAGCAGGTCGGCGTAGTCGTGGGGCATGTGGCCGTAGGCCCAGAGCGTGGGCACGAGCCGGATCACGTTGCACGCGATCGCCAGCAGCGGGCTGACCACGAGCAGGATCACCCGCACGTAGCTCCGCAGCGGGATGCTGAAAGTGAACGCGTAGGTCACCAGGATCAGGGCGAAGACCATCCGCAGGCCGTTGCAGGCCTCGGCGATGGCGATCGGCTCGTTGTTGACCATCAGCAGGTTGCCGCTGCGGCTGACGGGGAAGCCCATGACCATGAACAGCCATTGCACCACCGCCGCGGTCGCGGTCTGCAGCGGCCCGGCGATGTACGGCCGCAAGGTGCCGGGGATCGGGATCAGGAACAGCAACACCCCGAACACCGGCATGAAACGCAGGAACACCTCCCGGCCGCCGACCGACATCACCGCGCCCGCGGCCAGCAGGATCGCGCCCAGATACCAGAACGTCTCGACGAGATACGTGTCCCCGGTCGAGTACAGCAGCCAGCCGCCGGCGACGATCAGCGTGCCGACCCAGCAGCTCAGCGGGACGAGGCGTTGAAAACGGGCGCGCCGGATCCAGATCAGCCAGGCCGCCACCACCGGCACCAACAGGATGTGGCTGGACTCCTCGTCACGCCAGGCCTGGTACGCCAGGTCCGCCCACGCTTGCCACGCGACCACGATCGCGGCGGCCAGCAGGCCTACGAGCATCGCCAGATGCATCGGGCGCCAGCCGTTGCGGTAAAGCCGAGCTGTAATCATCATGGCCGCAGTCCCCTGAATCGAATACCGCTCACGGTTCCGATAACCAGTGCAATTCTGCCTTCAAGGCCGGCGGATAAACCGACCCACGTCTGATTTCGGCATTTCGGCCGAGCATCCTTGGTGTCTAAGCTCGACAAAGTCTCCCATCCCCGCCACTTTGCCCATAGGGCCTGATTCTACCCGAACCGGCCCGCGAAACGACCGAATAACTTCACGTTCACGCCGGCGACGCCGCCGTCGTGCCGTGGATAAAGTCCCGTAGGGTCTGAATCAGCCGATCTGACGCCACCCCCGAAATCCGCCGACCGGCGTGGAGCTGCTCCAGGCGGTCCAGGATCCCCGCCAACGCGTGCTCATCCGGGGCCACGGTCACGTCGGCGCGGGCCCCGAAACGGTCCGCGGTCGCGACCTGGTGATCGGAGCGGTGCTCCCCTAGCCGTGCCAGCCGGGGCATCACCACCACCGGCTTGCCCAGCTCCAGGGCCCCGAGGATCGTGCCCATGCCCGCGTGTCCGATGATCACCTCCGCCTCCTGGGTGTGCCGGCGATGCTCGGCCGGCTCAATGAACGGGGCGAACGTGATGTGTCGCGGACGCAGCTTCGACGGGCCGATCTGCGCGAACACATCGTCCCGGCCGGTCCGGCCCGCCCACGCGTCGACCGCCCCGATCAGCCGGTCGAATGGCAGCTGCGTTCCCACGGTCACGAAGATCATACCACCGCCCCCGCGTATCGCGGCCCGTCCTCCGCCGCCAGGTGCTCCCACTGCGTCAGACATAAATCCACATGACGCATAATCTTACGGCCCGCTAAAGACATCTCTTCAGCGTTGGCGATGCTGTCCACCCAGACGGTCCGCGCCCCGACCAGTTTCGCCAGCCGCAGGGCGAAATAGCCCGGCGCCGCGCCGGTGGAGATCACCACGTCCGGCCGCTCCTTCACCAGCAGCCACGCCACCTGGATCAGAAGCCCCACCAGCCGGAGCTTGTTCCACCGGCTGGCGTTCATCACGACGTAGAACCGGCCCGGGCCGACCGTGTCGGCGTAACCCGGCTCGGTGGTGACGTAGACCACCCGGCAGTCCTCGAACGCGGGCCGCATCCGCATCAGCTGGACCCAGTGCCCCCCGCCGGAGGCGACCGCCATCACCTTGGTCTGATTCATGTCTGCCACTGGTTTCTAACTATCGCCTGCTCAACGCCTTCTCGACGAATCGTCACGCTCCCAGGTCCGGTAATCCCCCGCGGCGAGCTTGCGGCGACAGTTCCCCTTCGTGCGCCACTGCACATACACATAAACGACTGTCGCGGGCCAAAGGTTCGGCCGACACGCCAATAAACCCAACATCGAGCCGGTCGTGGTCTCCTTCCCCTTCGCCAGCTTCGGGAATTTCTCGGCCAGCTCCATGTTCCCGAAACGGCTGCGCGTCTTGATCTTGACCACCCCCGACAGGGTCTGCGGCGCCACGATCCGAAACGACGCCCCTTCCACGGTCAGCCGCTCCGCCGGCGTAAACAGGGACCGAACATAGCCATCGTCGGCGATGATGTCGGGGAACCGGTCGAACCGCGCCCGGCCGGCCTCGGCGAGGGCGTAGACGCCCGAACCGATCATCCCGCCGCCGGTGAAGTAGGGCAGCGCGGTCCAGACGCGGTAGAACGCCCGGACCGGCCAGGTGCTGCGGGAGGTGTCGAACGTCAGCCGGGGCGCCGCCGCCAGGGCCCCGGTCTGTTCGAGGGCGTCCGCGGTCGCCCGCAGCGCCGAGCCGGTCATCTCGATGTCGGCGTCGACGTAAAACCGCGGGAACCCGGACGCCGCCTCGTCCCCCGCGTTGAGGGCCGCGATCTTGGACGCGCGGGGCACGTCGATCACCCGGACCGGCGGGCCGTACGCCCCGGCGATCTCGGCGGTGTCGTCGGTGCAGCCGTTGCAGGCCACGATGACCTCAAGCCCGCCGGGGTCGATCCCTTCCAGCAGCCCGTCCAGGCAGCGGCCGATGACCTGGGCCTCATTATGGGCGGGGATGATGACGCTGATCATGAGCCGAACCCCGGTTGGACCGACGCCGCGTCGCGGGCGGGGGCCGGCGGCCCATAACCGCCCCACCACGCGCCCGGCCGCCTGGCGTCGGCGGCGTAGCGCTGCCGCCAGCGCTGCGCCCGCTCCGCGCCCAGCAGCGGCCGCAGGACCCCGCCCATCCCCCAACGCACCGCCGCGCCCAGCCACATCACCGCGCCCAACGCCCCGACGTGCCAGCCGCCGTGCAGCTTCCGGTCCAGGTGCATCTTCCCGCGGTAGATGCCCAGCGCCCGCTCGGCGCTGTCGCCGCTGCTCTTGCCCACTAGGTGGACCACGCGCGACGCGGGCGTCATGATCGGGCGGCGGCCCGTCCGCCGGCGCAGCCGGCAGCAGAAATCGACCTCCTCGCTGTACAAAAAGAACGACGGGTCGAACCCGCCCAGCTCGCGCCAGAGCGACGCCTCGACCATCATGAACGCCCCGGACAACACCGCGACCTCCCGCGGCGCCGACGCCCCGGCCGGGAGGCCGCCCCGGCGCAGGCGCCCCAGCCCCAGAGCCAGCAGCAACTCGCTCCACAGCCCCGGCGCCGCCTGCTGCGACGTCGGCTCGCGCTCCCCGCTGGGATACACGGTCACCCCGCCCCAGGCGCCGTGCCCGGGGTGCGCCGCGGCGCAGGCCGCCAACTCACCCACGGCGTTGTCCCGCACGAGGGTGTCGGGATTCAGCAGCAACAGGTAGCGGCCCCGGGCGTGATCGGCCAGCGCATTGTTACCCCCCGCGAAGCCTAGGTTGTCGCGGTTGTCGATCACGGTCGTCTGCGGGTAGTGCTCACGGACCCATTCGGCGGCGCCGTCGTCGGAGTTGTCCAGCAGCAGGACCTCGAAGCTCACGCCCCGGGTGTGCTCATAGAGCCCGGCCAGGCAATCGCCCACGTACTCCCGGGATCGGTAACACACCACCAGGACGCTGACATCGATCATGAGGCTCACACCCCCGCCACGGCTTTGACCGCCTTCTTGAGGCGCTTGATCAGGTCGAACCGCTCGATGTCGATCACGTGCGCGGCGGGCATCGAGGACACAAGGCTGGAAATCTGCGAGAACGTCGAGCTGCCGGGATAGACCAGGTAATCGCACCGCGCCAGCAGGTACATGTCGATCAGCGCCTCCACGCCGTTCTGCAGGCGGCTGGGACACTCGGGGTTCTGGTGCAGCGACGCGCCGCCGGCGGGCATCCACTTCTGGGTCATGATGATCTTGTCGTACCGCTCGCGGAAGTGGCGCTCGACGTCGGGGTTGTCGGTGCAGAGCAGCACCACGGCGTCGGGCCGTTGGCGGGTCAGCCGGTCGATGTGGCGCGTGAACTGGCCGACGTTGGACTTGCGGTCCATGAAGCGGACGTGCACGCCGATGGTGGCCGGCCCGAAATGCTCGCGGGCGAACGCGTCCACGTGTTGCTCGATGTCAGGGTGCAGCCGCATGTCGTTCCGCAGCAGGTCGCCGAGCACCTCGCGATCGCTCATCGCGGCGTAACGCTCGAACGGGCCCTTGAAATGTCTGCGCAGCCGGCCAATCTGGTGGCTGAAGCACCACATGACCAGCACGTCCTCGTTGTGATCGATCCGCGACAGGTCGGCCGAGTACTTGCGGCTGATCATCGGGTGGCTGTGCTTGTCCGGGTCGAGCCGGTCCAGCATGTCATTGGCGGATTCATCGAGATGCCCGGCCCAGATCGCGGGATTGATCGAGGTCGAGGCGGCGATCTGCTCGGTCATCGGGACGCAGTCGGACTGGAAGTAATGCGGGAAGGCGTTGGAGCCGTCGTCGGAGTAGGTGAAGTCGCGCCAGTCGACGACGCAGTCGCGGCCGGCGAGCCTGGCGTAGAGGACCCCCGTGAGGGCGGCGAGCATGCGGTTGCCCAGGCCGGCCTTGCCCTTGACGATGAGGACGCCTCGATGGAGGTTCGGCTGGTCGTTCATGGCGAGGTCCTCGGTGCGGGGATCGTCGGCTGGGGCCGTTTCTCAGGCGTGCGGGACGACCCGCGGGATTTGGCGGTCGCCGCCTGGGGCTTCATGGCGAGCATCCACCCCGCTGCCCCCAGCAGGAAACAGAAGTACAGGTACAACGCGTTCCAGAAGTGAACGGTGGTGCCGACCAGCGCAAGGCCCATGATGGTGACAATCCATCCTTTACGCATGTGTGCGAGCTGGTTCGAAAAATTCTTCCGGCGCACCAAAGCGAAGGTGGTGTAAAGCATGGTCCCCAGGATCGCGAGGAACCCCGGCACCCCGTGGCGGGTCGCCATCACGAGCCAGAAGCAGTCCATGCTGGTGCTGTGCATCCAGGGCGGCCGCGTCCACAGGTTGAAGCCGATGCCCATCAGCGGGTTGCGGATCACGTCGCCCAGGCCCCACTCCCAGATGATGTAGCGGTTATAGGCGGTATGAGCATTGAAGCTCAGGTAATGCAGCACCACCTTGGGCGCTTCGCGGTTGGAGAACATCTCCACCGCGCCGTAAGCCGCGACAAAGGCGATTAGCAGGAGCACCCACCGCTGCTTAACGCGGTTCAGCAAGCGGTCCCAGGTAATCATCCCGGCCTGGGACGAGAAGGCGGCGACCGCGCCGCTGCTGACGGACATAAAGGTCGAGACGAAGATCAGGAACCCCATCAGCAGGCGTTTGGGCGTCCAGCGGAAGGTGTCGTGCAGCACGTACCAGGCCAGGCCGAGGCTGCCCGCGCAGAAGACGCCGTAATGGATGGGGTGCTCGAACGGGCCGTAGGCGCGGATCAGCCCGAAGCGGGCGACCTGTTTCGCCCACGGCCGGGCGCCGATCAACATGCGGGCCGTGTCCCGGATGATGGGCTTGCCGGTCAAGGATTCGGGGATCGTAAAAATCGCCAGGGCGATGACGATGATGGTGAGCATCCGCACAAACGCTTTAAACGTCCGGGCGTTGCGGATGTACGCGCGTGCGATCAGGTAAGCCCCGACCGTCTCGACGGTCAGGATGCCGCCGGATTCGACCCCGGTTTCGATGCCGTGGTGATACCCGAGGGTGACAGCGCCCCAGAATACGAAGAAGAACATCAGCCAATCGCAGGGCAGGAGCTTGCCCTTCATCACGATCGAAAGCGCGGGAAAGAACATCACGATCAGAAAGACACGCGAGGCGGACAGGTGTAAGGCCCCGACGCTGAAGCCCAGCTCCTTAGGCAACATCATCGTCGCGAAGAGGGCGATCACCGGCCAGGGAACGTCGCGCCATGTGACC
>JANQFR010000034.1 GCA_028277745.1 Phycisphaeraceae bacterium
CGTGGCGTACTTCAGCACGTCCGACGGGCTGACCCCCACCTTCCTCGGCGGGGAGGCGGAGACCACCGCCGGCTTCCAGCAGATCGTGATCCCCGAGCCGGCCTCCCTCGTCCTCGCCGCACTCGGCCTCGTCGCACTCGGCGGGCGGCGGCGACGCGCTAGCGCGTGAGAACGATCAATCAATCCGTCAATCTCCGCCGGCCGCTGAAAGGCGGCCGGCGGGCTTCGTCCCGAACGCGTCGCTTCAAAACCCCTCACTCAACGATATCCGACCCGCGTTTCCATGGGTGTTTTTTAGCGCCACAAAAGTTAACGCGACGCGACGGGCTAACTCACCAACGTTAATTACTGAAACGTGCATGGGTTCAACACGATTGATCATCAATTACAAAATACGTTTTACGTGGCTTGCGGGCTTCTAACACCGTTTAGACCGAACGTCGACTAATGTGCTTAGGATGATGTATTGGCGCGAGAGTCAGGGTTGTAGGTGGTTCCGGGCGCCGATAATCACGACAGACGTAAACGCCGTGCAAGGATGTGCAACGAGCATTCAGGGAGTTGCTCACGACATGGATAGCAGCCTTACGCCCGTCGTCCCCGATCACACCTTTTCTGTCCACCCCATGATCCGAGGCGGGCATGCCCCGGCGCCGCCTTACGGATTACCCTCCCTCAAGGACCATCAAACCGACTCCGACACCCCCCCCACCGACCGTTGGGGGGGAGGTCGATCGAAACGGAAGGCCGCGGCGGGAAACGCCACGGAGCCGCAAGACGAGTTCATCGAGGCCCACGAAGAAGCCGGCAACGGCGCGCGGCTGCTGATTGTCACCGCCGACACCGGGCATGGCCGCCTGCTCCGCCGTCAGCTGGCGCAAGGGGGATACCAGATCCGATTCGCCCAGAGCGGGGCCGAGGCGTTGACGGAAGTCGGCAAGGGAGGGATCGAACTGGTGCTGCTCGCGGGGCAGGTGGTGGACATCGCCCCCGAAGCATTATGTCGGCGATTAAAGGCGAAGACGAACAACGGTTCCCGCGTCGCGGTGGTTCAGGCGTTGGCCCATTTCAGCTCCGGCCAGGTCGTGTCCATGCTGGACGCCGGGGCAGATGACTGCATCACCGGGCCGCACCTGGACACGCCCGTGCTGCTGGCGCGGATCGGCTCGGTGCTGCGTCGTCAGCAGTTTGCCGTGCAGGATGAGGACTCCGATAAAGAAACCATCCGCGCCGGCCGCATCACGATCTACCCCGCCGAACACGTGGTGATAGCAGACGGTCAGCGGGTCGACCTGACCGTCATCCAGTTCCGCCTCCTGCTGAGGCTGGCCAGCCGGCCCGGGTGGGTCTTCAGCCGCGACCAGCTCGCGGAGGTCCTGCCCGCCGGCCATGACGGCTACGACGCGAGCACGGTCAAATCGCACATCTCGAACCTCCGCCGTCGGCTGGGCGACGCGGGCAAATCGATCGGGACCGTCCGCGGGTTAGGCTACCGCCTGGTGGATTAACAAGGCGTGAAGCCGTTCGCACTGAAACAGCGCGTCATGTGAACGACATCAAAGCGGACTTCTCCGGCCATCCCAGGTCCGGCACCGGCAACGATTCGCCCTCACGCAGGCTCGATGCGTGGGCGATCAGGCCCGGCAGGTTGTACCGCGCAGCCGCCCAGACGTGGTTCGGCGGCAACGCCCCCGCCACTACCGCGCGGGCGAAATCATCCACCAGGAACTGGTGCGAGCCCTCATGACCGTTGGGCAGCCCGTGGAACGACTCGGGCAGTCGGCGGCGTTCACGCTCGTGACTGGCGGCAAAGCCCGTTGAAAAGTCCCGCCTGATCGGCTCGGGCAGGTCTCGGTCATTCAACCATTCCTGCACCCCGACCACGCCGCAGGCCACTTGGCCTGTCGCATCTTCAAGCCGATGGTCCACGGTGGTGAACGTCGCCTTCCCCGGCTGCTCCTCGAAAGACCCCGCTGTCCCGAAAAGACTCATCCGGACCGATCGGCAATGACTCGCGCCCACGCGGCGGAACTCGTTCACCCGCAGCATCCCGCCGTCGCTGGTGCGAAACAACGCGGTCTGATTCGAAAATGGGTTAGCCCAGTCGTTGGCGTCGGGGCGGAAGACGCCGTCATCGTGTGCATCTCGATAACCCAGGCAGGAAACATGCGTCGCCCGGGCGCCGGTGACCGAGAGGATGATGCTGACCGAATGCGTCGGGTAGAGCATCGGCGGAAACCCGGCGGTCCGCTTCCACGCCTCGCCGCCGCTGTGCGCAAACGCCTCGTAGAAGCCGTGGCTCATGTCGTGGAGGTACTCCCCCTCGCCGTACACGAACGCGCCGAAGGCGCCCCGACGCCACTTCTCGCGACAATACACCGCGGCGCCGTAGTAGTAGCTCGTCTCGCCCAGCATGTAGGTCAGCCCGGTCGTGCTGACCGTGTCCGCCAACTCCTGCATCTCTTCCACGCTCACCGCCGCGGGCACCGCGGAGTAGACATGCTTGCCGGCCCGCAACGCCCGGATCGCCATCGGGGCGTGCAGCCAACGCTGCGTCAGGATCGCCACCGCATCGACGTCGCTGGCCAGCATGTCGTCGAAGCCGCCCATCACCCGCTTGAGACCGAACCTCTTCGCGTAGCCCTCCGCCCGCGACCCGACCGCGTCGCAAACGACGACCTCGTCGACGGCGGGGTGAGCCTTGAACAATGGAACGAAACACGCCGCGAACTGGCCGCAGCCCACGATACCGATCTTGAAACCCATGGATGCCTCCGGGAAACAGGACGCGGTTGCCGGACTCACAACCACTTGGCGGCAGAATCCCCGAAATAAAACCGGAATTCTTCTTTAATTTACAAATTTTTTTCCGGTATTCTTAGATTTTGACTATTTACACACCATAATGCATCATTTTCTCAAAAACATATAATGATTTGAAATAGACACTTGAAATAGTCGTTCTGCAAACATGAGGTGCGGTTGATGGCGAGCCGTCGCGATGGACACGAAACCCGCCAGCGGTTGATCGCCGCCGCCTGCGATGTGTTTGCCCGGCGGGGCCTGCACAACGCGACGGTGGCGGAGATCTGTGAATTGGCCCACGCCAACGGCGCCGCGGTCAATTACCACTTCGGCTCCAAGGAACAGCTCTACATCGAGGTCTGGCGTTACGCCGCCCAACGCGCCAATCAGCTCTACCCCTTCGACGGCGGCGTCCCGCCGGACGCGCCCGCCGAGGACCGCCTGCGCGGCCAGATCGACTCCCTGCTGCGGCGGATGACCGACGACAGCGAGCTGGGCGCGTTTCACCGGCTGCTGATGCGCGAACTGGTCAACCCCACGCCCCTCACCGAAGAGGTCCGCCGCGAGTTCCGCGAGCCCATGCGCGAGCAGCTCCGCGGCCTGATCCGTGAGCTGCTCGGGCCGGCGGTCGACGAACACGCGCTCGGGATGGCCGAGCTGAGCATCGTCGGCCAGTGCCGGGCGGTGCGTCACGCGAAGAGCCATTGGAAGGAGCTGACCGGCCGCTCGGCCATGACCGAGGACGATCGATTGGCGTTCGTCGACCACCTGACCCGATTCTCATTGGCGGGGATCCGCGCCATGCGTGAAGCGGCGCCGACCCCCTCCCCTCAACCCGCGGGGGGCGACCCATCGTGATGCAAGCAAACCGCAACCCGTTCCGCCCGAACCGCCGCGTCATACGCTCGACGCTGGGCGGCGGCTTGGCCGGCGTGCTGGTGCTGGTCGCGGCGGGGTGTCAACGCCCGGACCGGGTGGACGTCGGCGACCTGATCCCGGCGGACTATTCGCGCTCCGGACAGGTCGCGTTGCCTCAGCAGTGGTGGGAGAGCTTCGACGACCCGGCGTTGGACGCGGTGATCCGCACGGCGTTTGCGGACAGCCCCACGCTCGCCGGCGCGTGGGACCGGCTGGCGCAGGCGGAGGCGATCGCCAAGCGGGAAGGCGCCGACCTTTACCCGCAGCTCGACGCCGACGCCGACGCGGTGGGGACCTGGACCCGCTCGTCGGAAAACGGCGGGCCCAACTTCTCCCGTTCGTTCGCCCTGGGCCTGGTCGCCAGTTACGAGGTCGATCTGTGGGGCCGGATACGGGCCCTGCGCGACGCGGCGGTGCTCGAGGCGGCGGCGACCCTCAGCGATCTGCAGGCCACGGCGTTGACCTTGTCCGCGAGCGTGGCGGTCACGTGGTATCGGCTGGCCGAATCCCTCGACCAGGAGCGCCTGCTCGCCGACCAGATCGCCACGAACGAGCAGGTGCTCGAGCTGATCGAACTGCGGTTCCAGCAGGGCCAGGTCGAAGCCGCGGACGTGCTGCGTCAGCGTCAGCTGGTGGAATCGACCCACGGCGACCTGGACCTTCAGCGCGGCCGGACACAGGTGCTGCGGCATCAGCTGGCGGTGCTGGTCGGCCGACCGCCGCGGGCGACGGTCGCGGAGCAGGACCCCCGGCTGATCGAGCTGCCGCCGCTGCCCGCCGCCGGCGTGCCCGCCGAGGTGCTCCAACGCCGCCCGGACGTGCGGGAGGCCTACGATCTGATCATGGCGTCGGATCAGGACCTGGCCGCCGCGGTCGCGAACCAGTACCCCCGCGTCGGGCTGTCCGCCAGTTGGTCCGGCTCGAGCGACGAGCTGCGCAACCTGTTCGACAACTGGCTGGCGACCCTGGCGGCGAACGTGTTTCAGCCGGTGTTCGACGGCGGCCGCCGCGCCGCGGAGGTCGAACGCCAGGAAGCGATCGTGTCCGAGTCGATCAACTTCTACCGCCTGACGATCCTCACCGCCCTGCAGGAGACCGAGGACGCCCTGTCCCAGGAAGCCGCGCAGGTCCGCTTCATCGAAAGCGTGAACCGACAGCTCGAAACGGCCCAGGAGGTGACCCGCCGGACCCGCGACCGCTACATCAACGGCCAGTTCGACTACCTGCGCGTGCTCGACGCGCTGACCTCCCAGCAATTCCTCCAGCGTGAGTACCTCGCCGCCCGGCGGGACCAGATCGAGTTCCGGATCGACCTGTGCCGAAGCCTGGCCGGGCCCGTGCCGCTTGAACGCCCTGAACCCCGTGCGCTCACGAGCGCGACCCCCGACGGCGAGGCCGTGCGCCCCGCCGTTCACGAGAACTGAGTGGTCCGATGACTGAGAACCCCCCACCCGCTGCGCCGCGCGGCCGCCCGGGACCGCCGAGTTGGCTGGCGCCGACGATCAAGATCGTGGTCCCCGTCGCGGTATTGGGCGGCGCGGTCTGGCTGGCGGCGTACTGGCTGGGGACGCCGCCGCAGGCTAAGCGCCAGCCGCCCGAGCGCCAGCCGCGCCTGGTCGAAGCGGCCCAGGCCGCGCCGGGCGCGCGGTCGGTGACGATCGAGGTCATGGGGTCCGTGCGGCCGGCCCAGCGGGCGGAGATCGATCCCCAGGTCTCGGGGCGGATCGTCTGGATCGACCCGGGCCTCGCGCCCGGCGCCGAGTATGAGGCGGGCGCCCCGCTGATGCAGATCGAGAAGCGCGACTTCGAGATCGCGGTCGCGCAGCGGCGCAGCGACGTGCAGTCGGCGGAGAACGCGGTCACGATGGCGCAGCGCGCCCTGGTGCTGGCCGAGGCCTCGCTGCGCCTGGAGATGGGCAATCAGGCGGTCGCGCGCCGGGAGTACGAGTTGCTTCGGGACGGCGTGGACGAACAGAGCCGGCCGCTGGTGCTGCGCGAGCCGCAGCTGAAGACCGCCGAGGCGGAGGTGAAGGCGGCCGGGGCCGAGATCGCGTCGGCGGAGGCGGCGCTGGAAGCGGCCAAGCTCGCGCTGGAGGACGCGAAGCTGGACCTGGAGCGGTCGACCGTCAAGGCGCCGTTCGATGCGGTGGTGGAGGAGAAGCTGGCGAGCGTGGGCGACACGGTCACATCGACGACGCCGCTGGTGCACGTGGTGGGCTCGGACGAGTTCTGGGTGGAGCTTCGGGTGCCGGAGGGCGACCTGCGTTGGATCGACCTGCCGTCGGGAGATCAGCCGGGGTCGGAGGTGAAGTTTTACAACACCAGCGCCTGGGGGCCGGACGTGTGCCGTTATGGGCGTGTGCTGCGCCGCCTGCCGTCGGTCGACGCGCAGGGCCGGATGGCGCGCCTGCTGGCGGTGATCGAGGACCCGCTGGCGCTCAAGCCGGAGAACGCGGGGAGCCCGTCGCTGCTGGTCGGGGCGTACGTGAGGGCGGAGGTGGTCGGCAAGTCGTTCGACGACGTGTACGCCATCCCCCGCGCCTGGCTGCACGACGGCGATACGGTCCGGATCATGGCGGATGACAACACCCTGGCCATCCGCGAGGTGGACGTGTTGTACCGGGGGCGCGACGAGGTGCTGATCGACGGGGGCCTGACGGCCGGGGAGTGGATCATCACGACCAACCTGTCGGCGCCGGTGAACGGGATGCCGGTGCGCGCCGAGGCGCCGGCCGCGGCGAGCGAACCCCGGGCGATGCCCGCGGCGGCGGAGCGCGCCGAAGCGGAGCCGCGGTCATGAGCAAGACGCTGCGGGACACCGGCCCGGGCTCCGGCCCCATCGCGTGGATGGTCCACCACCGCGTCACCCCCAACCTGCTCATGCTGATCTTCTTGATCGGCGGCTTCTACATGGCCACCCAGATCAAGAAGGAAGTCTTCCCCGAATTCGAGATCGACACCGTCACCGTGCGCGTGCCGTACCCCGGCGCGAGCCCCGAAGAGGTCGAGCAGGGCATCGTCCTCGCGATCGAGGAGGCGGTGCGCAGCCTCGAAGGCGTCGACGAGGTCCGCGCCAGCGCATCCGAAGGATCGGGATCGGTCACCGTCGAGCTGATCGAGGGCGCCGACCGGCAGAAGGCTTACCAGGACATCCAGCAGGAAGTCGACCGCATCACCACCTTCCCCGACGACGCGGAGGAGCCGGAGGTCACCCTCAACTTCCGGCGGCACGACGTGCTGGACATCGAGCTGTTCGGCGACGTCAGCGAGCGCGCGTTGCGCGAAGCTGCGGACCACGTGCGCGACCGGCTGCTGCAGATCGAGGGGGTGACCCAGGTCGAGCTCGACGGGGCGCGCGACCTTGAGATTCATGTCGAGATCCCCGAGGAGACGCTGCGGCGGTACGACCTGACGCTGCAGGAGGTCGCGGCCAAGATCCGCAGCTCGGCGGTGGAGGTGCCGGGAGGCAAGATCGAGACCCAGGGGGGCGAGGTGCTGTTGCGGGTGGACGAGCGGCGGGACTGGAGCCGCGAGTACGCCGAGCTGGTCATCCTCGCCACGCCGGACGGGTCGGTGCTGCGGCTGGGGGACATCGCGCACGTGTACGAAGGCTTTGAAGACACGAACAACGAAACCCGGATCAACGGCGGGCCGGCGATCGGGATCGACGTGTACCGCGTGGGCGACCAGACCCCGATCGGGGTGTCCGACGCGGTGCGTGCGGTCCTGCCGCAGATCGAGGCCGAGCTGCCGCCGGGCGTCAACCTGGTCGTGCGGATTGACGACTCAGACATCTACCGCCAGCGGCTGAATCTGCTGTTCAAGAACGCGTTCTTCGGCCTCCTGCTCGTGCTGGCGCTGCTGGGGCTGTTCCTCGAGTTCAAGCTGGCGTTCTGGGTGACGATGGGGATCCCCATCTCGTTCCTGGGCGGCATGTTGTTCCTGCCGTTCCTGGGCGTGTCGTTCAACATGATCTCGATGTTCGCTTTCATCGTCGCGCTGGGCATCGTGGTCGACGACGCAATCGTCGCGGGGGAGAACATCTACGAATACCGCGAGCAGGGGATGAGCCTGATCGACGCGGCGGTGCGCGGGGCGCGCGACGTGGCGATGCCGGTGACGTTCGCGATCCTGACCAACGTGGCCGCGTTCACGCCGCTGGCGTTCGTGCCGGGGTTCATCGGCAAGATCTGGGGCGTGATCCCGCTGGTGGTGTGCACCGTCTTCATCATCTCGCTGATCGAAGCGCTGATCATCCTGCCGGCGCACCTGGCCCACACCGGCAGCTCGGGACGGACCGCCGTCACCCGCTGGCTTCACGCCCGACAGCAGGCGTTCAGCCGCGGGTTCCGCCGGTTCGTCGAGCACGTCTACGGCCCGTTCCTCGACCTGAGCCTGCGGTACCGCTCGGTCACCCTGGCGATCGGCTTTGGCGTGTTGATCCTGGTCCTGGCGCTGATCGGGTCGGGCCGGCTGGGGTTCATCTTCATGCCGCGCGTCGAGTCGGACCGCGCGGTCGTCACCGCGACGCTGCCGCTGGGCAGCCCGATCGAACGCGGGCGGGCGGTCAGCGACCGGCTGCTCACAGCAGCGCAACGCGTGATCGATGACAACGGCAGAGACCAGCTGGCGACCGGCGCGTTCACGCAGGTCACCGACAGCAGCGTCCGGGTCACCATCTACCTCACCGAGCCGGGCGTCCGGCCGATCTCCACCGGGCGGTTCACCCAGCTGTGGCGGACTAATGTCGGCGCGATCCCCGACATCGAGTCGCTGCGGTTCGAGGCCGACCGCGGCGGGCCCGGCTCCGGCGCGGCGCTGACCGTCGAGCTGAGCCACCGCGACATCGACACCCTCGACCGCGCCAGCCAGGTCCTCGCCCAGCGGCTGGGCGAGTTCAGCGTGGTCGAAGACATCGACGACGGCTACAGCGCCGGCAAGCCGCAGTTCAACTTCCGCATCACCCCGCTGGGCGAGAGCCTCGGCCTCGACGCCCAGGGCATCGCGCGGCAGATCCGCGCCTCGTTCCAGGGCGCCGAGGCGATCAAGCAGCAGCGCGGGCGCGATGAAGTCACCGTCCGCGTCCGCCGCCCCGAGGCGGAGCGGCTCAACGTCTTCGATGTCGAAAAAATGATGGTCCGCACGCCCGACGGCGGGGAGGTCCCGCTCTTCGACGTCGCCCAGATGGAGCCGGGCCGGGCGTACACCACCATCCGCCGGCGCGACGGCCGTCGCACCGTGAGCGTCACCGCCGACGTCGACCCCATCGGCGAGGTCGGCCGCGTCAAGGCGGCGCTCACCAGCGACCTGCTGCCCCAGCTCGCCGAGGACTTCCCCGGCCTGACCCACCAGTTCCGCGGGCGCCAGGCCAGCTTCGACGACTCGTTCCGCGCGCTGGGCCAGGGCATGGTCCTGGCGCTGCTGGTCATCTACGTCCTGCTCGCTGTCCCCTTCCGCAGCTACACCCAGCCGCTGATCGTCATGCTCGCGATCCCGTTCGGCATCGTCGGCGCCGCGCTGGGCCACGTGCTGATGGGCTACAACCTCTCGATCATCAGTGTCATGGGCATCGTCGCCCTCGCCGGCGTCGTGGTCAACGACTCGCTGGTGCTCATCGAGTACACCAACCGACTCATCCGGGAGAAGGGCCTGACGCCCCACCAGGCGATCCGCGCCGCGGGCGTCCGCCGGTTCCGGCCGATCCTGCTGACCACCCTCACCACCTTCGGCGGGCTCGCGCCGATGATCTTCGAGACCTCCCGGCAGGCCCGGTTCATGATCCCGATGGCGATCTCGCTGGGCTACGGCATCCTCTTCGCCACCGTCATCACCCTGCTGATCCTGCCCTGCCTCTACCTCGTGCTCGAAGACGTCAAGATGGCGGTCCGCCTCGTGTGGGCGCCCGATCCCCACGCTTCGCCGCAATCGACCGGATAGCCGGGCCGCTGCGCGGCCCCGGACCAGGCGGGCGTAGCCCGCCGGCTAAGACACCCCCGCGCTGCCGGAAACGCTACACTTCAGGCCGAAATCGGTTCTCCCCGGATGCCTGAACATGACGCCCTCGACCCTCCCCGGCTATCTCTCGCCGTTCCTCACCCCGGAGCGATCCCCGCGCCAGGCGGCCGTGGAATGGTTCCGCGCCGCGCGCTACGGGCTGTTTATCCATTACGGGCTCTACTCGCTGCTCGGCCGGCACGAATGGGTGCAGTACCGGGAGCGCATCCCGGTCGACGAGTACGCCAGGCTCGCCGACCGCTTCACCGCCGAGCGGTTCGACGCCAACGTCATCGCCCAGCTCGCGGTTGACGGCGGGATGCGTTACGTCAACCTCACGACGCGTCACCACGACTCGTTCTGCCTCTGGGACACGAAGACGACCGACTTCAACAGCGTGCGCGCCCCGGGTTGCGGGCGCGACCTGGTCGCCGAGCTCGCCGCCGCGTGCGACCAGCGCGGGCTGGGCCTGTGCCTCTACCTCTCCCACGGCCGGGACTGGCGCCACCCCCACGCGCCCAACAACGAACGCTTCGCTCAATCCGCCCTGCCCGCCTACGACCCGCCCGACCCCACCTTCGCGACCGGCGACCAATACGACCTCAACCGGTACCTCGACTACCTCACCGAGCAGGTCCGCGAGCTGATGACCGGCTACGGGCCCGTCGCCGCCATCTGGCTCGACGGGATCGCCACCCCCCTCTCGCCGCGCGGCGAGGACGGCGAACTCATCCCCGACTATGACCCCCGCACCCACGGCGACCCGTTCCGCTGCCAGCAGCTCTACGACCTGGTCCACGAACTCCAGCCCCAGACGCTCGTGTCCTACAAGCAGGGCTACCTCGGGACCGAAGACTTCTTCGCCCCCGAGCACAAGGCCTACAACCGATTCGGCGAGTCGTTCGAGCACCGGCCCGGCGAGGTCTGCACCACCATGACCCCCGGCAGCTGGGGCTACCACGCCGAGTTGGAGAACCAACACCTCTCGGCCGACGACGTGTGGGCCCGGCTCGCCGACGCCGCCGCCCATCACTGCAACCTGCTGCTGAACACCGGCCCGCGGCCCGACGGGTCGCTGCAGCCCAGCGAGGCCGAGGTGATCCGCACGGTCGGCCGCCGGCTCGAACGCGAAGGGTTCCCGACCGGCTGATAGCCGGGCCGCTAAGCGGCCCTGGCCCAGGCGGGCGTCGCCCGCCGGCTACGAATCGAAGGAAAACGCGCTAAACTGCAACCCCATGACCGATCAGCGGCAAAAGGTTGCCCAGAGTTTTTTACATTTCGGCGAACACCAGTGCGCCGTGTCGTCCCCGCTGTACGCGACGCTGAGCCGGGGCGTGAGGAACGACCCCGACCTGCTGGCGATCGCCGCCCAGGCCCGCAAGCCGTTCCCGAACCTGTTCTTCGCCGCGGTGCACTGGTTGCTGATCCGCGAGCCGTCCGACCCGCTGGCCGCCCATTACCCGAGCATCCGCCCCGATGCACGGCCCGCCGGCGATCCGTGCCCGCTGCTGCGCTCGTTCGTGCTGGATCGGGCCGACGCGATCCGACAGATCGTCACGACCCGGCTGGTGCAGACCAACGAGACGCGCCGCTGCGGATACCTGCTGCCGGCGTTCAGCCACGTGGGGACGCTCGCCGACGGGCGGCCGCTCGCGCTGATCGAGATCGGCTGCAGCGCGGGGCTGAACCTCTGCTTCGATCACTACGCCTACGACTACGGCGACGGCCAACGCCGCGGCGACGCCGGGTCGCAGCTGCTGCTGGACATCGAGGTGCGGGACGGCCAACCCGCCGACCTCCCGATCCGGCCGACCGTCGTCGCCCAACGCGTCGGCCTCGACCTGAACCCGATCCGCGCGGACGACGCCGACCAGGTCGACTGGCTCCGCGCGCTGATCTGGCCCGAACACCACGACCGGCGGGCGTTGTTCGAACGGGCGCTCTCCATCGCCCGCCACGTCCCGCTTGACCTGCGGCGCGGGGACGCGGCGGACCTGATCGAAGAGGCCCTGGACGCGGCCCCCGCCGACGCGTGCCCCTGCGTGTTCCAGACCCACGCCCTCAACCAGTTCCCGCAGGACGCCGTCGAACGCCTGACGCAAGCCTTCGAGCGGCAACGCCGGCGACGTGATTTCTTCTTCCTCTCCCGCCACAACCGCCTCGAACTGGAGCACCACCGGCCCGGCGGCGTCAACCGATGGGCCCTGGCCGAGTGCGACGGCCACGGCCGATGGCTCGCGTGGCGGCCGGAGGCGATCGCGGGTCCACAATAACCATCGTCCCCGCTGCACCGGGCTTGACAAAACGATCCGCAGCTATAATAATTAACCATATGGTTAAGTTAAACGAGACAGCGATGGACCGCACCTTCGCCGCGTTGGCCGACCCGACGCGGCGGGCGATCGTGCAGCGGCTGGCGGAGCGCAGCGACGTGTCGGTCGGCGAGCTGGCCGAGCCGTTCGACATGTCCCTGCCCGCGGTGAGCAAGCATCTGCGGGTGCTCGAGCGTGCGGGGCTGTTGCGCCAGGAGAAAGACGGCCGGGTCCGGCGGTGCCGCCTCGAGCCCGAGCCGCTGCGCCAGGCCCACGACTGGATCGCGCATTACCAACGCTTCTGGACCCGGCAGCTCGACGCGCTGGCGGACTTCCTCGAGAGCCAGTCCGGCCCCGACGAGACGTTCCACCCCGAGGAGGGATCATGACGGACGCCGCCGAGCCGACCGTGCGGTTGACCCGCTGGCTCAACGCCTCGCCGCGGCGCGTGTTCGAGGCGTGGACCCGCGCCCAAGACGTGGCGCGGTGGCTCTCGCCAAGGCCGGACATCGCGGTGGCGTTCGCCGAGGTCGACGCGCGCCCGGGCGGCGCCTATCGCATCGGGTTCCGCAACCCCGAGTCGGGCCACGTCAACGTCGTCGCCGGGCGGTACCTCGAGATCGACCCGCCCGCCCGGCTGGTGATGAGCTGGGCGTGGCAGCCGCCCCACGACGAATTCCCCGACGCGTTTGTCGGCGCCGACAGCGTGGTCACGGTCGAGCTGGTCGGTGTCGACGGCGGGGCCCAGCTCACCCTCACCCACCGCGGCCTGCCCGGCGGCGCGATCACCGACCGCCACGCCTGGGGCTGGAACGGCGCCCTCGACCGGCTGACGACTGTTTTCTCAACCGCCTCAACCTCCACCCAAGGGGACCCTGACGATGAACGGCATTGACGTGCTCAAGCGGAACCACCAGATGGCCACCCAGATGTTCCTGGGCCTGGCCGAGGACCTGCGCGACCAGCCCCTGGCCGCGCCCGACGGCGGCAACCACGCGGTCTGGTGCCTCGGCCACCTCGCCTACACCGAAGGCGACATGTATTCCATGATGTACGGCGACGAGAACCCGCTGGCCGAGTGGGAGGACCTCTTTGTCGGCGGCAGCCAGCCGAGCGACGACGCCTCGATCTACCCCTCCTTCGACGAGGTGCTCGAACGGTTCACGCAGATGCGGGCCCGGACGCTCGACAAGCTCGAGTCCCTCACCGACGCCGACCTCGACCAACCGTCGGCCAGCTACCCCGAGGGCTTCGAAGCCTTCCTCGGCACCGTCGGCGGGTGCATGATCATCGCCGCGATCCACCCCTGGCACCACCGCGGCCAGCTCGCGGATGCCCGACGCAGCCTGCAACGCGAGCCGCTCTTCGCCTGACCCCCCTGCCCGAACCACGACATCTATCCCCGGAAGGCTCACCATGACCCAGCACCCAGGCGACTACGTCCGACTCACCCGACTCATCAAGGCCCCGCGCCAGAAGGTCTACGACGCCTGGCTCGACCCCGACGTCCGCCGTCAATGGTGGTGCGCGACCGACGAGATGACCTGCGGCGTCTGCGACCTCGACCCCACGCCCGGCGGGGACTACCGCATCAACATGTGCAAAGACGGCAAGGAATGGGTCACCGTCGGCCGATTCGTCGAGCTCGACCCGCCCCGCAAGCTCGTGTTCACGTGGTCGTGGGAGGGCATGGACTTTGGCAAGGACAGCCGCGTCACCGTCGAGCTGTTCGAGACCGACTTCGACGGCCGGCCCGCGACCGAGCTCGTGCTGATGCACGAACAGCTCAAGACCCCCCACGAACGCAGCGAACACACCAGCGGCTGGCTGGGGTGCCTCAAGTCGCTCAGCAAGATGTTCGCCGACGCCGCCGAACCGGCCGCGAAAGGGTAAACATCAAGTCCTGGAAACCACAGATTGAACCACAGAGGCGCAGAGGACGCAGAGAAGAAATCATCAGGAAACAGAAGCCCGGACCGCCGGATGACAATGGTTTTGCTTATGGATTTTTATTCCCTGCCTTCCTCCGCGTCCTCTGCGCCTCTGCGGTTCAAAATCCCGCCCGCCTGCAAATTTTGGATGAGGGCGCGCCCCACCGGCCGGCGCCGTACGTACCTTCGAAAAGACGGCCGACGCTGCGGCCGGCTCATGATGGACGGTACGAAAACCATCGCCGAACGTTGCAGCGACCGCGACGGCCCCAACCACCATCCCCACAAACTCGCAAAAACCAAATGATAGGGTCTTGACAGGTGCAAACAAAATCCTATCGTAAAAGCTGCGATTCCCGGTCCAATCTTCACCCCTTACCCTCCGGAGCACTCCCATGACCACCGAAACCTCAGAAGCCATCACCGTCGGCAAGCAACTCACAGAACTCTGCTCACAGGGCAAGCACCGTCAAGCCATCGAGCAGCTCTACGCCGACGACGCCCGGCACGTGGAGGCGTACGACATGATGGGGCCGGACATGCCCCAGGTCACCGAAAGCAAAGACACCCTGCTCAAGATGTGCGACTGGTGGGAAGCGAATCACGAGGTCCACGGCGGCGACCTGAAAGGCCCCTTCCCCCACGGCGACGACCGCTTCGCGGTCTGGATGTTGATCGACGTGACCCCGAAAGTCGGCCCGACCGCCGGGACGCGGCAGAAAATGGAGGAAGTCTGCCTCTACACCGTCAAGGACGGCAAGATCAGCCAGGTCGAATTCTTCTGGGACCCCACCGCCTGCGACCAGTAAACCCAAAGCCCTGTACGCCCCGGGTGGTGTGGACATCGCCACACGATCCAGGCGCCTGAGGTGCTTTTCGTAACCGCGACGAGAACATTGCGGCTGAAAGCGACACGAATAACACGGAAAAGTGTGTTTGTGCCGCAGATATCCACACGCCCTAAACCCTACACCCTAAACCCTAACGGAAACGGAGCCTGCTCATGACCACGGAAACCTCAGAAGCCCTCACCATCGCCAACCAGATCGCCGACCTCTGTCGAGAGGGTAAAAACCTCGAAGCGATCGAAACCTTCTACAGCGACGACATCGTCAGCGTCGAGACCTGCGACATGCCCGACATGCCCGCCCGCATGGAAGGCATCGAGATGATCAAGAACAAGAACAAGTGGTGGTGTGACAACCACGAAGTGCACGGCGGCGAGGTCCAGGGCCCGTTCCCCCACGGCGACCGCTTCATCCTGCTCTTCAAGTACGAGGTCACCCCCAAGTTCGGCCCGATGGAGGGCCAGCGGATGACCATGCAGGAAGCCGGCCTCTACACCGTGGCCGACGGCAAGGTCGTCCATGAGGAGTTCTTCTATACGATGGGCTGAACGTCAACCCCGTCAAGCCGTTCGATCCATGCCGGTTTGACCCGAGCCGGCCTTCGCCCGACCCTACCCCCATGGCCGTTGAACGCGTCTGGCTGGGGTGGGATCGGGCGATTTTGCCGGCAGCCGCCCGGTGGCTGCGCGACCGCTACGCCCAGCCGTCGGGGTGGGACCTGTCGGGCGTCGACGTGGTCCTGCCCACCGCCCGCGCCGGGCGGCGGCTGATGGAGCTGTTGGTCGAGGCGACGGACGCCCCGCTCGTGCCGCCGAACGTGGTCACCGTCGGCCGGCTGCCTGAGTTGCTGTACGAAGATGACGCCGTCGCGGACCCGCTGACCGCCCGGCTGGCGTGGGTCGCGGCGCTGCGCGGGGCGGACGCGGCGGTGGTCGAGCAAGTAACACGGCTGACCGACCACGCAAGCCCGGCCCTGGCGTGGGTCGCCGCGGCCGCGGACCTGGCGGGGCTGGCCGAGACCCTCGGCGCCGATGGCGCGACCCCCGCCGACGCCGTGGCCGCGGCGGGCGGCGAACGGTGGGACGCGGTCGCCGCCCTCACCGCCGCGTACGAAGCCGAGCTGGCCCAACACGGCCTAACCGACCGGCACGCGGCGAGGCGGGCCGCGCTGCGGGACGGGCGCTGCCGGGCGGAGCGGGACACCATCCTGATCGGGTGCGTGGACCTGCCGGGCGTGGCGCGGGCGATGCTGCAGGCCGCGGCCGACGACAGCCAAGCACGGGTGACGGCGTTGATCGGTGCGCCGGACACCGAAGCGGCGGCGTTCGGCGCAGCGGGCGAGTTGGCGGCGGACGCCTGGGCGGACCGTACGCCGGCGCTGCGGCCGGAGCAGGTCGTCACGGCGGAAGGGCCGCGCGAGCAAGCGCGCGCCGCGGCCGACGCCATCGCCGAGGCAACAGCGAGCGGGGGCGTGTCGGCGCGTCAGGTCACGGTCGCGCTGGGCGATGAGGCGCTGGCGCCGACGGTCGCGCGGACGCTGGAAATGAGCGGCGCCGCAGCGCGGGTCGCCGCGGGCGCGCCGGTCAGCCGCAGCCGGCCGGCGCGCTGGCTCAGCGCGGCCGCCGATTACCTGCGCAGCCGGCGCTTCGACGACTTCGCCGCCCTGCTGCGTCACCCCGACGCCGCGGGCGAGGTCGAGGGCGTCGAGAG
>JANQFR010000059.1 GCA_028277745.1 Phycisphaeraceae bacterium
GCGTCCGCAGGTCGCGCACATGCCGGTGATGTGCCAGCACTGCGAGAACGCGCCGTGCGAGCAGGTCTGCCCCGTGGCCGCGACGGTGCACGACACCGAGGGCCTTAACACGATGGTCTACAACCGCTGCATCGGCACGCGGTACTGCTCGAACAACTGCCCGTACAAGGTCCGCCGGTTCAACTACTTCGACTACCACGCCCGCAACCCGCGCGGAACGGGGATCCCCGGCATCCAGGCCAAGCCGTGGCTGGGCAACGGGATCGACCCGCTCAGCGCGTTCCCCGACCAGCAGCAGCTCGACAGCGTCAACGAGATCAAGCGGATGGCGTTCAACCCCGACGTCACCGTGCGGATGCGCGGCGTGATGGAGAAGTGCACCTACTGCACCCAGCGGATCGCCAAAGCCAAGATCGCCGCCAAGGTCGCGTTCAACAAGGGCGAAAAAGACAACTACCTCGTCGAAGACGACACGATCCAGACCGCCTGCCAGCAGTCCTGCCCGACCCAGGCGATCTGGTTCGGCGACGTGAACGACGCCGACTCGAAGGTGTCCAGGCTCCACCTGCAGAACCGCAGCTACGGCGTGCTGACCGAACTGAACACCCGGCCGCGGACGCGGTATCTGGCGAAGATCCGAAACCCGAAGAAGACCGATGACGCCCCGGCGTCGACGGCTCATGACCAAGGCCACGCATAAGCCCACGACATGGCGACGATCAGCCCCCAACACGACCTGCCGGACCTCGCCGACAACCTGTCGGAGGACCCGCGGAAGCGCGCTCCGCTGGTGACGGGCGGGCTCGACTTCACCACGGTGACCGACAAGATCGTCGGCATCGCGGGCGGATGGCCCAACCTGTGGTGGTGGCTGGCGTTCATCGTCTCGTTCGGGCTGATGAACCTGTTCTTCGCGCTCATCGGCTACCTGGTGACCACCGGGGTGGGGATCTGGGGCAACAACCAGCCCGCGGCGTGGGGTTTCCCGATCGTCAACTTCGTGTTCTGGGTCGGCATCGGGCACGCGGGCACGCTGATCTCGGCGATCCTGTTCCTGTTCAGGCAGAACTGGCGGACGGGCATCAACCGGTTCGCAGAGGCGATGACGATCTTCGCGGTCATGTGCGCGGGCATTTTCCCGGCGATCCACGTCGGCCGGCCGTGGCTGGCGTACTGGCTGTTCCCGATCCCCAACCAGATGGGGATGTGGCCGCAGTTCCGCTCGCCGCTGTTGTGGGACGTGTTCGCAGTGTCGACGTACGCGTCGGTGTCGCTGCTGTTCTGGTACACCGGCATGGTGCCGGACTTCGCGACGCTGCGTGACCGGGCCAAGGGGATCGTGGGCAAGGTGGCGTACGCGATCGCGTCGCTGGGCTGGACCGGCTCGAGCCGGCACTGGCACCGGTTCGAGAAGGCGTACCTGCTGCTGGCGGCGTTGTGCACGCCGCTGGTGCTGTCGGTGCACTCGGTGGTGTCGTTCGACTTCGCGGTGGCGCAGCTGCCGGGCTGGCACACGACGATCTTCCCACCGTACTTCGTCGCCGGCGCCATCTACGGCGGGTTCGCGATGGTCATCACCCTCGCCATCCCCTGCCGCACGCTGTTCAACATGAAGGACATCATCACCGACCGGCACATCGAGAACATGTGCAAGGTGATGCTCGCGACCGGCCTGATCGTGTGCTACGCCTACGCGATGGAGTTCTTCATCGCGTGGTATTCGGGGGCGTATTACGAGCGGTTCGCGTTCCTTAACCGTATCGAGGGGCAGTACTGGTGGGCGTTCCTGATCATGGTGTTCTGCAACTGCGTCGGGCCGCAGGTCCTGTGGTTCCGGGCGGCGCGGCGGAACGTGTGGATGGTCATGTTCGCGGCGATGTGCGTGAACGTGGGCATGTGGTTCGAGCGTTACGTGATCATCATCACCACGCTGGTCCGCGACTTCCTGCCGTCGAGTTGGGACAAGTTCCACCCGACGTGGGTGGACATCTGGATGTTCATCGGCAGCTTCGGGCTGTTCTTCACGATGTTCCTGCTGTTCCTCAAGTTCCTGCCGGTGGTGGCGCTGGCGGAGGTGAAGACGGTGATGCCCCAGGCCCACGGCCACCATCCTGAGCCGGGCCAGCCGGAGGGCGAGTTGGCGCGTTTCGACTACAACCCCGACGACGCGAGCAAACCCAAGGGAGGTGACGCATGAGCCAGCTTGCCGAGCCGACCCCGATCGAGGCGCCCCCGGCCGAGGAGCCGGCGGTGATCATCGGCGAGTACGACACCGTCGACGGCGTGATGGACGCGGCACGGCGGTTCCGCGACGCGGGCTACACCAAGTGGGACGTGCATGCGCCGTTCCCGATCCACGGCATCGACCGGGCGATGGGGATCCGGCCGACCGCGCTGCCGTGGATCACGCTCGTCTGCGGGCTGGTCGGGATGACGGCGGGGCTGGTGCTGACGATCTACACGATGGCGACCGAGTTTGCGACGCCGTGGCTGCCGTTCAGCCAGGCGTTGTGGGGCTACCCGTTCATCATCAGCGGCAAGCCGTACAACTCGCTGCCGGCGTGGATCCCGGTGGTGTTCGAGCTGACGATCATGTTCGCGGCGTACAGCACGGTGTTCGGGATGTTCATCCTCAACAAGCTGCCGATGCTGTACAACCCGCTGTTCAAGAGCGACAACTTCCGGCGTGCGACGTCGGACCGTTTTTTCATCGCGGTGGACGTGCGCGACCCCCAGTTCGGTCAGGCCGAGCCGCTGCTTCGGGAGACGGGGGCGTTGAGTGTGGAGACGCTGACCCACTGATTGATGGTTGATTCATGCGTGTTTTCAAAGAGCTAGCCCGAGACCTGTATCTGCCCAAGCCGCCGGTGTGGGGGATCTACATCATCATCATCCTGGTGGTGTTGTCGTGGATCCCGCTGGCGCTGGTGGCGCGGGCGCGGGTGACGCGGAGCGAGGCGCGGCCGATCCAGTTCTTCCAGGGCATGTTCAATCAGCCGAAGTTCACGACGCAGAAGGTGAACCCGATCTTCGCCGACCGCCGCGCGATGCGGCCGCCCGTGCCGGGCACGGTGGCGCGGGGGACGCTGCTGGACGACCACTTCGCGTTGGGCTACTACACCGACGAGAACGGCGCGCCGGTGACCTACGAGGAAGAGGTCGCGGGCACGAAACAGACGCTCACGAAGTATTACGAAGGTTATCCTGACGAGGTGACGATCGATGAAGGCTTCCTGCTCCGCGGGCAGGTGAAATACAACGCCTACTGCTTCCCCTGCCACGGGATGGACGGCCAGGGCAACGGGCCGGTGAGCCTGAAGGCGGCCGAGTTGCAGGCGCTGGGCACGACCAGCACCAACTGGGTCGTCGCCTCGAACTTGGTGCAGGTCGACCCCGCCGGCGGGCTGACCTACGGCCAGGACAAGTACCCCGACGGCAAGATGTTCAACGTGATCAGCAACGGCATCCGCAACATGTCCGGCTACAAGACGCAGATCACCCCCGAGGACCGGTGGGCGATCGTGGCGTATGTGCGGGCGCTGCAGCTGGCCCAATACGCCCCGCTCGAAGACGTCCCCGCGGACAAGCGCGGGGCGTTGAAGTGACGTGAAGCCCCGGGGCGGCGCCCCGGGCTTGTAGGAGAACCGACGTTGGCTCAGGATCATCACCCCCACACGCTGCACGAGGCCGACCAGACGCCCCTGGGCGACAAGGCCGGCCCGGCGTACCGGCTGCTGTTCACGGTCGGCGCCGCGGCGGTGCTGCTGGCGGTGCTGGCGGTCCCGTTCAGCGACGGCGGGGTGCGGCGGTTCGGGTTCGCGTACGTCCTGGCGTTCGCGTTCGTGCTCAGCCTCGGGCTCGGGTCGCTGTTCTTCGTGGTGGTGACCCACCTGTTCCGCGCCGGCTGGGCCGTCGTGATCCGCCGGCCCGCTGAGACGTTCGCCGCCAACCTGTCCCTGCTCGCGGTGATGTTCGTGCCGATCCTGCTCCTCGTCTGGGCCAACAACGGCCTGGTCTACCCCTGGGCCCAGCCCAACGACCAGCTCAAGGCTAAGTATTACGAGGCCAACTACGGCGGCCACAGCGACGCGGCCGACCCGGGCGCGGTCCACATCCTCCCCGTCGCGGCCGAGGGCGACGACGCCCATCACAGCGGGGGGGAACACGGCGACGCCCACGCCGCAAGCTCGGGCGTCCACGTCCCGCCCTACGACCTGGTCGAGAAGAAGAAGGCGTACCTCAACATCGGCTTCTTCACCGTCCGCTGGATCCTCTATTTCGTGATCTGGTCGATCCTCGGCTACGTCTACTGGCGGACCTCGATCAGCCAGGACGTCAGCGGCGACCACACCCTGACCAACCGGCTGCAGGGGCTGGCGCCCGCGGGCATCCTGCTGTTCGCCCTCACGCTGACGTTCGCATCGCTTGACCTGCTCATGTCGCTCGACCCGGCGTGGTTCAGCACGATGTGGGGCGTCTACTTCTTCTCCGGCTCGGTCGTGTCGACCGTGGCGGCGCTGATTCTCATCCTCATGATCCTGCAGCACTACGGGCTGATGCAGGCGGTCAACGTCGAGCATTACCACGATCTGGGCAAGCTGCTGTTCGCGTTCGTCTTCTTCTGGGGCTACATCGCGTTCAGCCAGTACATGTTGATCTGGTACGCGGCGATCCCCGAGGAGACCGGGTGGTTCGAGCTGCACGGCGTGACCACCGCGCCCGCGGAGATGACTGGGTGGACGGTGGTGGCGATCGTGCTGCTGGTGGGCCACCTGCTCATCCCCTTCGCCGGGCTGCTCAGCCGGCACGTCAAGCGGCGGAAGTGGTCACTGGGGTTCTGGGCGGTCTGGATGATCGTGATGCACGTGATCGACCTGTGGTGGATCGTCATGCCCAGCTTCAACTACCAGCAGGTGACCTTCGGCGTGGTCGAGGCGGGCCTGCTGATCGGGCTGACCTCGATCTTCCTGGGCGCGGCGGTGTACCGGGCGGCGAGCTACCCGCTGGTGCCGCAGAAAGACCCGCGGCTGCAAGAGTCGCTGGCGTTTGAGAACCTCTGACCGGAGTTGCGACGATGTCCGCGAAATCCCAGCCCCAAGGCGCCCCCGGCATGGATGTCCCGCTGATCGTCACGATCGGCGTGGCCTCGTCCCTGCTGGTGATCGTCGTGGTGATCGGGGTCTGGGCGTGGTTCGATTACGAAGTCAGCCGGGAGCAGCACCGGAAAGTGGTGGATCAGCCGATTTACGAGATCGAGCAGCTCAAGACCCGGCAGCTGGCGGAGATCACCACCTACCGCTGGGTGGATGAGAAGGCCGGGATCGCGGCGATCCCGATCGACCGGGCGATGAAGCTGATCGCCCAGCGTGAGGGCGCCAAGCGTTAACCCGCGGTTGCCGCGGGCGCCGGAGGACGCCTAGAGTACGGGGAAACCCTTGCCTCCAGGCGTGGGTTTGAAAGGAACCATGATGTCCCGCAGAGGACGCAACCTCGGGTTGGCGGCAGTGGCGGCGATGATCGCCGTCGGCGGGGCGTCGACCGCGCCGGCCCAGGACGCCGCCTCGCGCCCCGGCCCGCCCCCCCCGCGCTCCGAGCCCATGCCTGAGGAGGTGCGGGGCGTCGGCGTCGACGAGAAACGCGGCGACACGCTGCCCCTCGACCTGGCCTTCACCGACGAGCAGGGCCGGTCCGTTGAACTGGGCGATTTCTTTTCCGGCGACAAGCCGGTGATCCTCAACCTTGCCTACTACCGCTGCCCCATGCTTTGCGGGCTGGTGATGGACGGCATGGTCCAGGCCGCCGGCCGGCTGGCGTGGACCCCGGGCCGGGAGTACGAGATCGTCACCGTCAGCATCGACCCCGGCGAGACGCCGGCGCTGGCCAGCTCCAAGAAAAAGACGGCCATGATGTACGTCGACCGCCGCGGCGCCGAGGCGGGCTGGCACTTCCTCACCGGCGACCAGGTGGCGATCGACCGGCTCACCGACGCGCTCGGTTGGCGGTATAACTACATCCCGGAAACCAACGAGTACGCTCACCCCGCGGTGATCATGGTGATCACCCCGGAGGGGACGGTCAGCCGATACCTGTACGGCGTCCAGTTCCCCCCCAACACGATGCGGCTGTCGCTGGTCGAGGCCGCCGACGGCAAGGTCGGGTCCGCGACCGACCGATTTCTGCTGTTCTGCTTCCATTTTGACGATGAGACCGGACAATACACCGCCAACGTGATGAACATTATGCGGCTCGCCGGGGCGCTGACCGTCGTGCTGATCGCCGTCGGGATCGGGGGGATGCTCCTGAGGGAGCACCTCAAGCGACGCTCGGCGACCCACCCGGTGACCGCGTAGCCGAGGCGCCGCCTGACAACCCAGGCGGCTGACGTGGATGACCTGACGGAATGAACCACAGAGAGCACCGAGTTCACAGAGGATGAAAAACCGCGGATGATTGCCATTACTCGATGCAAAGAGCGCAGCGCTCCCGCCTGTCCTGACCTATTGGTCCTTGTGCTTCGCTCTGTGTCCTCGGTGATCTCTGTGGTTAAATCTCTTCCGGCCGCCAAGCGTTCGAAGAACTGGATGGATTCATGATCGTTTCACTCGCACAAGCCCAAGGCATCGGCATGCCGGTCCCGGCCTCCACCTACGCCAACGAGGTGGACTGGCTGTGGAACTTCATCACCTGGGTCAGCCTGTTCTTCACCGTGCTGATCATGGGGCTGATGTTCTACTTCGTGATCAAGTACAAGCGCAAGCACCCCGACGAACGCCCCCACGGCATGCACCACAACACGGCCCTCGAGCTGGGCTGGTCGATCCCCCCCTTGCTGATCGTGCTGGCGATCTTCGTCTGGGGCTTCCGCGGCTTCCTCGACATCACCACCCCGCCCGCCAACAGCTACGAGGTCCTGGTCACCTCCTACAAGTGGGGCTGGTCGTTCACCCATCCCAACGGCGGCAGCTCCGACGAGCTGCACATCCCCGCCGACCGCCCGGTCAAGCTGGTGCTCGAGTCGCAGGACGTGATCCACAGCCTCTTCGTCCCCGCCTTCCGCGCCAAGAAGGACTGCGTGCCCGGCCGCTACAACGAGATGTGGTTCGAGGCGCCCTGGAACCCCCAGCTCGCCGAGGTGAACCAGGAGCGGGTCAACCCGGAGAAGGCCTGGACCCAGGCCCCGACGATGGCGTTCGACCTGTACTGCGCCGAGTACTGCGGCACCAGCCACTCGCGGATGATCACCATGGTCTACGTCCACCAGCAGGAAAGCTTCGAGGCCTACCTCGACGACTTGGCCAACTGGATGGAGGGCATGCCCCCCGCCGACATCGGCGCGAGGCTTTACCAGACCAAGGGCTGCATCCAATGCCACAGCCTCGACGGCACGAGCGGCAACGGGCCGACGTTCAGGAACATCTATGGCACAGAACGGGTCATGACCAATGGCGAGCGGGTGGTCGCCGACAACAACTACCTGCGGCAGTCGATCCTGTACCCCAACCAGACGATCGTCGCCGGCTACCAGCCGGTCATGCCGCGGATCAACCTCAACGACGTGGAGGTCGCCGGGCTGATCGCCTACATCAAGACGCTCTCGGATGACTACACCGGCGACCAGGTCTCGGTCGACGTGGATGGCGTCGAGGAGACCGAGAAAACCGACCCCGGCGTGGAGGCGACCACCGGCGCCATCATCACCGCCGAGCAGACCGGACAGGAACAGGACAACATCCAGCAGGAAACGCCGCCTGACCAGGAGTAGGCGTTCGACTCAACCGCAAGGACACGACAATGTCGGTCATCCCCAAACCCGCAGTCACCGATATCTTCGGCAAGCCTGTCGACGAGCAGAAAGCCGACAACTACCTGACCCACGGCCGGGGCATCCTGTCGTGGCTGCTGACGCTCGACCATAAACGCATCGGCATCATGTACATGGTGCTCGTGCTGGCCGCGTTCTTCCTCGGCGGGGTCTTCGCGATCGTGCTGCGCACCGAGCTGATCACCCCCAACGAGACGTTCTTCGCCGACGCGACGACCAACAACGACTTCTACAACCAGTCGTTCACCCTCCACGGCGCGGTGATGGTGTTCATGTTCATCATCCCCGCGATCCCCGCGATCCTGGGCAACTTCATGCTGCCGCTGATGCTCGGCGCCAAGGACGTGGCGTTCCCCCGGTTGAACCTGCTGTCGCTGTACTGCTACCTTGCCGGGTCGGCGTTTTTCCTGTGGGTCCTGGGCAAGGGCGTGCTCAACATCCTCTTCCCGACGCTGGTCGGGGTCTGGGGCGGGGGCGGGCTGGACACCGGCTGGACGTTCTACACCCCCTACTCGACCGACTCGACCACCGCCGTCACCGCCGCCACCGCCGGCGCGTTCGTCCTGGGCTTCTCCTCGATCCTCACCGGCGTGAACTTCATCGCCTCGATCCACATGCTCCGGCCCAAGGGGATGGGCTGGTTCCGCATGCCCCTGTTCCTGTGGGCCTTGTATGCGACCAGCATTATCCAGATCCTCGCGACCCCGGTGCTGGCGATCACCCTGCTGCTGCTCATCGCCGAGCGCACCCTCAACGTGGGCATCTTCGACCCCGCCCTCGGCGGCGACCCGGTGCTCTACCAGCACTTCTTCTGGTTCTACTCCCACCCCGCGGTCTACATCATGATCCTCCCGGCCATGGGCGTGATCAGCGAGGTGATCAGCGTGTTCAGCCGCAAGCACATCTTCGGCTACGGGTTCATCGCCATGAGCTCGCTGGCGATCGCGATCCTCGGCTTCCTGGTCTGGGGCCACCACATGTTCACCTCCGGCCAGTCGGCCCTGCTCTCGGCGGTGTTCAGCCTCATCACCATGACCGTCGCCATCCCCTCCGCGATCAAGGTGTTCAACTGGCTCACCACCATGTACCGCGGCTCGATCCTCCTCGCCACGCCCATGCTCTACGCCATCGGCTTCATCTGGCTGTTCACCATCGGCGGGCTCACCGGCGTGTTCCTCGGCGCCTTGTCTGTCGACCTGCACGTCCACGACACCTACTTCGTCGTCGCCCACTTCCACTACGTCATGGTCGGCTCGACACTCTTCGCGTTCCTCGCCGGCATGCACTACTGGTGGCCGAAGATGTTCGGCAAGACCTACAGCGAGAAGTGGGCCAAGATCGGCTTCTGGCTGATCTTCGCCGGGTTCAACCTGACCTTCTTCATCCAGTTCGTCGCCGGCTCGCAGGGCATGCCCCGCCGCTACGCCACCTACCCCGACCAGTTCCATATCTACCACGTGATCTCCACCCTCGGCTCCTATGTGCTGACCGTCGGCCTGTTCGTCGCCCTGGGCGTGTGGATCCACTCGCTGATCTACGGCCGACAGACCCCGGCCAACCCCTGGGGCGCCAACGCCCTGGAGTGGCACACCACCAGCCCCCCGCCGCACCACAACTTCAACAAGACGCCCCCCGCCACCGACCCGTACGACTACTCGCACTGGACCTACGACGCCGAGCTCGACGGCTACGTCCTCAACGAAGACAACGAGCCCGAGGAGGCCGAGGCCGCCCACGCGTGACCGCTACTCTCAAAAGCCCGGGGACCGCCGTCCCCGGGCCTTGACTCCACTTATCCGCGACGCTGATTCCCATGAGCACCGCCAACGCCGACCACGACCACCCCGCCCACCTGGCCCACCACTTCGACACGGTCGAGCAGCAGTTCGACTCGGCGAAGCTGGGCATGTGGGTGTTCCTCGCCACCGAGATCCTCATGTTCGGCGGGCTCTTCTGCGCCTACGCCGTCTACCGCGGCAACCACCCCGAGGTCTTCCTCTACGCCCACCACTTCCTCGACACCTTCTGGGGCGCGTTCAACACCGTCGTCCTGCTGGTCAGCTCGTTCACCATGGCCTGGGGCGTACGCGCCGCCCAGTTGGGTCAGAAGAACATCCTCGTCCTCATGCTGCTGCTCACCTTCCTCGGCGGGGTCGGGTTCATGGTTGTCAAGGCGGTCGAGTACTACGGCAAGTGGGAGCACGCCACCTTCGCCGGGCCGTGGAATAACGCGTTCTTCAACGAGGACGGCCAGTTCGTCCACCCCGACAAGCTGGAGGACACCGTGGCGTACGGCGCCAAGAAGATGGACAAGAAGGCCCACGCCGTCGCCCACGTCGACGAAGAGCTGGGCCTGCACGACACCGACGCCGAGCGCCTGGTCGAGAAGGAGACCCAGGAGGAGCACGCCGAGCAGCACGAGGCCGCCGAGGCCCAGGACGCAGCCGTCGCGGCCGCCCCGGGCCCGCCCCTGCCGACCGACCACAGCGACTTCAAGCCCGCCCATAACGGCCCGGGCGGGCTGTCGGACATGTTCATGGAGGATGGCGCCGCCCCCGAGGCCTTCGTCGCCGCCGCCGCGGCCTCCGCCGCCGGGCACACGTTCGTCACCTGGGAGGACCTCGATAACCGCCAGAAGGGCCTGGTCTCCCAGTTCTTCCAGATCTACTTCATGATGACCGGCCTGCACGGCCTGCACGTGCTCATCGGCATGGGCCTGATCGGGTGGATCCTCTTCCGGGCGGCGATGGGCGCCTTCAGCCCCGCGTACTTCACCCCCGTCGACCTCGTCGGCCTCTACTGGCACCTGGTCGACCTGATCTGGATCTTCCTGTTCCCCCTGTTGTACCTCATCCACTGACCCTGACACGCCGCGGGCCCCGCCCCGGAGGAATCGACCATGAGCGTTCACTTCGAACACGAACACCACGTTTCGCCGATCTGGCAGCTCGCCGCCGTGCTGGCGGTGCTGCTGATCCTCACGTTCATCACCGTCGCGGTCACCTGGATCGACCTGGGCGGGCTGAACATCTGGGTCGCGCTGGCGGTCGCCGTGGTGAAGGCGGCGTTCGTCGGGCTTTACTTCATGCACCTGCGGTACGACGCGCCGTTCAACGCGGTCATCCTGATCGCGAGCCTGGTGTTCGTCAGCCTGTTCATCGGCTTTTCCCTGATCGACACCGCCGCCTACCAGGACCAGTTCGAGCAGCCCGTGATCTCCTCCGACGCCGCCGGCGGATGAAGGGGAATGGCAGATGTGAGATGGCAGATGGCAGATGGAAAAAAGCGGTGTGATGCTTTCCATCTGCCATCTTCCATCTAACATCTGCCATCTAAAACATGGTTCATTCTTACTCCCGCGATGAGCTCGAAGCCCGGCTCGGCGTCCCCGACCGCCGGCACGTGCCCCCGATCCAGCCCCGCGCCGGGCTGTTGGGCATGCGGCTGTTCCTGGCGTCGCTGGCCGTTCTCTTCGCCGCCTCCATGGTCGGCTACGGCCTGATCAACTGGAGCCTCCACCGCACCAGGACCATCCTCAACGATCAGGGCGACTGGGTCACCGTGACCCCCGACGTCCCCCCGATCCACATGCCGGTCCTGCTGTGGCTCTCCACCGCCGTCATCCTCGCGTCCAGCCTCACCATCCACCTCGCCCACCAGGG
Source organism: Phycisphaeraceae bacterium (assembly GCA_028277745.1). GTDB lineage: Bacteria > Planctomycetota > Phycisphaerae > Phycisphaerales > Phycisphaeraceae > JANQFR01. Next base: position 11,485 of record JANQFR010000059.1, read on the forward strand.
CGTCAAACGCGAACGCCAACGCGACTTCCGCCGCTGGCTCACCGCGACCAGCGTGCTGGCCGTCCTTTTTGTCCTGGTCCAGGTCCCCAGCCTCGTCCTGCTGCTGCGCGAGCACGTCGCGGCGCTCCCCGACACGCCCCCCACCGCCTCCGACCCCGCCTTCGCCCTCGTCGGCCTGATCGTCGCCCTGATCATCATCCACGCCCTCCACGTCCTCGGCGGCGTCATCCCCCTGATCATCGTCAACCGAAACGCCTACCGCGGCCGCTACGACCACGAATCTCACAACCCGGTCACGATGATCACGATGTACTGGCACTTCCTCGACATCGTCTGGATATTCATGTTCGTCGTTCTGCTCGCCACAGCGTGAAGGGAACTGCGAGTTGCGAACGGTGAGCGGCGAACTGGGGAGGGTGGACGAAAAATGGGACCCGCGCGGTACGATAACCGATCGAAATGGATAGTTCGCCGCTCGCCGTTCGCCGTTTGCAACTCTCCCAGGACCTCTGATGCAGCCACGGAAAGTCATGGTGTTGGCCGGCGGGCCCGACCGGGAGCGGACGATCAGCCTGATCAGCGGCGAACAGGTCGAGGCGGCGCTGGTGGCGCTGGGCCACGACGTCCGGCAGCGCGACGTGCTGCCCGACGACCTGTCGGCGCTGGAGGAGTTCGTCGAATGGGGCGGTGAGGTGATCTTCCCCGCCATGCACGGGGCGTGGGGCGAGGGCGGCGCCCTGCAGGCCATCCTCGAGGCCCGCGGGCTGCCCTACATGGGCTGCGGCCCCGAAGCGGCGGCCCTCTGCATGGACAAGGCGGCGACCAAGCGCCGGCTCGAGGACGCCGGCCTCGCCACGCCCCCCTGGGAGCTGGTGGGACCCGAGGGCCGGGTGTCGATGGACGGCCCGCTCGTGGTCAAGCCCGTCAAAGAGGGCAGCAGCATCGACGTGTTCATCTGCGGCTCCCGCACCGACGCCCAGGCCGCCGTCGACCGGCTCGCCCCCACCCGCGGCCGAGTCATGGTCGAGCGGTTCATCGACGGCCTCGAGCTGACCGTCGGCATCCTCGGCGACCCCGCCCGCCCGGAGCAAGACCAGGCCCTGCCCGCGGTTCAGGTCGTGCCCGCCGAGGGGTTTTACGATTACGAAGCCAAATACACCCGGGAGGACACGCAGTACCTCTTCGATCTGCCGATGTCGGCCACGGCGAAGGTCGAGCTGGAGCGAACAGCGCTCACGACCCATCGGCTGCTGGGTTGTCGGCACCTGAGCCGGGTGGACCTGATGGTCGACCGCGAGGGCCGGCCGTGGGTCCTGGAAGTGAACACCATTCCGGGGTTCACCACGCACTCGCTGGTGCCCAAGGCGGCGGCGGCGGCGGGGATCGGGTGGGAGGCGCTGGTGCAGCGGCTGATGGAGTTGGGTCTGGACGGCGGGAATGCGGATGGTTCCGTTAGCCCCGGGCTCCGCCCGGGGGCTTCCGCGACCACCCCGAGCGAAGCCCGGGGCTAACCGGCGAGTGGCGGGGAGCGGCGGGGTTGGCCGATGGTTAGGGGCATGGGTTGGTTTCTCAAGCCTCAGGCGACATCGAAACGTAAACGGGGGTCCAACAAGCGGGGCAAGACCGGCAAGGGCCGCTACGACTGGGACCCGCAGCGGACCATGGTGGGGGTGAAGCTGCTGGCCGGCGTCGCCGTGGTGGTCGGCGCGGTCCTGGGCTGGCGTTATGGCGAGCGCGCATTATTGGACTATGCGGCTTCGGCGCACGGCGGCGCGGTGACCGCCGAGCATGTGGAGCTGGCCGACGCCCCCGTGTGGATGGGCCGGGGCGTGCAGGAGCAGGTGCGGCTGACCGCGGCGTCCCGGATCAGCCCCGACCCGATGAACGGCCGGAGCCTGCGGATCGCCGTGATGGCGCTGGAGCAGGACCCGTGGGTCGAGCGGGTGCGGCAGGTCCGCCGCCAGGCGGACGGGCGGGTCCTGGTCGAAGCGGATTACCGCCGACCGGTCGCGCTGGTGGCGACCCGGGACGGCTACCGGCTGACCGACGCGGCGGGCGTGGTGCTGCCGGGCCTGTACCTGCAGCACCAGGTCGCACGGGTGGGCCTGCCGGTGATCTCGGGAGTTAGCGAGCGGACGCCGGCCGCGGGCGAGGCGTGGTTGTCGGAGGACGTCTACGCCGGCCTGGCGCTGGTGCAGACCCTGGCGGGTGAGCCGTACGCGGACCAGATCCTGAGGTACGACGTGAGCCACCGCGATGCGCGGGGCCGGGTCCGGCTGGTGCTGTACACCCAGGACGGCATGGTCCGCTGGGGCCTGCCGCCCGGGATGGAGCAGGCCATCGAGCCCGACGCGGACGTGAAGCGGAGTTGGCTCCGCCACGTCGCCCAGACCCGCGGCGCCATCGACGCGGGCGGCAAGGTCGTCGACGTCTACGGCGCCCGCATCGCCGTGTACCAGCCGAGTCGCTGAGGCGCCTCGGCCTCTTGTGATCATTCTTTCGACTCCCTGCAAGCATTCTCCGCCTCATGGACATTTGAAGGATGGAGGGGTTGGCCTTGCAGCGTTGCAGGGGACCTCCATGTTTCTTATCGAGGGAGGCGTGCGACTCATGCGCAGACTGATGTCATTGACCCTGTTGGGTTTCATCGTCGCCGCGCCCGCCGCGCCGGCGGGAGCGGTCACCATCAACTTCGCCGGCCAGACCCCCGGGGATCAGGCGGCTTCAGAGGGGGGCGCGAATTTCCAGGACCCCGGCCGCGTGCAGTTCTTCCAGTCCGGGCCGTTCTACTTCAACAGCAACCGCGCCTGGGGCTTTCAGGGCGCCTTCACCGCTGAGGTGACGTTCGACAAGCCCATCATCGACCTGACCGTCTGGGCCCGCGGCAGCAACGGCGAAACCGTCCCCCGGGGCGGGACCTTCGGCGTCGCCGACGTGGAGATTAAGGCGTTCGCGCCCGATGACACGCTGCTGGCGGCCATCGGCTTCGGGAACATCGGGTTCAACGACGCCGACGCCCTGAATCAGCTCTTCCACGACTTCTCCGCGCTCGGCCCGATCGGCCGGCTGGAGTTAATCAACAACGGCGATGACGATTCGGTCGCCCTCATCGGTCAGCTCGACTTCAACGTGGTCCCGACCCCCACGGCGCCGGCGCTGTTTGCCGCCGGTACGTTGGGCATGCTTGCGTCGCGTCGCCGCCGGATCTCCTGAAGCCCAGGCCCGCGGATCGTCCACGGTCCGCGGGCTTGACGCTTTTTTCGCGGAAGCCCGGGGATTGCAATCCCCGGGCTTCGTTACAAAGCGTCACATCGACAGCGCCGGAGCCCCGCATGCGCGGACCTTATGCATGGATCAGTCTGATGCGTGCGGCGTTGATCAGCAGCTTGGCGGTGACCCAGAGGCGGACGCGGTGGAGGCGAC
>JANQFR010000060.1 GCA_028277745.1 Phycisphaeraceae bacterium
GGGCATGAAAGAAGGCGACGCCATCGAGCACCGCTGGGTCACCAAGAGCGTCGAACGCGCCCAACGCAAGGTCGAAGAACGCAACTACGAGATCCGCAAGGCCCTCCTTGAATACGACGAAGTCATGGAGCACCAGCGCGGCTCGTTCTACGGTATCCGCCAGAACGTGCTCGAAGGCAAGGAGATCGATGAGCTGATCTTCGAATACATCGAGGACGCCGTCGTCGACGCGGTCGGCACGTACCTGGACAAGGACTACGTCAAGACGCAGGTCGCCGAGTGGTGCCGGCAGACCCTCGATGTGAGCATCGAGCCGGGGCGTCTGCACCTCGACGATCTCGAAGAGCTGCAGGAGGCGATCCGCAAGGCCGCCCGCGTCGAGGTGCAGCAGGTTATCGACGTCACGCTCGGCGAATACATGTCCAACGACATCCCCGTGGAGGACTGGGACCTGCAGGGGTTGCGCGGGTGGGCGATGTCGCGGTTCGACGTCGACCTCAAGATGAACCGGCTGCGCGAGATGAACGTCGACGAGGTGGCGACGCTCCTGGTCGACGCCGCCCACGAGCAGATCGACAAGAAAGACCTTTCGCCGGTGATGAAATACCTCGAGCCGCATTATGCGGAGCGGGAGTTAGGGATGTGGGCGGAGAACAAGTTCGGGCTGTCGCTGGAGCCGGAGAAGCTCGCCGAGCTCGAGCCCCAGCAGGTGGTGGACCAGATCCTGGCCGAAGCGCGGGACGCGTATCGCCGGCGTGAGATTCAGTACCCGGTCGAGTTCAACCTGGAGCTGGTGTTCCAGGGCGCCCAGCAGGACCAGCAGTGGGCGACGCAGCGGCTGCTGGACTTTGCGAACCAGCGGTATGAACTGGGCTGGACCGCCGAAGACCTGGCCAACAAGAGCGGCCAGGACCTGTTTGAGCTGTTCACCAACGAGGCCGAAGCCTGGCTGAAGGAAGACGGCAAGCTCGTGGAGCAGGTGAAGGCCAAAGCGGCGGAACACGACGGCGACCTCGCCGGGCTCAACGCGTGGTTCGCCCAGCGTTTCGGGGCGCCGATGGATCAGGACGAATTGAATCAAGCCGACGACGCCGAGGCCCTGGTCTGGAAACAGGGCCGGGCGGCGATGCGGTCGGAATTGGGCCAGCTCGAACGGTTCGTCCTCCTTCAGATCCTCGACCAGACGTGGAAGGACCATCTTTACTCGATGGACCAGCTCAAGGACTCGGTCGGGCTGCGCGGCTACGCCGAGCGGGACCCGCGGATCGAGTACAAGCGCGAGGGCGCCCGCCAGTTCCAGGAGATGCAGCAGGGCCTGCGGGACCGGACGACCGACCTGATCTTCCGCGCCCGGCTGACGCCCAACGTCCAGCTGCGCAGCGCCTACGGGGATCAGCAGACCGCGCAGCACGCCGAGGCCGAGTCGGCGGTGCGCGGCGCGCCGCAACAGGCCGCTGCCGCGGCGGCCGCTGAGCAGGGCACCGCGGTGCAGCGCGAAGACCTCCGCGCCGCGGAAGCGGCCGGCAGCCGCGATCGCGGCCAGGCGATGACCCGCAAGCAACGCCGGGCGATGGAGGCCCGGGAACGCCGCGAAAAACGCGGCGGCGGGGGGTCGCGCAAACGTCGGCGGTAGCGCGTGCTCAACCGACCTGAAGCGTTCCTTACTCAGCCCAAGCCGGATTTGAGCCCCGGCGAAGGTTCGGTTCCAAACCGTGGGTGGCGGTCGCCGGCGGCCGGTCAGAGCAACCGGGCGATCAGGGCGTCGGCGACGAAGAGCCCGGTCTCGCTCAGACGAAGGTGGGTGTCGGTGCGGTCCAGCAGGCCCTGGGTCAGGAACCGGTCGACCTCGGCCCGCCGCCGCGGGTCCAGCCGGGGCTCGAGCCAGTCGAGGGGGGCGCCGTCGATGAGCCGCAGGCGGAGCATGAGCTGCTCGCCGAAGGACGCATCGGGGCTGAGTTGCTCGTGGTCCTCCGTGGGCGGGTCCGGCGACCCGGCGATGTAGTCGCCCAGCCGGGCGGCGTTCTTCCAGCGGCGGCCATCGATATGGGACGACGCCGACGGTCCCAGCCCCAGGTAGTTGCGGTTGAGCCAGTAGGTGAGGTTATGTTCGCAGCGGCGGCCGGGGCGGGCCCAGTTGCTGATCTCGTAGTGCTCGAACCCTTCTCCGGCAAGGCGGCGGATAACCCGGCGGTACTGGTCACGCTCGAGGGCTTCGTCGGCCGGCTGGATGCGGCCGAGGTCCCGCTTGCGGGCCAGGGCGGTCTGGGGCTCAAAGATCAGGGAATAGCAGGAGAGGTGCGTGGGGCCGCAAGCCAGGGCGGCGTCCAGGTCGCGCTCGAGGTCTTCTGCGGTTTGGCCGGGGATCGCGAAGATGAGGTCGAGGTTGATGTTGGCGACGCCCGCGTCGCGCGCCGTCTCCACCGCCCGAGGCACGTTGGCGGGGTCGTGCCAGCGTTCGAGGGTCCGCAGCAGGTCGGGCTGGAACGACTGGGCCCCGATGGAGAGCCGATTGACGCCGTGACCGGCCAGCAGCCGCAGCAGGTCGGGCGTGACGGTCTCGGGGTTGGCCTCGACCGTGAACTCCCGGATATGGTCGAGCCAGCCGACGGCCCGCAGGGCGCCGAGGAGCCGTTTCCAGAGGTCGGCGCGGAGGAGCGTGGGCGTTCCGCCGCCGATAAAAAGGGTGCGAGGTCTGAAGTTGTTGAACTGGGCGCGGCCTCGGATTTCGCCGATGAGTGCATGGATAAAGGCGTCCTGCCGCCCATCCTGGTGGGGCGCCTGGTCGACGATGCTGTAGAAATCGCAATAGTGGCATTTATGGAAACAGAAGGGGATGTGAAGATAGAGGCCGTGGATGCCCGCATCGGTCGCGAATTGGGGTAAATCGCGGTTCTCTGCGGGTTGAAGGGGTGTAAAATCGGGGTTAGACTTTCTACTTGGTAAATCAGTTTCGGCCGCCAGCACAGGGAGAGCCGCCGCAACGTTTCGAGGCGGGTCGGCTGGGCGGTCATCACCGCATTGAGGAGTTGGTTGACGCATCGTAATGGACGTCTCGCTCGTGATGTTCAAGTCTGATGGTACGCGACGGGACTTCCCGATCAACGGTGATCGTCTGGTTATCGGCCGGAAGAACACGTGCGATCTGCGGATTCCGCTGTCGAGCGTATCGCGTCAGCACTGCGAAATCCGGCTCGATTCGGGGGAGATCAAGCTGCGGGACATGGGGTCGAGCAACGGCACGTTCCACAACGACGCCCGGGTCCAGGAGGCGGTCCTGGCGGCGGGGGACGAGGTGGTCGTGGGGCCGGTGGTGTTCACGCTGGTCGTGGACGGCGAGCCGAGCCACATCGAGCCGGTCCGCACGATGCTCAACGGCTCCTCGGACGGGGCGCCCTCCCCGGCGATGCCCGGATCGGTCCTCAGCACCGACGACGGCGAGTTGCCCGAAGAGGTCGAGGCCGAGGCGCATTCCCCGACCGTGGACCTGGACGACCCGATCGCGGCGTTGGAGGCCATGGCCGACGCCGAGCAGGAAAACGATCTCGACGAGATCCAGATCCTGGACGAGGACGACGACCGCTGATTCTTGTTGGCGTCCCGGGGCGCCGGACCTTACAGATCGGGCGTGGCGGGGGTGGCGGGCGTGGAGGCTTCCGCGTCGGCGGCGGGCCGCGGCGTGGCGGACGCCGGAGGCACCTCCACCCGCATGCCGCAGTTGCGGCAGCGCACGTTTTTCCCCCGTGCATGAGACGGCACCGACAGCACTTTCCGGCATTTCAAGTTCGGGCAGATCAACCGAATCATCTGCTGCGGCATAAGGCGTCTCCCGCGCAATCGCGCTCCACGCCTTAGCTATCGAGCCGATCCGCTTTCCACATTAACCGGTCTTGAGCGCAGCGTTACTTATCGGAGCCCCCGCTGGCCCGCGTGAACTGCCACTGGTCGTGGCTGCCGAACAGCCCCAGCGCGGTCTGCTGCTTCCAGACCGTTTCGGCCACCAGCCCCTGGCCCTTGGCGAAAGCCGAATCGATCGTGATCTTCACGGTGGCGATGTCGAGCTTCATCTCCCGTTCGTCCCGGATCATGTGGGCGTCAAACACCGAGCCGTCGGCGCACTTGACGTCGGCCTGCCACGCGCTGGTGATCGAGTACGTGGTCGTGCCCGAGCCCCGGGGCGACCCGTCGCTGATCGTGACCACCTGCGTCTTCGCCTCGCCAGCGACCTTCATGGTCTTCGCCAGCTTCGCGGGAACGACCACCACGTACGGGTCATAAGTGACGGTCACCTTCTCGACCAGGTCGTCCTCGCGCGTCACCACGATCGAGCCGTCGTCGTGGAGCTTGAGATAGACCACGCTGTGGTCGGCGATGGTGCGGACCCAGCCGTCCTGGGTTTTCTTCACGCTGTACGCGAAACTCTTGCCGTGATCTTTGCCTTGGGTGTACGCGACCTTGGCCTGGATGTCCTTGGCGGGGACAAGTTCCTTGGCGGTGACGGGGTCGGTCAGGGGCTTGTGCTGGATAGCGCTGGGCGGCGCATCGGCGCTGGCTGAGTCGGCCGCCCCGGCGCCGCCCGGGGGCGGGGGCTTCATCGCGGGCTGGCAGGCGGCCAGGCTCAGCAGGCAGGCGGCGAGGGCGGCGGGGGCGATCGATAATCGGGTGGTGCTCATCCCGATACAATACCGTTTCACCGCCGCGGGTTGTGTTCGTGGCCGGAACCTTCTTGGCTGCGGGACGCCTTCATGACGTGGGAAGCCTGGTTGACGATCGGGGTCGTGCTGCTGGCGGCGTACGCCATGGTGCGGAGCCTGGCCGGCCCGGACACCGTGCTGCTGGGCGCGGTGACGCTGCTGATGTCGCTGAGCCTGGCGTCGGACCGGTTTCCCTCTCCGCCGGCGGTGCTGGCGAGCTTCGGCAACGTGTCGCTGATCACCATCGGCGTGCTGTTCGTCGTGGCCGAGGGCCTGCGCCAGACCGGGGCGATGGATCTGATCACGCGGCCCCTGCTGGGCCGGCCGCGGAGTGTCCTGGGGGCCCAGGTGCGGCTGATGCTCCCGGTTGCTGGGCTCAGCGCGTTCCTGAACAACACGCCGATCGTGGCGATGTTCATCCCCGTGGTGACCGACTGGTCGCGTAAGGCGGGGATCAACTCCTCCAAACTGCTGATCCCGCTGAGCTACGCCGCGATCATGGGCGGGTCGTGCACCCTCATCGGCACCGCGACGAACCTGTTCGTGGACGGCATGGTGCGTGCGGCGGAGGACGACCCGGGCTTCTTCATGTCTCAGCCGCTGGGCATGTTCACCATCACCGCGGTGGGCGTCCCCGCGGCGCTGGCGGGCTTGGCGTACCTCCTGGTCGTCTCGCGCTGGCTGCTGCCGGACCGCGCGGGCGTGCGGGACGAAGCGGGCGACCTGCGGCAGTACACCGTCGAGATGATCGTTGAATCCGAAAGCCCGATCGACGGCAAGACCATCGAGCAGGCCGGCCTGCGCCACCTGCCCGGCGCTTACCTCATGGAGGTCGAGCGCCAAGGCGAGCGGATGGTCGCGGTCGGCCCCGAGTTCCCGCTTCACGGCGGCGACCGGCTGATCTTCGTGGGCGTGGTCGACTCGGTCGTGGACCTGCAGAAAATCCGCGGGTTGGCGCCTGCCACTGACCAGGTGTTCAAGCTCGACGCGGCCGGCGTGAACCGGCGGCTGGTCGAGGCCGTGGTCAGCGACGCCTGCCCCATCGTGCGCCAGACCATCCGCGACGGCCGCTTCCGGACCCGCTACAACGCCGCGGTCATCGCCGTGCACCGCGGCGGCGAGCACCTGCAGCAGAAGGTCGGCGACATCGTGCTCAAGCCCGGCGACACGCTGCTGCTCGAAGCCCATCCCAACTGGACCGAGCGGTTCCGCAACAACCGCGACTTTTACCTGGTGTCCACGGTCGAGGACTCTCAGCCGACCCGTCACAACAAGGCCTGGCTGGCGCTGGCGATCCTCGCGGCGATGGTGCTGGCGGCGACGCTGACGCCGCTGCCCCTGGTCAACGCCGCGCTGCTTGCGGCCGGGCTCATGATCCTGACGCGTTGCTGCACCATGGGCGAGGCCCGCACGAGCATCCGCTGGAACGTGCTGCTGACCATGGGCGCCGCGTTGGGGCTGGGCGTGGCCCTCGACTCCACCGGCGCCGCGGCGGGCGCGGCCCGGGCGATCGTCGGCGTCGCCGAGCCCTTCGGGCCCCGGGCTCTGCTCGCCGCGATCTACCTCGTCGCGATGGTCTTCACCTCGCTCATCGGCCCGATCGGCACCGTCGGCCTGATGTTCCCCATCGCCCGCGCCGCCGCCGCCGCGCAGGGCTACGACTTCATGCCGTTCACGATCGCGTTGATGATGACCGCCGCCGCCAGCTTCGCCACCCCCACCGCCTACCAGACCAACCTCATGGTGTACGGGGTGGGCGGCTACCGCTTCGGCGACTTCGTCCGCGTCGGGGCGCCGCTTAACTTTCTGGTGATGGCGGTCACCATCACCCTGGCGCCGATGATCTGGCCGATGACGCCGTGATCGCGGCATGGGGTCGGCCGGGCAAGCCCGGCCGCTACGCTTCATCGCGCGTGAACCCGGGGTCGACCTGCAGCCGCACGCGCCGGAACGCCGGGCCCGCGTGGCGGGTCACCAACTCGCGCTCGAGCCCGCTGCGCAGCAGCCGGTCCAGTTCGTACAGGCGGGAGCTGGTGTCCACCGACACCCGCAGCACCCCCCGCTGCAGGCTTTCCAGCCGGGTGTGCGCCGCCAGTTCCGTCGGCACCAGCTGCTCCCACAGCCCGACCAGCGCCGCCAATTGCTGGTGGGGCTTGCGCACCTCCCGCTTAAACAGATCGGGCAGGAACGACAGGGACTGGTCCCGCTCCTTCGCCTTGCGGTGCTGGAGCAGCTGAGCGATCCGGTAGTCCCGCGGCTTCTCGGCCATCCCCCCATGATAAGCCCGCTCACCAGACTTCAACACTTCTTGGCCATGCCCGGCTCCCGGGCAGCGGCTATGCTATCCCGTGGTGAGAGAGCACTGGTCCAAGATCGTGATCGTGACGCTGCTGGTGATCGTGGTCGGCGTGCCGTTTGTCGTGCGTCCGGCCTCGAGTTCGACCGACGACGCCCCCGAGGCCGGCGGCGAGACCCTCATCATCTACACCCCGCACAACGAGCAGATCCGCTACGAATTCGCCCACGGCTTCAACGAATGGCGCCGGTCCCAGGGCCTGGCCCCGGTCGTGTTCGACTGGCGGGCCTCCGGCGGGACCAGCGACCTCCGCCGCCAGGTGCTCAGCCAGTTCGACCAGGTCGCCCGCAACGGCCTGGAGGACGAGGGCGTCGGCGCCGACCTGTTCTTCGGCGGCGGCGAGTACGAACACAACCAACTTGCTCGGGGTCCTCAGATCGATCTGCGATGGTCCAGAAATGAGGCGGGCCATGTGACGGTGGGGCGTCAACTCTCGCCGCTTAGCCAATTCAGTCTGAGGATCGATCTGAAAGCCGCGGAAGGCCATTCTGTTAATGAAGTTCTGGAGGTCTCGGAAACATCCTCCAACACGGAAGACAAACCATCTCCGCTCGTCTTCGAGATCAAAGCAGGCGATGACGGGAAGGTCCACGTGACACGTCAGCCTTCATCCGGGTCAGAAGAGAACAGTCGACTCGGCGCGGTCAAAATCACCCCTCCATCAGAGAAGAAACCTCGTGAGGCAACGATTCTTGTAACGGTTAAGAATCCATCCACCCACAATACTCGGCCTTGCGAACTGCAGGTCGTCCGACAATCGAATCCAGAGGACGCGGCTGATTCCTCGGGTTTGGAAATCCAGATCAAACCTTCCTATCAGGTCAGCGCCAGTGTCCCGACAGAGATTGAACCGGCCGTCCTCACCGCCGCGCTGCCTTCCCCGACGATCGGCGGCGAACTCACCTACCACCCCGATCTTTTCTGGGTCGGCACGGCCCTCTCCAGCTTCGGCATCATCTACAACCGTGACATTGTCGAGATGCTCGGCCTGCCCGAGCCCGCGACCTGGCGCGACCTGACCGACCCCCGCTACCTCCGCTGGGTCGCGCTGGCCGACCCGGGCAAGTCCGGGTCGATCGCGGCGACGTACAACACCATCCTCCGCCGGGAGGGCTGGCAGGGGGGGTGGCGGCTGTTGCGGCGGATCTTCGCGAACACCCGCTACTTCACCAGCAGCGCCAGCAAGGTCCCGGTCGACGTCTCCGCCGGCGAGGCGGCCGCCGGCATGTGCATCGACTTCTACGGCCGGTTCCAGGCCGGCGCGATCGGCGGCGACCGTGTCGGTTACGTCGATCCTCAGGCCATGACCGCCACCACCGCCGACCCGATCTCGCTGCTCCGCGGCGCCCCCCGCCGAGAACTGGCCGAGCAGTTCATCGCCTGGACCCTGTCCGACCAGGCCCAGCAGCTCTGGCAGAAAAGACTCCACACGCCCGGCGGGCCGATCCGCTTCGAGCTCCGCCGTCAGCCGATCCGCCCGGATGTTTACACCCCCGCCAACCGCGAGACGTGGGCGGACCCGCAGATCGAACCCTACGCCGAGGCCCGCCCCTTCCCCGACGGCATGCCGAGCTTCTTCTCGCTGGTCGCCCCGGTGTCGCACGCGATGGCGATCGATGTGCACGACGACCTCGTCGCCGCCTGGGAGGCGATCATCCGCACGCCCGACGATCACCCCGATAAGGCGGAGATGATCGCGCTGTTCGACGCGATGCCCGAGGACCTGGTCGTGCCCTGGCCGGACGAGGACCTGGCCGCTAACTGGGCGGCGTACCTCGCCGACGCGGAACACCCCCGCCACGGCGAGGCGGCTGGGGCGCTCAAGAAGTTCGTGGGCGGCTTCCGCCAGCGGTACAAAGAGGACCCGGACCTGAAGATCGCGGACCGGCTGCGCTGGACGCTGTTCTTCCGCGACCACTACCGCCGCGTCGCCCGGATGGGCGGCTGAATCAGGCCCGACGCTCAACCGCCCGTTCGATCCCCACATATCAATAGACTATTTTGTCTTTTTATTGGGATTGCCCTATACTTTCGCCCCGCCGCGACTGTCGGCCCCCACACCCTGAACCCTTAAACCCTACACCCAACTTCGAGGAGATGGCCCATGCCGGTTGCCGATTATCAGACCTACTGCAAGATGCTGGACAACGCCTACCAGCACCGGTTCGCCTACCCGGCCATCAACGTCACCTCGATGATTACCGCCAACGCCGCCCTCAAGGGGTTCGCCGAGCTCAAGAGCGACGGGATCATCCAGGTCTCCACCGGCGGGGGCAAGTTCGCCTCCGGGCAGGTCAACGGCGACATGGTGATGGGCGCCATCTCCATCGCCGAGCACATCCACCGCGTCGCGGCCAAGCTCGACATCAACGTCGCCATCCACACCGACCACTGCCAGCCCGGCAACGTCGATGACTTTCTCGTCCCGCTGATCGAAGAATCGGAGCGCCGCGTGGCCGAGGGCAAGCTGCCGTTGTATTCGTCGCACATGCTCGACGCGTCGATCCTGCCGATCAAGGAGAACATGGACCTGGCCGTGCCGCTGCTGGAGCGGATGGCGAAGATCGGCCAGATCCTCGAGGTCGAGGCCGGCGTGGTCGGCGGGGAGGAGGACGGCGCCGCCGGCTCCGAAGACACCCCCGACGAGCAACTCTACACCACGCCCGAGGACATGGTCTACGTCTACGAACGGCTCAGCGAGGTCCAGGGCGGCCGCTACATGTTCGCCGCCACCTTCGGCAACGTCCACGGCTCCTACAAGCCCGGCGCCGTCAAGCTCCGCCCCGAGATCCTCAAGCAGGGCCAGGACGCCATCAAGGCCAAGTTCGGCGACGACGCTTACTTCTGGCTCGTCTTCCACGGCGGGTCCGGCTCCGAGAAGCACGAGATCCACGAGACCCTCGACTACGGCGTCGTCAAGATGAACGTCGACACCGACTGCCAGTACGCCTTCACCCGGCCCATCGCCGACCATATGCTCAAGAGCTACGACGAGGTGCTCAAGGTCGACGGCGAGGTCGGCAACAAGAAGAAGTACGACCCGCGCGTCTACCTCAAGGCCGCCGAGGCCGCCATGGCCGACCGCGTCAAGGAGGCCTGCGAAGACCTCCGCTGCGTCGGCAAGACCCTCGCCGCCGACGCCGTCGGCGTGTGAGGGTTTTATCGACAGCGAATAAACGCGAAAAGCGATCAGGCGAATGCTCCGCTTGAGCGACGCGGCCGCGCCGGGCGCGTGTGCCATACGACTCCCACTGAAAACGGATGCGTTTCGCGGCGCCTCAGCCCCGCATGCGTATGGGGGGTTCCGATGGTTTCAGAAACGGTGCGCCGCCTCCAGCGCCGCGATGAACTTGTCCGAGTTCACCAGCACGTCCGGGTGGGCCGCTGCTTCCTCCGCGTTGAGCCAGAGCACCTCCGACACCTCGGCCGGGTCCGGGTCGAACGCGTCGGTGGCCAGCCGGCCCAGGTAACCCCACAGGGTGAGCGGCCGGTCGTCGCACACGAAATGCCAGACCAGCCCGAGCAGCGCCGCCTCGGCGCCCAGCTCCTCGCGGAACTCGCGCATCGCGGCGGCGGCCATGTCCTCGCCGGGCTCGACCGCGCCGCCGGGGAACGCCACCATGCCCGGCGCCGCCACGTGCGCGCTGCGGCGGATCATCAGCCAGCGCCCGTCCTCCCGGCGGCAGCCCACCAGCACCCCGTGGAGGCGCCCGTCTTCCTGAAGCGGTCGCGACATCACGCCGATTGTAGCGCCCCCACGCGTTTTGCGCCCGGCGGCGGGGGGTCGGCTCTGCTATCCTCACCGCCCATGAAATCGAACGATCCGCCTTACGCGTCGTTGACCGCGCACATGAAAGAAGTGGGCCTGCTCGGCGGCGCCGCCGTGGTCCTGGGATGGGACCAGGAGGTGCTCATGCCCCCTAAGGGGGTCGCCTATCGCGCCGAGCAGCTCGCCCAGCTCGCGCGGATGACCCACGAGATGTCGACCGACCCGCGGGTCGGCGACTGGCTGTCGGCCTGCGAAGACCAGGGGTTTGATGACCCGCTGAGCGAGGAAGCGGTGAACGTGCGCGAGCTGCGGCGGGATTACGACCGCTCGACCAAACTCCCCGCGGAACTGGTTGCGGAGCAGGCCCGCACCGCGAGCATGAGCAAGGCGGCGTGGGCCGAGGCGCGCCAGGCCAGCGACTTCGAGCGGTTCCGGCCGTGGCTGGAAAAGACGATCGACCTGCAGCGCCGGATCGCCGACGCGTACGGGTATCCTTCCGACGGCGAGCCGTGGGACGCGCTGGCCGAGGGCTACGAGCCGGGGTGCACCGCAGCGCAGGTGGAGGCGGTCTTCACGCCGCTGCGCGAGCGCCTGGCGCGGCTGACCGCGGAGCTGATGGACGTGGGCGTTGCGCCCGAGCCGGTGCTGGACCGGCTGACGCTGCCGGTGGAGCAGCAGGAAAAATTCGTCCGCTTTGTGGCCGGCGAGCTGGGGTTCGACTTCGACGCCGGCCGGCTCGACCGTTCGACCCACCCGTTCTGCGGCGGCGCGCACCAGACCGACGTGCGCATGACCACCCGGTTCCACGACGACCTGCTCGGCGATGCGCTGGGCTCGACCATGCACGAGACCGGCCACGCCATCTATGCGCAGAACACCCCCGACCGCGGCGTCGGGCTGCCCATGTCCGAGCCGGTGTCGTTGAGCATCCACGAGAGCCAGAGCCGGCTCTGGGAGAACCAGGTCGGCCGCAGCGAGGCGTTCTGGCGTTGGTGCTTCCCGAAGCTCGCCGGCTTCTTCGGCGACGCCGTGGCCGGGCTCGATCAGGCGGCGGTCTACCGCGGCATGAACCGCGTCCAGCCGTCGCTGATCCGGGTCGAGGCCGACGAAGCCACCTACAACCTGCACATCATGATCCGCTTCGAGCTCGAGCGGCGGCTGATCAGGGGCGAACTCACCCCCGCCGGCCTCCCCGCGGCGTGGAACGACCTTTACCAGCAGACCCTCGGCCTCGACGTCCCGGATGATGCGCGGGGCTGCCTGCAGGACATCCACTGGTCGATGGGCGCCTTCGGCTACTTCCCGACCTACACCCTCGGCAACCTCTACGCCGCCCAGTTTTTCGAGCAGGCGTCGGCCGACCTCCCCGGCCTCGAGGCGCAGTTCGCGCAGGGCGATTTCAAGCCGCTGAGGACCTGGCTGACCGAGAAGATCCACACCCACGCGATGCGTTACCGCAGCGCCGAACTGTGCGAGCACGTCACCGGCAAGCCGCTGTCGGCCGACCCGCTGATGCGGCACCTCGAGTCCAAGCTCAAGCCGATCTACGGGGTCTGATTCATAAGCCCGGAGCCCAGGGATTGCAATCCCTGGGCTTCAGATCCTGAGGACCGCGTCGACGATGCCGGCGGCGCCCAGGAGGAGGCTGATCACGCCGTTGAGGGTGAAGAACGCGACGTGCAGGTGCCGCTGGCGGCTGCCCCAGACCAGGGCGTGCTCAAGGACGAGCAGGGCGACGGTCACGGCGGCGGCGGCGGCGAAGAGGGCGTTGAGCTGGGGGCTGACCACGGCGAGCGTGATGACGGCGGCGGCTGCGGCGGCGTGGAGGCCGCGGCTGATCCACAGGGCGGGCCCGGGGCCGAGGCGCGACGGCATGGAGAACAGGCCCGCGTCGCGGTCGACGTCGACGTCCTGCAGGGCGTAGATGATGTCGAACCCGGCGACCCACGCCGCGACCAGGGCCGCCAGCAGCCATGGCGCGGGGTGGGCGAGGTAGGCCGGCTCGATGGCGATGGCGGCGGCGAGCGGGCTCAGGGCGAGCGCCGAGCCGAGGTAGATGTGGCAGAACGACGTGAAGCGTTTGGTGAAGCTGTAGCCGGCGAGGTACGCGAGGACGAGGGGTGAGAGGACCAGCGGCCAGGGGTTGGCGTCGGCGAGGTAGAAGCCGGCGGCGGCGGCGACGAAGCCGAGGCCAGACGCGGCGGCGACGGCGAGCATGAACCGGGGCGTGAGCCGGCCGCTGGGCAGGGCGCGGCCGGCGGTGCGGGGGTTGGCCGCGTCGAAGCGGGCGTCGGCCCAGCGGTTGACGGTCATCGCCACGGTGCGGGCGAAGACCATGCACGCGAGGATGAGCCCGACCTGCGTCACGGTCGGCAGGCGGCCGGCCGAGCCGGCGGCGAGGGCCATCGCGAGCAGCGCGAACGGCAGCGCGAAGACCGTGTGGCTGAGCTTGATGTCCCGGGCGACGAGCCGGAGCTTGGCGGGTAACGCGGCGTCCACGTCATGAGTTTACGTCATGGCGCGTGGAATGCGCGGAGTTGGAACGGGTGCATCGAAAGCGACAGCCGCCCGGCTTGGCTGTCAACGGGATCGCCGGTCGCCGCGTCGATGAGTTGTCCCGTGGCTGGGAGCTCGATCACGACGTTGTCCTTGGGCTGCACGCCGGTGTTGATCACGGCGTAATAGACGCCTTGATCGGGCGTGTCGATCGCACGCACGACGATATCGGAGTCGTTCGCGACGCCGTCGAGACGCCGGCTGGGCAGGGCGGGGAGGGCGAGGAAGGCGGTGTTGAAGCTGCGGACGTAATGCGGGAAGCCTCGCGCGTAGTTGCCTCCGCTGAGGTAGCCGATGTGGGTCGGGTCCCCGTTGGCCATAGCGAGGGCTTCGGCCATCATGCAGTACGGGCCGGCCCGCTCCATGTCGGCGACGAAGTAGCCCAGCTTCTCCTCGTCCTCTTTATCGAACATCATGTTTTCGTTGAGCGAGAAGTGGCGGATGATGGCCAGGCCCGCGGGCCCGCGGAAGGTTTCAAAGGCCTTGGGGTCTTTGACGGTATAGGCGCGGTTGAACGCCATGGTCATCAAGACGCCTTCGGTGTCTTTGTAGCGATGGGGGTCGGGCGGCGGCGTGCGGTGGTTGAGCTCCCAGCCGCCCCAGTTAAGACGATCGGCCAGCAGGGCTTCGAGGTAACGGTGGTTCTGCACGACTTCGCTCAGCGACCACGGCTCGATCGGGCCGTTGCCCTTGAGATAACGCGGCTGGCCGAGCACGTCGCGGAGCGTCTCGACGTCGTCGGTGACGATCCAGGGGTCGAACGTGGGGAAGGGGACGCCCGGCTCGCCGGCCACCGGCGTATAGATAACGGCCGCGTCCTCCACGCCGTTCGAGCGCAGGTGATCGCGCATGGCGGTGAAGAAATCCCGCCGCTTCTCGTACCACCACGCCTTGTACCGTTCGAGCAGCGTGGGATCGTCGATGAGTTGTTGCCGCGTGACGATGTTGCCCTGGTTGGCCTCCCGGGCGAAGCGCTCAAGTGTGGCGTCGCCGAAACCGATCGGCATCTGGCCGCGGGTGCGGATCCAGGCGCCGGCGAAGTCGGCCTTGCGCTGGTGCCGGAGGACCGTCAGGTCGAGCATTTTCTTGAAGTCTTCATAGGTGTCGGGGTCGGTCAGATCGGCCCGCGCCGACTCGATCCAACGGATATGGGAATAAGCGTCGCCCCGCGTCAGGGGCCGGGCCCGCTTCTGGGGGCCCAATCCGTTTTTGCCCTTGCTGCCGGAGTATTCGTAATAGGGCAATACTTCGAAACCGGCCTCCCCCATGACCTCGACGATCTGCGCCCAGAACCCCTTCATTCTTGAGTTGTGATAGACCCAGTCGTTGCCGCCGTATTCGGTCGGGTCCCAGTGCTGGTTGGCGCCGAACTCGAGCAGGTCCTTGCTGTAGGTGTTCATGCCGAGGAACTTCATGCGGTCGCGTTTGAAGCGCCACCAGTCGATATCATTTTCGAGGCCGCGCTCTTCGGGGTTCTTGCTGCCGATCACCCCGTCGGCCATTTCTTCGCGCCAGAACAGCCGCCGGTGGGGCAGGTCCTCGGGCAGGCGGACTTGAGCGTCGTAGATCTCGGGTTCGGGCACGGCGAGCAGCCGGATGCGGGACACCGCCGCGCCTTGTGAGAACGGGATGTTCTTGGCGGAGAACTGAGCGATGGTGACGGTGAAGCCATCCTCTGCGGTCAGCTCGCGCGTCTTGGAGCCGCGGATGAAACGCTTGTCGGGCGTGCGGTCGTGGAGCCGGAACATCTGGGTCCATGTCTCGTGTTGCCCCGAGAGCGGCAGGTCGAGCGATTCGTTGAGGTTGTTGACGTATTTGGGGTGCAGGGCGTCGCCGAAGGTCCGGCCGGTGTGGAAACCGCGGACGCTTTCGTTGCCGCCGTTCATGACAATGACGGTGCGGGGCGCGTCCTCGGGGTATTGCACCTCGAGCACGTAGGTCATGCCGGGCTCGAGCAGTTTGTATCGGCCGATGCGATAGGAGATGTAGGCGGCTTCCCCGTCGGTTTTCTGGAGCACGCGGGCCGGCTTGCCGAGGATGGTTTCGACGCGGCTGACGCCGGCGGGGCTTTCGGCGAACATATGCTCGTCCGAGCTGCTGGCGACGTCGATCTCGTCGATCAGGTAGAGCTTGCCGAAGGGCGGGCCGACGTCGACCAGCGGCCGCTTTTTCATTTCCTCGCGGGCTTTCTCGAGGGCGGCCTGGCGCTCGGCCTCGGCTTTGGCCTCGGCCTCCTTGCGCGCGAGCATCGCGGCGTGAGCTTCGGGGGTGTACTCGTAGACCGCGACCTCGGAGAAGTTCGCGCCCCGGCTGAGCTTGGTCAACCGGATGAAGCGGGTGGAAGCGTCGATCTGGATGGGGACCCACTTGCGGTAGGCGTCGCAGCCGTAGGTCGTGATCGTTCGCCACTGCCCGGGCTGGCCGACGGCGATCTCCAACTCGCCGCGGCCGTTGGTGTCGTAGAGCCAGAGGGTGGCGACGTTGCGGACCTGCTTGAAGTCGAGTTGGACGCTGAAGGGCAGGTTCTTCATCTCCTGCGACGGGATGCTCCACGTCGTTTGCGGCTCACCGGCGGGCGGGCCGATGATGCGGTGCTGCTCATCGACAAGGCCCGACGGGTCGCCGGTGTCCTGCTCGGCGATCAGGTTCGAGGCGTCGAGATCAATACGGACCTGCGGGTTCGGCTCGTCGGCGAAGCCGGGTGCGGTCAGCAGCGTCCCCAACAGCAGTGATGTCATGAAGAGCTTGGTCATGGTGTCGTTCCTGAATCAACGGAAGATGAAATCGATGCGAAAGTTCGTGAAAACGGTTTGCCTGGTCGTCACGAGGACGCCAGAGCGTGGGCGTTGAGGGTCGTTTCCCAGGTGCCGGTCAGCGGCGTGTCGGGTGATTGGAACGGCGTGACCAGCACGGCGGACAAGCCGTCGGGCAGCCGGCCCTGATAATGAACCTGTCGGTCGGCGTCGGTGCGCCAGGCGATCTCGATGGGGCCCGCCGCGGTCACCACCCGGGCGTCGACGCGGTCCAGCAGGTCGGGCCTTGGTCGAAGCACGATGGGGGCCTCGCGTTGGGACGCCGCGTCGTGGAGGCCGGCGCCGTCCGGCAGGCCCGCGATCCCCGAGAGCAGGAACTGTAGCGGGGCGCCGGACCAGGGATGGCACGCGCTGTCGTGCTCGTCGCCGGCGAAGGTCTCCCAGAGCGTCGTGGCGCCGCCGGCCAGCATCGGCCCCCACAAGGAGCGCACCCGCTCCAGCCCCAGGGTCTGCATCCCCAGCCGTTCCAGCACGGGGAAGATGTAATACCAGAAGTACGGCCCCCCACGGGCCACACGCGTCTGCGACGGGTCGAGCACGTTCGTCATCGCGGCCCGGGCGGTCGCGGCGTCGCACCAACCGGCGGCCACGGCCCAGGTGTTGGTGTGCTCCGAGACTTGCTCAAGACGCTGGCCGTTCAACTCGCCGTCAACGAACACGCCGCGGTCGGCGTCGAAAAACGCCGACGCCGAGGCCTCACGGAGCAACTGAGCCTGCTCCCGCAGGCGCGTGGCCCGGGCGGGCGAACCCGCCGCCTGCTCGAGGTCGGCCAACGCTTCACGGGCCATCACCAGCAGCGCGTTGATCGCGGCGTTGATCCCACGCCGATCGATGCCCGCCAGCCCGGTGTTGTGCCAGCCCATGCCCGGGTGATCGATGAACAGATTCAACTCGCCCTCGAAGGTCGGCCATGTCGGGTCGTAGCGGTTTTCCCATTGGTGTGAGGTCGGCGGGCCCGGCCAGGCCCAGGCGAACAGCCCCCGGTCGTCGAGCTGACGATCGAACCACCCCAGCACACGGTGGCAGGCCGGCAGCAGCGGGGCGACGGTTTCGGTGTCACCGGTGTAGTCCAGGTAATCCCGCGTGCCGATGACGCCGAGCAGCGGGTAGTCGATCAGGGTGTCGTTGCGCCCGCTGAAGACCGTGGATCGGATCAGGCCGTTGTCCGCCTGGCGCTGGAACTGCTCGGTCACCAGGTATTTCCAGTGCCGGGCGTCCCCGGTGAGCAGGGCGATCCACCTGCTGACGGGGTGCCCATCGCCGACGTAGGCCGCCTGCTCGCGGGTCGGGCAGTCCATCAGCCCTTCCTGCGTGCCAACGGCCTGGCTTCGTTTCGCCAGCTTGAAGACCCCATCGATGGCGTCGTCGCCGCTCTCGAATCGGCCGGACCAGTCCAGATCGGGCTCGCTGGTTCGCATCCCCAGCCGCTCGACCCGAAGCGACCCGGTAAACCCGCGCAGGGTCACAGCCAGGTACCGCGCCGCGGTGTACTGCATCGCGGTGAAGTCGAACGCTCCTTGCCCCACCCGGATGCGATCCACGTAGCTCGTCCCCTTTTGAAGGACCCGCGGTCGGCCGTCGTCGAGATACTCCGACCAGCCGAGATCGATCGTGCCCGGCGTCTGCGCTTCGCCCACCAGTTGGATCTGCCCGGTGTATTCCGCGCCCAGGTCGATCGCGATCGCTGCGCCGTGGTCGGGCGACAGCCCCGCCACCGTGAAACCGCCGCGCTCGTCGGGCTCCTCGTCGAGCCGCACCCGCGTGGGCTCGTTCCAGGGCTGAGCCGAGAGCAGTTCACCGTATTCGCCGTGCCGATAGTCGGGGCGGACGGGCGGGGGCGGGGCATCGACCTGCTTGAAGCTCAGGACGCCTTGCCCGCTGCGCCACGCGTACCGCAGCGGCGGCAGGGGCGAGGGGAAGACGTGCGTCGACGCGTCGTCGGGAAACGGCCCGTCGTGCGTTTCGGCCCGGTCCCACGCGGCGTCGTCGAAGCCGGCGTCGCGCCAGCCTTGGGGGTGCTCTGCCGCGTCGAAGACCTCGACGTAGCCGATCGCCCAGCCCCGGCGGGGCGCGTCGCCTTGCCAGCCGGTGCGGGCGGTGACCCGCCACTGTTCATCCGTGCGGATGACGGTGGGCGGCCCCTGGTCATGGTCGATCCGCAATTCGCCCATGAGGCCGGGATGGCCGGTGGGCACGTGATTGTGCAACGCACAGCCGAACGACAGGACACCGATCGCCAGCACGTTCGGGCCCTCCGCCAGGTGGCGCGTCAGGTCGTGCGTGTCGGTCGGCAGGCGATCGGGGTGGTGAAGAATCGGCCCCCGCCCCAGGTGCGTCCCGTTGATGTAGGCGAGGTAGCGCGCCTCGGCATACAGCCGCAGCGTCGCGGACCGGACCGGCCGGTCGAGGGAAAACGACCTTCGAAACAGCCGCACGTCCAGGCCTTCAGACGGTTCGCCCAACCAGATGTATGTCGGCCTCATCGGCCTTTTTGCAGGGGACTCGGTCATAAATATCTCGGACGCTACGGAAGTCTAGCCTTCGACGGGGATTACATCGACCTTAAATGATCAAACGACGATTGACACACCGGGTTGATACGTTATATTAAGCAATAGTTGCTCATTTTTGCAAGTTCTGATTTACAATTGTCCTGTTCCTGGTCGAGCATGATTCAGGGTGTGACCATCCACCGTCTGACGGAAAAACCCGGGTGTTCGGCGGGCGTCGTTGGCCGGACCTCCCCGACCCGTCTTGTTGGCCATCCGCTGGTCGAGCGTGAATCGGTCAACGCCCGCTCCCCCAACCGCTGAAACGGCTTTGCCGGCGACTCATCGCGTTTCACTCTTCTTACATCATGTTTCCAAGGAGGCTTTCTCATATGTTGAACCACGCATCACACCACCCGTGGTCGGCCCTTTCGGCCTTGCTGCTCGGCTTCGCCCTCGCTCCCGCCGTTCACGCCGCGTCGTGGACCAACAACGCGGGCGGGGACTGGAGCGATCCCGCCAACTGGAGCCCCGCCGACGTGCCCAACGCCGCCGGCGAAACGGCTGAGATCAACCTCGACGGCGATTACACCGTCGACGCCAACACCGGCGTCAACATCGACAGCGTCACCATCGGCGCCACCTCCGCCAGCGGCACGCAGACCCTTCAACTCGACACCTTCTCCGGCTTCAACTTCGGCGACATGACCATCGGCGCCAACGGCGTCTTCAACCGCGCCATGAACGGCAACGTCGGGGGGACCGGAACCATCACCGTTCAGAATGGCGGGCAACTCATCCAGTCCGGGTCAACCAAGTCCCTGGGCAGTCACGACCTCACCGTCGATGTCGGCGGCCTGGTCACCGTGACCGCGGGCAACACCTTGTCGTTGACCGCCAATCGGACCTACACCATCAACGGCCAGGTCGGAGGCGACGGCGATTTAAACGCGAACGCCAACGGCATCATCTACGCGGGCACGGGCGTGATCGGCGGCGGCGGCGTCCTTGATCTGGGCTCCAGCCGGCCGTCTTTATGGCGGGACAACCTCACGATCACCCGGGACGTCATCGCGGTGAGCCCCGCCCTCAGGATCGCCGACGGCGATTCCATCACGATTGACGGCACGTTCACGCAGAACGGAGGCAACCGGTCCTTCGGCGCCGAGAACGCCAACGACTCGGCGTCCGTGCTCGGCAGCGGCGACGTCAACATCAACCAGATCGACAGCAGCGGCGATTCGCTCCGCCTCGGCGGCGGCGGCAGCAGCATCAACAGCGCCGCCACCTTCACCTTCGCCGGGACCGGCACGCTCAACTTCAATATCACCGGCTCCGACGACGTCAGCATCACCGCCACCCAGTTCAACCTTCAGCGCGACACCACGATCAACGGCTCGTCCTCCGGACGATTCGTGCACGAGGGCGGCAACGACGGCAAGATCGACGTCACCGGCGCGGGCAACACCCTCACGCTGGCGTCGGGCGTTTATTACCTTGAAAACCGCTTCTTCGAGAACAAGGTGCTGACGGTCAACAACGGCGCCGGCCTGACCATGGCCGGCGGCTCGCTGGTCGGCGACGTGTCCAATACCGACGCCGGCGAGGAAGAGGTCCGGATCGGCGTGGGCTCGGCCGGCGTGCTCGCCCTGACCGCCGGCGCCACCAGCGCCTTCGAGACCGAGGCCGCCGCCGACGGCGAGAACGACGACGACAACCTCCGTATTGTCCTCGGCGCAAACGCCTCGACGACCGCCGGCGCCAACGCCGTGCTCGAACTCAAGTCCGTCGACTTCGCCATCGCCATGACCAACGACGCCGACTGGGGCTGGGACCAGAACGCCACCCTCAAGTTCATCGACGTCGCCACGGGCAACGCCAACGTCGCACGCGACGGACGCTTCGAGGCCCTCAGCTCCGACCAGGGCAACGTCGTCGATCTCGATGCGCTCTCCTTCGTCATCGACACCCTCGCCTTCGGCTCCGACGACATGACCTTCACCCTCATGGAGACCACCGACAATGACGGCGGCGGCGACGACTCGGTCCTCTACGTCCGAACCCTCGACCTCTCCATGCTCTCGGGCGGAACCCTCGACCTCGACGGCGTCCTGGGCAACACCGTTTACTACCTCAATCTCATCAACCCCAACAACGTCACCCTCAGTGACGGCGAGTGGGTCCAGATCGTCCCCGAGCCCGGCTCGCTGGCGCTCAGCGCCCTGGGGCTGCTGCTCATCGCCCGTCGTCGTCGACGCGTCGCATGATCCTGATATCCGGCCCGGCCGTGGGACAACCGCCGCCGGGCTCTTTGGGTTGTTGTCTGATCCGTATGCCGCTGCATTCTGTTCCGCCGGGAGACCCGCCATGCGACGCGCCTTCACTCTCATCGAGCTCTTGGTGGTCATTTCGATCGTGGCCCTGCTCATCGCCATCCTGCTCCCCGCGCTGAGCAGTGCCCGCGACGCCGCCCGCCTGTCCGCCTGCCTCAGCAACACCCGCCAGATCGCCATCGCCCATGTCGCCTACGGCGTCGACAACGGCCAGAGCCTGCCCGCGTTCGACAAGGGCCACAACCAGCCCCACGCATTCCGGACCTCGGAGAACGCCCCCCTCGAACACAAGCTCAACGGCTATCTCGGCAACGGCCGCGTTAATCCCGACACCGGAAGCCTGATCCGGGTCGCCGGCGGGGCGTGGATCTGCCCGAGTTCACCGATCCAGGTTGTGCCGTGGGGCACGGACGGGCAAACGCGGTACCAGCACCCTGATCAAACGTCCAGCGTCAACGCCTACACCGGCCTTTACTACCATTGGGTGGATCACTACAGCGTCTCGGCTCCCGCCACCGTCCCGACCAACCCTTCCTGGAATCTCGACTTTTTCACCTGGCCCGGCCAGATGCCCATCCACTGGTGCTCGGTCAGGCTCACCACCGGCGGCAGCCCCCCGGGTGGCTGGAGCACGCTTGGCGCCCGTAGCTGGCACGGACCTAACACCGACCCCGCCACCCACCAGAATGCCAAGTACGGCCCGCGTCCCACCGCATTCATGGATGGGCACGCCGCCGCACTCAGCGAAACCGAAGAGTACATCGGAGACAGCCAGGACCTCCTCAACGGCAAGAGGGATATCCATCAACACCGTTGGCACTGGTCAGAAAGGGGCAACGGCGGCGACTACGCTCTTTCGGAATACTAGAGAGTTGGTTGTGATCGACCCCGGCAGCCCCGCCCGATCCGCCAGGCTTTCAATCAAAACGCGTTCTGCTCTAATGAACCCCGCCGACCGCTGCGTCCCCAGCGCCGGGCGATCGTCACGCGTTCGCGGTTTTGCTGACCACGCATCATGCCCATGATGAGGAGAGTTTCTTGAGGATCGACTTTCAACACCGCCGAGCGGCTGTCACCGGAGCCGGCAAGGGCATCGGACGCGCCATCGCGACCCAGCTGCATCATTGCAACGCCAAGGTGATCGCGATCAGCCGCACGCTGCGCGACCTCGAAGACCTGCGGGACGAGATCGGCTGTGAGATCGTGCATGCCGACCTCGCGAGCGTGGCCGGAGCCGTCGACGCGGCCGCGGAGGCGGGCCGCATCGACTTGTTGGTCAACAACGCCGGCGTGTCGCACCCCCAGCCCTTGCTCGACACCACGCCCGAGGCGTGGGACGCGACCATGGCCGTCAACGTGCGGGCCGCCCTGGTGATGTCGCAATCCGCCGCTCGCGGGATGATCGAACGCGGCCACGGCGGCGCGATCGTCAACGTGTCCAGCCAGGCCTCCCAGGCCGCCCTGGCCGACCACGCCGCGTACTGCGCCTCCAAAGGGGCGCTGGATCAACTGACCCGCGTCATGGCCCTGGAGCTGGGACCCCACAACATCCGCGTCAACGCCGTAAACCCCACCGTCACCATGACGCCCATGGGTGAAATGGCCTGGAGCGACCCGGCCAAACGCGCGCCCATGCTCGCGAGGATCCCTTTGGGCCGCTTCGCTCAGCCGCACGACGTCGCCCACGCCGTGGCTTACCTGCTCAGCGACCTGGCCGACCTGATCCACGGCGCCACGCTGCCGGTTGACGGCGGTTTCCTGGCGACATGAACGGATGGGCGACAACCCCATCGCGGGTCGCCCCTTGATGATTGGTGTAAGGAGTAGTCATTCATGCGGATCGATTTTCACGGGCGGTTGGCGGATGAGCCGGAAGTCCGGGTGGGGTTCATCGGCTGCGGGTCCCACGCGTTTCGGAACCTTTATCCGGTGCTCCAGTTCGCCCCGGTGCGGCTCGTGGCGACCTGTGACCTCGAACTCGACCGGGCCCGCGCGTTTGCCGCGCAGTTCGGGGCCGAGGCTTCGTACGACGACCACCGCACGATGCTGGAGCGGGCGGACCTCGACGCGGTGCTGATCTGCACGGGCTACGACCCGGCCGGCCGGCCGTTGTATCCGTCGCTGACCATGGACTGCCTGGAGGCGGGTCGGCATGTCTGGATCGAGAAGCCGCCCGCGGCGACGTGCGCGGACATCGACCGGATGAAAGACGCCGCCGCGCGGGCCGGCCGGCATGTCATGGTTGGGCTGAAAAAGATGTTCTTCCCCGCCAATGAGAAGGCCCGCCAGCTCATGGACCTCGACGAGTTCGGCTCGCCGCAGTTGGTGACGATCCGTTACCCGCAGTACCTGCCGAGCGTCGACGAGTTCAACGCCTATATCCACCACGGTCAGAACAACATGGTGCGGTCGTTCCTGGACCACCTCTGCCACCCCGCGTCATTGCTGTTTTACCTGCTTGGGATGCCCGAGACGCTCTGCTACCAGCGAAGCGGTTCGGGCGCGGGGGCGGCGATGTTCACTTACGCCTCGGGCTGCGTGGCGTCGATCGCGTTCACGCACGGGCAGGCGAACAACGGGGGCATGGAGCGGACCATGATCGTGGCCGAGAACAGCCGACACCTGACGATCGAGAACAACATCAAGGTGACGCTGCACCGTGAGCCGCCGGTGCGGTACGGGGAGTCGCCCAGCTATTACGAAGGCGGGGCGGACGCGGGGTCGACGACCTGGGAGCCGGAGTTCTCGCTCGGCCAGCTCTACAACAAGGGCCTGTTCCTGCTCGGCTATTACAGCGAGATCAACGCGTTCGCCCGGTCGATCCTCGATGGGACGTCGCCGACGCGGGGAACGTTGGACCAGGCGTGGCAGGTGACGCGGCTGTTCGAGGCCTTCGCCCAGGGGCCCGGCCGGGTGATTCCCTTGAACATCTAACCTTTTAAACGAAGGCCTCGACTTCCATCAAAGGAGTACTGAAGATGCAGGCGACCAAGCGATCGGCGGATGAATCAGCGGGGGCCATGACCCAGACCTCGTGGGGCTCGTTGACCTGGGTGGCCAGCCGCGAGCTGACCGGCAGCGACCTGACCCTGGGGCGGGTGGTGATCCGTCAGGGCAGCCAGAACCCCCGGCATTGTCACGACCGCTGCGAAGAGGTGTTGTACCTGCTGCGCGGACGACTGCGTCACACGGTCGGCGACGACGCGGTTGACATGTGCGCGGGCGACAGCATCGCGATCCCGAAGGGGGTGATGCACAACGCGATCAACATCGGCGATGAGCCGGCGGAGATGATTGTGGCGTTTTCATCCGGCGAG
>JANQFR010000066.1 GCA_028277745.1 Phycisphaeraceae bacterium
AAGACACCCAGCGGATGCTCGACGCGGTCACGCCAAGGGACGCCCAAGGCTTCTTCAGGCACTGCGGATATACGCTAGATGTTTAGTTGGAACGCTCTAGCCGGCGGGCTACGCCCGCCTGGTCCAGGGCCGCGTAGCGGCCCGGCTAAGGCCACGCCCGCCACTCAATCAATGGTAGAGGTCAGGTTCGTGCGCTTGAAACGTCACGCCTTGGGCTTCTGCTTCATCCCGCGCACCTGCATCGGCAGGCCGAAGAGGTCGATGAACCCGCGGGCGGCGGTGATGTCGTAGCCGTCCATCGCGAAGCTGGCGAGCTTGTCGTCGTACAGGCTCGTCGGCGCGTCCGCCTTCACCGCCAGCGCCCGGCCCTTGTACAGCTTGACCGTGACCACGCCCGTCACCACCCGGTTGGCCTCGTCCATGAACGCCTGCAGCGCCTCGCGCAGCGGGTGGAACCACTGGCCGTAATAGGTCAGCTCGGCGTACCGGTGGGCGAGTTGGAGCTTCTGGTGGTAGAGGTCGCGTTCGAGGCAGAGCTGCTCGAGGGCCTTGTGGGCCTCGTAGAGGATCGTGCCGCCGGGGGTTTCATAGACCCCGCGGGACTTCATGCCCACGAGCCGGTTTTCGGTGAGCACGGTCGTGCCGACGGCGTGCTGCCCGCCGATGTTGTTGAGCCGGCCGATCAGGTCGTGGGCCGCCATCTTCTTGCCGTCGATCGTGACGGGGTTGCCCTGCTTGAAGCCGACCTCGACGTACTGCGGCTTGTTGGGCGCCTTCTCTACGGGGACCGACATCACCAGGCAGTTCTTCCAGTCGGGCTCTTGGTCGGGGTGCTCGATCTCGGCGCCCTCGTGGGAGATGTGCCAGAGGTTGCGGTCGCGTGAGTAGATTTTCTTGACGGTCTGCTCGATGGGGATGTCGTGCTGTCTGGCGTAGGCGATGGCGGTCTGCCGGTCGGTCAGGCCGTCGGCGATGAAAGCGGGGTCTTTCCAGGGGCTGATGATCTTGAGCCGCGGCGCGAGCGCGCGCGCGGTAAGCTCGAAGCGGACCTGGTCGTTGCCCTTGCCGGTGGCGCCGTGGCCGACCGCGTCGGCCTTGGTCTGCTTCGCGACCATCACCTGGTGCTTGGCGATCAGCGGCCGGGCGATGCTGGTGCCCAGCAGGTAATCGGTCTCGTACACCGCGTGGGCGCGGAGCAGCGGGAAGCAGTACTCCTCGGCGAACTCCTTGCGCAGGTCCTTGACGACCACCTCGTCGGCCCCGCTGGCGTAGGCCTTTTCCTCGATGCCCTTCAGCTCGTCGCCCTGGCCCAGCTCGGCGGCGAACGCCACCAGCTTCACGCCCGGGTAGCGGTGCTTGAGCCAGGGCAGGATGACGGATGTGTCGAGCCCGCCGGAGTAGGCGAGGACGATCTTCTTCGGGGCGGCGGCCTTGGCCATGGCGGGGGTCCTTACACGGTGGAAAGCCCGGCATCATAACACGCCCGCACCCCAAGCCGGTTCTGAGCACGGCGCCGCCGTGCGAAGATCCGGATTCTTACGACTCACGCCATTCTTGAAACCGCCTTCAACCCAGCCAGCGCGACATCACCCGCCACGCCGGCTCGGCAAAGAACCGGTGCCCGCCCTGGCCGACCACCAGCTTGCAGCGGTCCTCCGCCCCGCACGCCGCGTACACCCGCTTCACGTCCGCAAACGCCCGGCGGACCCCCTTGATCGGGAACAGCGGGTCGTCCTTCCCCGCGACCACCACCAGCGGGCGCGGGGCGAACAGGCCCAGCACGTCCGCCATCTCCGCGTAGCGCAGCATCTGCGGGATGTAGTTGTCGATGCAGTGGTAGATCGACAGGATCGACTCGCGGTAGGTGCAGAAGCCGCAGGAGGGCATCATGTAGCGGATCTCCGGCAGCGCGGCGCCGGCGAGGATCGAGACGAGCCCGCCGCCGGAGTTGCCCATCACACCGAGGCGTTTGAGGTCGAACCCCCCGAGGTGTTTGAGCAGGTCGATCCCGCGGGCCACGTCATAGGTGCGTTCGCCGACCAGGGTGCGTCCGAGCATCAGCGCGTGCTTGGCCGCGACGTCGCAGGTGAGGCGGGTCTCAGGGTGTTCGGGGTCGGGCTCGACGCGTTCGCCGAACGCACGCTGCTCGATGCACAGGGCCGCGACGCCGCGGCGCATGCAGTGCAGCGCGAAGTCGCGGTCGCCCTCGGGCTGGAACGGCCGCGACTCGTCGATCGTGACGCCGATGGAGTTGTGCATCCCGGTGGAATGACCCTGCAGGCAAATGAACACCGGCGGCGGGCCGTCCGCGTGGCGCGGCCGGCAGAGATACGCGGGCGCATCGGCGCCGGGCTCAGCGGTGAAGACCAGCTTCTCGATCGAGCCCAGCTCGTGCTCGCGCCGCCAGAGCGTACGCACGTTGAGCCGGCCGGTGCGCGGCGGCATCAGGTCGAGGCCCAGCAGCGTCTTGAGCTTCCGCCGCAGGCGTCTTTGCCACGCCGCGATGTCGCCGCCGTCGTAGGTCAATCGCGGCTTGTTCGCTTTGATCAAACGCTGATGGACCGTGGACGGCGCGTAGGCCTGGGGGGATGAAGTCGACATCACCCCAGCATACCGATTCAAGGCCTGGGGATCGTCATCCCCGGGCTTCCATTCACGAAAGCGGCCCCGACGCCGCGTCGGTGCTCCGCTTCACCGCCTTGTCGATCGCGTCGATCTGGCCGGCGGCGTCGCGGAAGAGGTGGGGCGACCACACCCGGTGCAGGTCCCAGCCCTGGCCCCGCAGGATCCCGGCCGCGAACAGGTCCCACTCGACCGGGTCGCGGGCCTTGGGGAAACGGGCGAAATCGGTCAGCAGCCCGAGGCTCACATCGTCCGGCCTGACCGGGTGGTGCAGCGCCGCGTCCACGCAGAAGCCCTCGTTGCCCCAGAACACGTCGCTCGATGCGCCGTGGTCCGCCGCGAGTCGACGCGCCAGCGCGATCGGCAGC
Source organism: Phycisphaeraceae bacterium (assembly GCA_028277745.1). GTDB lineage: Bacteria > Planctomycetota > Phycisphaerae > Phycisphaerales > Phycisphaeraceae > JANQFR01. The sequence continues at coordinate 2,991 of JANQFR010000066.1, forward strand.
TCATCCATCGGGTCGGCGGGCCGGATGTTCACGCTCGGCAACGCGTCGGCCCCGTCCTGCTCGTCCTGCCCGTGAAGTTGCTCGTACCGCTCGGCGAGCTGCTCGGCGTAGCGCAGGTATTGGAAGAGCAGATACCCGCCGTTGGGCGCCGCCCCGTCGGGCACGGGCGGCAGGCCGTGATACGCCTCGCGCGGGATCGACGTGACCAAGTGCACCTCGTGGCGGGCCCGGGTGACCAGCACGTTGAGCCGCCGCCCGCCCCCCGCCCGCCCCAGCGGGCCGAATCGGCGGTAAAACTTGCCGCCCGGCGTCGGTCCGTAAGTCGTGGAGATGATGATGTGGTCACGCTCGTCGCCCTGTACGTTCTCGAGGTTTTTCACGAACAGCCCCTCGAACGAGTCCTCCCCCGTGCGCGTGCGCGCCGCGGCGAGCCGCCGGGCGAAGGCGCTGTCCGCCAGCGCCAGCTCGTCGAGCATCTCCGCGATCAGGTCGCGCTGCACCAGGTTGAAGCACGCCACGCCGATCGACGGCGGGTCGGCCCGCTTGAGCAGGTCGCGCACGATCTCGCACACCGCCCGGGCCTCGATCACGTTGGCGCGGTCTTCGTACACCCCGTCGGCGCGGTGGAGCGTGATCGGCGGGAAGCGCGCGATGTTCCGCGGGTGCCCGGGGATCGCCTGCAGCCGCTGCCGGTAAAAGTGCTCGTTGCTGAAGCCGATCAGGTCGGCGTTACGCGACCGGTAATGGACGTCGAGATAGCTCTCCTCGATCTCGAGGTTGAGCGCCGCCGACAGCAGGTCCTCGACCTCGCCCTGCTGCATCTCGAACAGGTCCTGCTCGGTTTGGATCTCCTCGTCGTCGGACACCGTAACCGCGGCCTCGAAGAAGCGCGAGGGCGGCAGCTGCTTCGGGTCGCCGGCGATCACCACGCGCTTGGCGCGGGTGAGCACGGGCAGCGCCTCTTCGAGCCGGCACTGCGACGCCTCGTCGAAGACCACCACGTCGAACATGGCCTCGCGGGGGAAGACCTGGGCGACGGTCTCGGGGCTCGCCATCCAGACCGGGCACATGTCGAACAGCGGGTCCTGGGTTTCGAGCTCCTGGCCGATGTGGATGACCTGACGGAGGCGCATGGCCCGCTTGCCGCGAGTGAAGAGACGGTTGCGCAGCCGGGCGCCCTCGGCGTTGAGGCGCGAGCCGGTGGAGACCAGCAGCGCCTGCTGCTGGCGGGCGATCCACCGGTGGAGGATGGCGTCGACGGTGAGCCGGCGCTTGTCGTCTTCGAGCTGTCGGCAGCGCTCGAACGCGTGGGCGAGTTGCTGGGCGTCGAGCCGCTTGAGGTCCGGCCAGGCGTCGAGCCGGCGGGCGATCTCGCCCGCGAGCAACGCCTTGAAGATCGCGTCACGCCCCAGCTCGGGGTCGGCTGACTGCTCCAGCAACTGCCCGGCGGCGTCGCTGAGGGCGGCGGGCAACTGGTTCAGCCCGTCGCGGATCCGCAGCACGTCCTCCAGCGTGTCGAAGCGGTCGCTGAGCTTCTGCAGCCCGTCGACCGCCTTGCGCCCCTCGCGCAGGTGGGCAAACGCGTTGGGCAGCCACCGCGCATCGAACAGGTCCACGCGGGTCATGATCTGTTCGAGCTGCTCGAGCGCCGCGGCCCGCGGCTCGCTGCGGCGCAGCCCGTCGATCAGCGGCGGCGCCTCGCGGTCATCCTGCAACGCCGTGCGGCAACGCTTGTCGAGCTCCTCATCATCCTGCGCCGCAACCAGCGGCCGCAACGCCGCGCGGTGCTGCGTCAGCGTGTCGCGGAGAACATCGTCGTCGGGCAGCTTGCCCCGTTCGTCGGGTTCGGTCAGCTGGTCGTACAGGTCGGCGAGCACCCACCGGGCGCGCAGGCCCCGGAGGAAGGCCCGCAGCCGGTCGGCCTGCTGCGGGTCGCGCGTCAGGCCGTAGGCCTGGCAGACCTTCGCCGCACGCGACTTGGCGCCGAAGTGGAGGAACGCGTGCCACGTGGAGGCGATGGCGAGGTATGCGTCGAGCGCGCCCAGCTGCGGCGCGATCGCGCCGGGCAGAGGCGGGTCCGGCTTGACGGTCAGCCACAGCTCCCGGTCGAGTGGCCCGGCGTCGAGCTGGTCGAGATACGGCTGGGCCTCGTCCAGGCGGGCCAGCTCGCGTCGCGCCTCATCGCCGGACAGCGCTGCGCACTGTTTGGCGACATCGGGCGGCGCGGTGTCGAGGGCGGTTTGCAGCAGGTCGGCGAGTTCGAGGCGTTGGCGGGCCTGCTCGGCGAGGGGGCGGGTGGGGTGGAAGGGCGGGATGGCGTCGTGGCGGGTGGTGTCGGCGACGCGCGCATCTTCGAGGCATGACGCCAGCCCGCGGCGCATCTCGTCGACCGGCCGGCTGAGGAACGCTTCGAGCGTCAGCCCGGCGCAGCGGGTCCAGGGGTTGGTCGCGTGGCCGATCGCCTGGCCGCGCTGCAGCAGGACGTGCAGACCGTCGCGGTGCTGGTCGAGCTGGTCGAGCGTGACCGCGTCGAGGCCCGGGGCCTCGGGCGCGGGCGCATCGATGGCGAACCACTGGCCGATCAGCGTGTGCAGCGACCGGCCGTCGGCGTCGGGCCGCATCAGCGCGTCGTGGTGCGCGGTGAGCTGGTCGTGGAGGCGCTGCAGCTCGTCGTCGATCTTCTCCAGCCCCTGCTCGGCCCGGGGGTGGGTCTTGCACTCGGCGAGCTGCTCCAGGTTGGCGCGGATGCTCATGTACAAGTCGCGCTGGTCGCGTTGCGGGTCGTGGACCAGCGCGCAGAGCCGGCCAAGGCCCAGGTGTTCAAGACGGTGGTGGACGACGTCGAGCGCGGTGCGTTTGTCGCAGACGAACAGGACGCGTTGGTCGCGGCTGAGGCAGTCGCCGATGATGTTGGTGATGGTCTGCGACTTGCCGGTGCCCGGCGGGCCGTGGACGACCAGGCCGGTGCTGGTGCGGGCGAGGGCGACGGTGCGGGCCTGCGACGGGTCGGCCGGCGCGATGAAGCGCTCCTCATCGAACCGCCGCGTGCGGTGTTCGACCGGCTGGTCTTCGTCCTGCGCGTCTTCCTCATCGGGCGGCGCGAGGGCGGCGTCGGCGTCGACAAACGGCTCGACCGTGCCGGGCAGGCCCGGCGCCGCGATCATGGCGCGGGTGTCGCGCAGCAGGCCCTGGTTGGCCATCGGGAACAGGCCCACGACCCCTGAAGGGAACACCGTCGGCTCGCGCCCAGCGGCGTCGGCGCGGGGCGCGGCGGCGATCGTGAAGCCCTCGGCCTCCGGGCCCGCCAGCGCCGACGCGTCCACGCCCGACAAGCCCAGCGCCTCGGCGACCCCCTCGATCAGCTGGCCGATCTCCTCCCACGGCCGCTCGCCGTGCTCGTCCTCGTACGCCGGGGTCAGGTCCTTGCCCGTCTGCCGTTCGATCCACGCCATCAGCGCCGCATTGGGCGCGACCCGGTCCGCGCCGTTGCCCCGGCACGCCAGCTCGATCGCCGGCTTGGCGCCGCTGCTCACGCTCAGCTCCACCGGCACGAACGCGATCGGCGCCAGCACCCGCCCGCCCCCGCCCGCCGCGCCCGGCGGCACGCTCAGCAGCGGGTACCCCACGTTCAACGCGTGCACGCCCGTCTCCTGCACGTACGTGCGCGCATCGTCCGACAGCACCCGGCACTTCTGGAACAACGCCTTCTGCCGCTCCCAGTCGCGCAGCGCCGGGTCCGCCTCCGCCTCGGCCGGCGTTTCGGGGGCGTCGTCGGCCCGGTCTTCGATCACCGTCGGCTTGCCGAAGAAGCCCGGCCGCCACCCCTCGGGCATCGGCACGCGCCCCACCAGCTTCGCGCGCTGCGGCTCACCCAGCAGCTCACGCAGCACGTCCGTCGCCGGCCGGTCCCGGAACGCCTCGAACGCGGCCAGGTCCACCCGCTGCCGGCTGGCGTGCGGCCGGCAGTTCAGGCTCGCCCCGCGCACCAGCGACGCAAACAACCGATCGAGCATCTTGGCGAGAATGGCGTTGTCAGGCATCGTCACAGTTTACTGCAACGGGGCGGTCTGACGAATGGTTCTCCGCCCATTTGGAGGGAATAAAACCGCAGGAACCGCAGAAAATACAGGAACCGCAGGAACCATCGTCGTTGCCGTCACATGTGGATTGATCGAGAGCCGCTGAATGTAACGATATTTATTCCGCCGACATCTGTTTTCTTCATTTCCTGCGGTTCCTGTGTTTTCTGCGGTTCCTGCTTTTTCACTCCGCCCGTTCGAAGGTGAACACCCGCGCCCCGCCGCCGGGCTCGAAGCCGGTGGGGCGGCCCACGGCGCCCGGGCCGAGGGACGCGTAGGTGAGCTGCTCCACGCCGTTGATGGTTTCGAGCTTGAAGATGCTGGGGGTGTTCCGGCCCACGTAAGCCGGGAGCGGGCAGTCGCGGATCACCGCGTCGAACGTCTTGGGGTCGGCGGACTCGTCGACGGCGGTGATGTCCGCGATGTACCACTCGGGGCCGACGTCGGAGCGCAGGTCGATCTGGCTGCCGGTCACGGTGAGGACGCGGCGGACGTCGGGGTTGCCCACCTCGTGGCCGACCCATCGGCCCTGCCACGCGGGCGGGGCGGTGGGGTCGGGGTCCTCCGTCTGGCGGAAGATCAGCAGGTCGAAGACTTCATCGGGCACGCCGCCGATTTGTTCGATCGCGTCGAGAAGCCGGAAGTCGGGGCGGGGGATGACATACGTGCCGATCGCGGGGCCGTCCGCGGTCGGCTCGCCGATGACCGAGTAGGTCGGCGGGGCGGCCTCCTGGATGGTCACCGAGACGACCGGGTCGCGCAGGACCTGATTGGCCTCAAGGCTTTGCACGATGCGGTCTTCCAACTGATCAGGGGTCAGGCCTTCGGCAAGGACCGGCGGGATCGAAGGGATGTCGAACCTCCCCTGCTCGTCGATCCGTCGCGTGAGGACGGATTCCTGCCCCGGCACGACCAGCTCGAAGATCGTGACGGTGATCAGATCGCTGACCTGAAGCCGGTGAGCGGCGATCTTAGTCATCAGGTCATCGGGGCGGACCTCGGTGTATTCGAAGGGAAGCCGGGCTTCGACGCGCAGCGGCGCCGGCACCCGGGCGACGACATCGGCTTCGGCGATGGGCGAGGCGTCGACACGGATCAGGTCGTCGGCTTGGAGCACGGCGTCCTCAATCGCGCCGTTCATCAGTTGGTCGATGCGGCCCGCGAGGGCGGTGTCGTCCTCGCCGCCGCGGCGGATCAACCGGAACGACTCGGCGTCATCGACCTGCACGGATGCGAGCAGTTGACGGATCGTTAGCGATTCGTCGAACGGCAACACGTAGGCCCCAGGCCGCAGCACGCCGCCATCGACGTACACGAAGCCCGGCGGGTCGAGAAAACGGATCACGTCATTCGGCCGGATGACGAGGTTATACCGCACCTCACCGTTACGCAGACGGTGATAAGGCACATGGATGGTGCGCGGAGCCGGGGTTCGGGCGCGTTGGAGAAAATGCCGATGACCATTGCCGTTGAACTCACCCGGCGGCGTGCTGTTGAACATACTTAGATAGAGCCGATCGCCCTCGAAGTGATAGTTGCCGAACCACGGCGCCTCCCCGGTGTGGCCCACGAGGTCGTCATTATTGATCCATTCCAGGACGGTCGTGGTGAATGTCGGCCCGTCCGGGCCGTCGATGCGTTCGATCCGATCGCGCTTGCCAACGATGCCGTTCGCGGTGCGGAGCGTCACGATGTCGCCGTTGAAGATGACCCGCAGGTCTTTCGCCCAGTCGTCGACGGCGTCGGGCACGGGGTTGCCCTGCCGGTCTTCGATCTTGAGGACCCATTCACCGTCGAGCCGGGGGTCGTGAAACGGCGTGGCCGCGGTCGCGGCGGCGGTTTGCGGCGGCGCGGGGGCGGAGGGCCGGATCAGGATCACCGAGGCGGTGACCAGGCCGGCCAGGACCACGAGGGCGATGACCAGCGGCGCCGACAGCGCGAGGCCGCCGCCCGCCGCGACGCCAGCGAGGCCGATCTTGGTCAGGGCCGCGGTGAGCGCGGCGGAGACGGCCGCCGGCGCGGCGGACTCGGCGGCGAGGCCCGCGGCCAGCGCCGCGGCCGGCAGCGCATGGCCCCGCCGGGTGAGGCTATCGCGCAGCTTCTCGACCGCCGCGATCATGCGCCGGCTCAAGGTCGAGTTGGAGACCCCCAGCTCTTTGGCGAGGTCGGCTTGAGGCCGGCCCATGAGGTAATGCTCGACGATCAGCGCCCGGTCATGCTTGGGCAGGGCGGCGATCGCCTCGTCCAGCGCGGCGCGGACCTCGGGCCAGGCGTCGTCCGTCGACGCGGCGTCGGGCGTTGCCGCGGCGCGCTCGTGGCGCCGGCGGGTGTTGGCGCGGCGGGCGTGGTCGAGCGCGGTCGTGCTCGCGGCCCGGTGCAGCCAAGCGGCCAGGTTGCTGCGGATCGACCCCGCCTGTTTGGCCAGCTTGATGAACGTCTCCTGCACCGCATCATCGACGTCGTCATGCCCCAGCCGGCGTCGGCATGTGGTGTAAACCAACCCCTGGTAGGCATGGACGAGATGGGAAAACGCGTCGGGGTCGCGGCGGTCGGCGTAGAGGCGCAGGGCGTCGAGGTCGGTCATGGCGGAAGGGTCCGGTCAGGGTTCAGCAAGTAGACGCCCGTAAAGGGGTGTTGTCCCGTTTTTGATCAAAAAAATGCCCATAGCCGGCGGGCTACGCCCGCCTGGTCCGGGGCCGCGTAGCGGCCCGGCTACAGCGGCTCACGACACGAACGGGCTCTTGTGCAGCGCATCAAGCGGCCGGCTGATCAGGCCGGTGAGGACCGGGGCGATAAACGCCGCCTCGGGCGCCGCGAAGATCAGCAGCGCTGCGACGACCAACCCGCCGTTGAGCAGGGCGTAGACCGTCCGGCCGCGGCGGGACATCGGGTCGACCGACGGGGCCAGCAGGAAGACGATGAAACACAACGGCGAGGCAAAGAGCAGGTAGCTCACGAACGTGACCGCCCCGGCGGGCCCGAGTTGAACCAGCGCCAGCGCGGTCGGCTGCCACGCCCCCCCATTGGGCTGGACCGGCCAGAGCAGCGCGACCGCCAGCGCGGCGGCGAAGGCGAGCACCGCGCTGCGCCACGACGCCAGCCTCAGGTACATCAGGTAAAGCCCCAGCAGGATGATGAGCACCGGGCTGGTCGCGCCCACCGGGCCCGGCGCGGCGCCGATCGCCAGCTCCTCGAACCGCACCAGCATGCCCGACGACAGGAGGTATCGCAGCCGATCGGGCCGGCTGAGGATGGCCTGGCGTTCGTCGAGGATGACCAACTGCGGATCGGTCCGCCGCAACGCGTCGTGGTCGGCGTCGTGGTGGCTCAGCCAGGGTTCGGTGTTGAGTTGGTCGGGCGCATCATTGACATCGCCGATGAACAGCCGCCCGGGTCCGAGGACCGCGGGGACGGTCTGGGTGATGGCGCGTGAGAGCGAGACCCGGGAGGGGCTGTCGGGCAGCAGGTTCGGCGCGAGGAACAGGATGACGAGCATCAGGGCGACGGGGTGGACGCGGACGCGGTGGGAGCGTCCCACGACGTGCGCGACCGCGCCCAGCAGCAGGCCGGCGATGATCGGCAACGCGAGGTTTTCGGCCACGGGCATGCCCAGGCCCAGGAGCATGCCGATCCAGATGGCGTAAGGGCTGATGAACCGGGTGCGTCGTCCGCGCAGCGTGGCCAGGACGCAGGCGAAGAGGGTGTAGGCGACAACGGTGGAGACGGTGGTGAGAGCGACCGCGATCAGCGCGCGGGAGCCGAAGTAGGCGGTCGCGGCGGCGAGCATGACCGTGCAGACCAGCAGCCACTGCAGGTCGATACGGGTCTTGTGGTGGGCCGCGGCGATCCAGGGCGGTCCGGGCCGGGCCGGATCAGGAGGAAGCGGCGAAGTGCGAGCTGCGAGCTGCGAGCGGTGGCTGTTACTCGGCACGTTTCACCTCATCGTTCACCGTTCGCAGTTCGCCGCTCACACTTCGAAGCTCCCTTAACGTTTGCGCGATGGGGATCGAGGACGGGCAGACGTGGCTGCAGAGCCCGCAGTCGATGCAGTAGTCGAGATGACGCCGGGCGTCGGGGTCGTCGGCCTGGCGTTCGAGGCGTTGGACCAGGTGGATTGGGCGCAGCCGGGTCGGGCAGACATCGACGCACCATCCGCAGGAGATGCAGGGGGCGACCGGGGCGCGTCCGGCGGCGGGCAGGACGCTGATCAGGTGCTGGCCGTGGGGCAGGGTCGGGGGCAGGCGTTGGCCGCGACGGATCGGCGCGTCGGGCGCGTGGCCGGTCATCGGGTCGCCGAAGACCGCGCGGTTGGCCAGCTCGTCGGCCCGGCCGGCGAGGGCGGGGTCGAGCATCGCCAGCGGCTGGCCGGGGAAGGCGAACAGGGGCGTGAGCACGCGCCCCGGCGAGGGCCAGGCGAGCAGGACGGGCTGGAGCAGGTCCAGTTTGCCGCGGGTGAGCCACCGCGCGATGCGGGCGGCGGTCCAGGGCGTGACCAGGGCGACGCCGACCGTGGTCGGGTCGGCGCCGTGGGGGAGCTTGCGCCGACCGCCGCCGTGCTGGTGGATGAGCATGGTCGGGTCGGCGCAGGGGTAGACGTTGGGCGTGGTCCGCAGGCGCACGCCCAGCGAGCGGCAGATGGGCCGCAGCCGACCCGCGGTCGCGATCTTCGGGTCGATGATCAGGTACGCCCGGCGCGCCTCGGCGATCTGGCCGAGGATCTGCGTGCCGAGGATGACGTCGTCCAGGAACGACTTGATGATGCTCGAGCGGTCCGGGTAGGGCGGGAAGTTGTCGAGCCCGACGCAGATCAGCCGGTCGAGCGGCCGGTCGCGCCCGCGGCGCAGTTGGGTGACCAGGTCCGGCCCGAGCCGGGGCTGGGGCCACGGGCCGGTGTCGCGCAGCGCTTCGCGCCACGCGTCGGGGTCGGTCTTCGACGGCGGGTCGAGCGCCAAGGCGCCGGCCACGGCTTCGACGGTCGGGGTAAGCACGACATCGACGCGCGGATCATCGGCGCCCGGCCAGGGGATCAACGCGTCGACCGTCGCGGCGATCGGGCAGGTGAGATGGGGCGCGTGCTCATGATCGGCGGTGTAGAGCCGGTCGCCCGCCGCGATCGGTCGGCCCTCGGCGGGGGTGGGCGGCCCCGGGCAGGTGATCCGCAGCGTGTCCCCCGCGGCGCGGTCCGGGGGCGGCGGCAGGGTCACCGCCGTCCCGCTGCGAAAATCCATCCCGCCGCGTAGTTTCGCCATGAATACGAAGTGTAACGGACGTGAAGCGTGGGATGAAAATGGCGGATGGCAGATGTGAGATGGCAGATGGGCGGGAGAGGACCCATCACGTGTTTTTTTAGCGCCGGCCCGCAGGGTCGGGTGGTCGCGATCCGGACCTTCGGCCGCCTGCGGCGTCCTCAGGACCGGCTTCGCGCGTTTTACGCCAGCATCGCGGTGAGGTTGTCGAACCCGATCTTGGCCGACTTCATCGGGTCGTCGTCGATCCAGTTGCTGTCCTGCTCGACCACCAGGTATTGCACCCCCGCGTCGGGCGCCGCCCTGGCGATCGAGGCGAGATCGATCACGCCCGTGCCGACCTCGGCGAAGCCTTGCTCCGGCCCGTCGGCCATGTCCTTGATGTGCAGCACCGGCAGCCGGCCGGCGAGCTTCTTGAGCCACGCGTGCGGGTCGTCGCCCCCCTTGGCGACCCAGTACACGTCCATCTCGCTGTTGACCGACGGGTCGTCGAAAATCACGTCGAACCCGCTGCGCCCGTCGGGCAGCTTGTCGAACTCGAACGCGTGGTTGTGATACGCGAAGGTGAACGCGGGCGCCTTGGCCTTGCACGCCGCCAGCAGCGTCGGCACCTGGCGATAGCCCTCGAGGGTCCGCTCCGCCTCGTCGATCCAGGGCCAGACGATGATCTGGTAGCCGAACGTCCGGGCTTGATCGAGCACGTCATCGAACTCATCGCGCAGGCGGTGGGGTCCTTCGTGTGATGCGATGGCCTGCAAGCCGTGCTTGTCGAGCAGGGCCTTGACCTCGTGGGGCGGGTGGCCGTAGAGGCCGGCTAGCTCGACGTGGCGGTAGCCGATGCCCGCGACCTGGGCCAGGCCCGTGTCGATGTCATTGGCCAGCACGTCGCGGACGGTGTAAAGCTGCAGGGCGATGGGCAGGGGCATGGCGGACTCCCAAGTCTTATGATTGGAGCTGTACCGTATCACGCCCCACGGACGCCGGCAACGCGCCGCGAACCATCGGTACAGGGCGTCCTGCGCAGCTTTTTCCAAAACGCTCGAAATACCCCGCCGCCCCCCGCGGTTCTCCCGCCTGAACCCCTCAAGCCCACGTCGGGCTTGGAATAAGGAGAACCGTTATGGATCGTCACACGCCCCTGACCGCCGTGTTCGCCCTCGCCGCCGCCGCTTTGTTCGTCAGCAACCCCGCGCTGGCCGAAGAAATGGACGAGCCTCATCCAGCCGACTACACCATCCAGGTCGGCCTGCTGGGTTACAGCCCGGTGTCTTACTTCGAGCCCGACGGCCCCCGGCCCGGGTCGGCCGAGCACCGCGTCGAGTACGACGGCGTGACCTATTTCTTCAACAACGCTCAACAGGTGCAGGCCTTCAACGCCGACCCGCAACGCTACCTGCCCGCCTACGGCGGGTGGTGCGCCTACGGCGCTGCGGTCGAACAGCACTTCCCGATTGATCCGACCGTCTACAAAATTGTGGACGGCCGGCTCATGCTTTTCCTCAAGAACGACCAGGCCAACGCCCTCGAACTCTGGAACGCCGGCGACGAGGCCGAGCTCACCCGCCGGGCCGACGCGTACTGGGCGAAGACCCACGGCGAGGACGCCCACGATCACAACCACCACTGAAACCGGCTGATATAGCCCGACCCGACCCCACGTTGGCCCCGCGCCGGTCGTCTGACCTGCGTGGGGCTGTTTTTTACGCGTTGCTCCCCGGCCCGCCCGCATTACACTAAACGTCCGCGGCGCGCCCGCCGCGCCTCTCGCCACGGAGACCCGCCACGGATGGCTGACGACCGCGTCCAACCTTTTGTCCACCTCCACCTGCACAGCCAGTACTCGTTGCTGGACGGCGGCAACCGGCTCGACCGGCTGATCCAGCGCGTCAAAGACCTGGGCATGACCGCCGTCGCCGTCACCGACCACGGCAACCTCTTCGGCGCCGTCGAGTTCTACTCCCTCGCCCACGCCGCCGGCATCAAGCCCATCCTTGGCATCGAGGCCTACGTCGCCCCCGACATCAACGGCAAGCCGTCCGACCGAACCAACCGCGAGTTCACCGGCGTCAGCGACGGCGGGTTCCACCTCGTCCTCCTCGCCGAGAACCACGCCGGCTGGCGCAACCTCCTCAAGCTCAGCTCCGACTCCTACATCAACGGCTTCTACTTCAAGCCGCGCATGGACAAGTCGACCCTCGAACAATGGTCCGACGGCCTGATCGCGATCAACGGCCACCTCGGCTCGTCGATCGCCTACCACCTCGTGAAGTACGAGCAGACCAAGGACCCGTCCCACTACGACGCCGCCAAACGCGAGGCCCAATGGCATCGCGAGTTGTTCGGCGACAACCAAGACGGCCAGCCACGGTTCTTCCTCGAGCTGCAGTCCCACGAAGAAAAGCTCCAGGACGCGATCAACCCCCACACCGTCCGGCTTGCGCGCGAGCTGGACATCCCCCTCGTCTGCGACAACGACGCCCACTTCCTCACCGCCGACGACTGGGACGCCCACGACACCCTCTGCTGCATCTCGATGGGCAAGATCAAGAGCGAGGAGAACCGCCTGCGGTACCCGCGCGACCTGTACGTCAAGTCGCCCCAGCAGATGCACAAGCGGTTCGTCGAGGAGCTCGACCTCGCTGACGCGGTGGAGAACACCGCGACGATCGCCGACCGCTGCAACGTCGACATCGACTTCGACGCCAACCACGCCCCGGTCGTCAACCCCGTCATCAGCGACCGCCTCACCTCCCTGAATTCCTCGGACGCAAGCCCGCAGCCCCTGGACGTCACCCGCTTCGAGAGCGAGCACCCCGTCGGGTCCAACGCCTGGTTCAAGGACTTCTGCGCCCAGGTCACGGTCGAGCCGGTCGACACGCAGTCGAACCCCGATATCGACCGCCAGGCGTTGGAGAAGCGTTGCGACGAGGCGCTGCGCCTGCTCTGCGAGGCCGGGCTGGTCTGGCGCTACGGCGCCGACGGCGTCACCGAGGAGATCCGCGCCCGGCTCGAACGCGAGCTGCAGGTCCTCGCCGACAAGTTCATCTCCGCCTACTTCATCATCGTCTGGGACTTCGTCAACCACGGCCGGGCCCACAACATCCCCTGCAACGCCCGCGGCTCGGGCGTCGGCACCATGGTCGGCTACGTGCTGGGCCTCTCCAACGCCTGCCCCGTTGAGTACGGCCTGCTCTTCGAACGCTTCACCGACCCCGACCGCTCCGAATACCCCGACATCGATATCGACATGTGCCAGGACGGCCGACAGGACATCCTGGAGTGGGTCCGCCACAAGTACGGCCACGTCGCGCAGATCATCACCTTCGGCACCCTCAAGGCCCGCGCCGCCGTGCGCGACGTCGGCCGCGTCCTCGACCTGCCCCTGCCCGAGGTCGACAAGCTCTGCAAGCTCATCGGCGACGGGCTCAAGACCACCCTCGAGTCGGCGTACGACCAGGAGCCCGACCTCCGCCAGCTCATCGACGACTCGCCCACCCACCGCAGCGTCTACGACACCGCCCGACGACTCGAGGGCATGGCCCGCCACGCCGGCGTCCACGCCGCCGGCGTCATCGTCGCCACCCAGCCCCTCGACAACATCGTCCCCCTCTACAAACCCGCCGGCGCCGACCAGATCGTCACCCAGTGGGACGGGCCCACCTGCGAAAAAGTCGGCCTGCTCAAGATGGACTTCCTCGGCCTGCGCACCCTCTCCATCATCGAGAAAGCCAAGGCCCTCATCCGCCAGTCGTTCGACGAGGACACGATCCGGCGAACCGCGAACGGCGAACCGCGAACGCCAAACGAAAACACCGCTTCACAGCTCGCAACTCGCAATTCGCAGTTCGCAGATCCCTTAGACCTCGAACGTCTCACCTACGACGACCCCAAGGTCTTCCAGCTCTTCCAACGCGGCGACACCGCCGGCGTGTTCCAGTTCGAGTCCGGCGGCATGCGCAACCTGCTCATGGCCATGAAGCCCGACCGCCTCGAAGACCTCATCGCCGCCAACGCCCTCTACCGGCCCGGGCCGATGGAGCTCATCCCCAACTACAACGCCCGCAAGCACGGCCAGGAGCCCGTCCCCAAGGTCCACCCCATCGTCGACCGGCTCACCTCCGAGACCCACGGCATCATGGTCTACCAGGAGCAGGTCATGCAGGTCCTCAACGAGCTCGGCGGCATCCCGCTCCGCGAGGCCTATTCGATCATCAAGGCGATCTCGAAAAAGAAAGAGAAAGTCATCAACGCCGCCCGGGTCGACTTCGTCGACGGCGCCGAGAAGCAGGGCGTCGCCAAGGCCCAGGCCGGCGAGCTGTTCGACCTCATCCTCAAGTTCGCCGGCTACGGGTTCAACAAGTCCCACTCCACCGGCTACGCGATCGTCGCCTACCAGACCGCCTACCTCAAGACCTACTTCCCCCTCCAGTACATGGCTGCGGTGCTCACCTACGAATCGGTCAGCACCGACAAGGTGGTCGAGTACATCGACGCGTCCAAACAGGTCCGCCTCCCCGGCGGCGGGATCGGCGTCGACGTCAAGGCCCCCGACATCAACCTGTCCGACATCGCGTTCACCCCCGTCTTCGATGACGAGGAACTCCATGACCCCGACCACGGCCACGTGCGGTTCGGCCTGTCGGCGGTCAAGGGCGTCGGCGAAAAAGCGATCCAGGGCATCCTCGACGCCCGGCAAAAAGACGGGCCGTTCACGAGCCTGTACGACTTCTGCGAGCGCGCGCCGCTGGGGCAGGTCAACCGCTCGACGATCGAGGCGCTGATCAAGTGCGGCGCGTTCGACGCGGTGCACGGCATCGAGAACCGGGCCGCGATGTGCGAGGCGCTCGACGGCGCGATCCAGAACGGCCAGCGCGCCGCGTCCGACCGGGCGTCGGGTCAGATGAATTTCTTTGGCAATTTCGCCGAGGCCGCCTCGGATGACACGTCCGCGGTCGAGGAGGCCCGCCTCCCCACCGTCGAGCCCTGGTCCACCAAGCAGACCCTCGACTTCGAGATGGAGGTCTCCGGGCTCTACATCAGCAGCCACCCGCTTGACGAGGTCGCCGACGCCGTCACGCGGTTCAGCTCCTGCGCCATCTCCGACGCCCAGCAGCTCAAGGCCGACACCCCCGTCGTCCTCGCGGGCATGCTCACCCGCGTCCGGCCCACGTTCACCCGCGCCAAGAACGAAAAAATGGCCATGATCACCCTCGAAGACAAGACCGCCAAGATCGACGGCGTCTGCTTCCCGCGCACCTACGACGTCTGCTCGGCCCTCCTCGAGAAGGACAAGATCGTCTTCCTCTCCGGCAAGATCGATCGCCGGCGCGAGGAGCCCAACCTCGTCGTGGACCAGGTCATCCCCCTCGAGCAGGCGCCCCAGCGCCTGACCCGCGCCCTGAAGATCGTGATCGAAGACCCCACCGAGCCGGCCAAAGGCACCGCGTACAACGGCGAGCTCAACGACGTGCAGGAGGTGCTCCGCCAGGCGTCCCGCCGCGCCAACGGGCACGCGACCGCCGACGTGGTGTTCGAGCTGCGCCAGGCCGGCCGGGTCGTGCGCATGCGCCTCAACGGCCTGCGCGTCGGCGTGGACGAGCACCTGACCGCCAGCGTCCGCAGCATCCTCAGCCGCGCCCCCGCCGGCGCCGCGCGGTGCGAGCTGGTCGGCCCGGCCAAGATCAACCTCCACAACGGCAGCGCCGACCTCCGCCACGCCGCCGAGGACGACGACGCCCCCAAGATCGCCATGGCCTCCCGCGTGCAGGGCGAGGAGAACTGCGCGTCGATCGACCGGTATTGATTCAAATGCCAGACACGTCACACGGAGCCCCGCATGCGCGGGGATTATGCAAGGTTGAGCCTGATCCTGGCCGCGTTGATCAGTAGTTTGGCGTGCACGTAACGCCGGACGCGTCCGAGCC
>JANQFR010000009.1 GCA_028277745.1 Phycisphaeraceae bacterium
GTGGGAGCACCGCTACGTGGCGTTCCAGGGGCCGCGGGTGGAGCGGTGGGCGGCGGAGGGGTGGTTGCTGCAGAACCCCGCCCCGGTTCACCTGCTCGATCAGCGCATCGAACAACGCCGCCAGCGGCGGCGCTTCGCTTGGCGCCACCGGCGCGGGGTTCTGCAGCAACCACCCCTCCGCCGCCCACCGCTCCACCCGCGGCCCCTGGAACGCCACGTAGCGGTGCTCCCACGGCCGGCCCCACGGCGACTCGTGGAACCGGATCCGCGGCCCCGGGTAACACGGCCAGACCCATGCCCCCTCCATCGGCCACGCCTGGCCGTCGTACCGCAGCGCGACCGAGCCGCGTGTCATCAGCTGCAGCGCGTGATATGTAAACCGCTTGTCCACCAACGCCACGCAGCGCGGCCGATGGTCGCAGTGCAGGAAGGTCAGATCGCCCGAAGACATGATCATATTATGCAAAAAACTGACCCGCGAATCCATGGACCCCCTGTTCCCGGAAAGCCAAAATACGCTCATGAACCCCGAAACGGAGCAAAAACCATGTCCGCCACCATCACCGAAACCGTTGTCAGACCCCTCCAACTCCTCCCCAGTGAGATTAGATTTTACAAAGAAGAGGGCTACCTGTGCCTCCCGGGGCTCATCGCCCCCGACACCGCAGAGGCCCTGCGCGAGGAAGTGCTCGACGTGCTCGATGCGAACGGCTTCTCTCGCGAGCGGCTGAACCAGGCCGACGGCTCGGCGGACAAGCTGCGGCAGTATTTCCAATACCTCAAGACCCAACGCCTGCACGAGCTGGTCCAAGGCGAGAACATCCGCTCCCTCGCCAGCCAGCTGATCGAGGGGGCGGCCCATGTCTACCTCCCGTTCACCGCGGTCAAGGCCGGCGGGGGCGGCGGGCAGTTCCACTTCCATCAGGACAACAACTACACGCAGCACGAGCCGGCCATGGGCTCGATCAACATCTGGGTCGCCCTGGTCGACATGACGCCCGAGAACGGCTGCCTCCAGGTCGTGCCGCGGTCCCACCTCAAGGGCCAGATCGCCTCGCACAACAGCGACGACGGCGACAACCACCAGCAGATCGACGTCGACCCGATCGATTGTCTGCCCATCCGCATGCGCGCCGGCGACGCCGTCGCGTTCACCCGCTGGACCGTGCACGGCTCGGGCCCCAACCACACCGACCGGCCCCGGGTCGCTTACGCGCTGCAGTTCCACCGTGACGATGTGAAATTCCTCGACAAGGAAGACGGGGAATGGAAACGGCTGGTCGACGAGCCGCGTTGGAACGTCGGCCCTGTTGAACAACTCGGCCCGGCCTGACGCGCCGACGCCTGGATAAGCCCCCATGAAACCCGACCTGCAACGCTGTCTCGACGACCTGGCCCGCCGCATCAACGAAGATGAGGAGGCCGCCCTTCATCGGGCGTGGCGGCGGTTTCTCGACGACGCACACGACGAGGACGTGTTTGTCCCGCCCACGCGGACGCCCAGGCCCCCGGCCACGGACTGGCCGGCCGTCCACATCAACGACGCCCTGCACGACCCGGATCTGATGCTCCTCCAACAGTTCGGCATGGTGAGCGAGGCGCTGGCCCGGGGCGGCAACGCGGTGCTCGGGGTGCGGTGCAACTACGGGGTGTCGATCATGGCCAGCCAGTTCGGCTGCACGGTCATCGAGATGCCGCGGGAGCAGGGCGACCTGCCCACGCCCCAATGCCTCGACGGCGAGGCGGCGCTACGCGCCGCGGTCGACGCCGGCGTGCCCGACCTCCGCACGGGACAAGGCGGACAGGTCTTCGACACCGCCCAGCACTTCCTGGAGGTGCTGGACCGCTGGCCCGTGCTCGGACGATGGGTCGATCTGTACCACCCCGACGGCCAGGGACCGATGGACAACGCCGAACTGGTCTGGGGCAGCGACATCTTTCTCGCGTTCTACGACCAGCCCGACCTGGTCCACGCGGTATTGGAGTTGATGACCGAGCACTACATCACGTTCTTGCGGGCATGGTTCGATCTGGTCCCGCCCCACGACGACAACGTGTCCTCGCATTGGGGTTTCATGCTGCGGGGACGGATCGTGCTGCGGGACGATTCGTTGATGAATCTCTCGCCGGAACTCTACACCACATTCATCCGGGACCGCGAGGGCCGCTGCCTGACCGAGCTGGGGGGCGGCGCGATCCATTTCTGCGGCCGGGGCGACCACTTCATCACCGCGATGTCGGAGATCGAGCACCTGTACGCGATCAACATGTCTCAGCCGCACCTCAACGACATGGAGCTGATCTACGCCCACACGGTCGACAAAGGGATCCCGTTGATCGGCTTCGACTCCGCCGCCGCGGGCGCGGCCGGCCGTGACCTACGCGGCCGGGTCCAGTGCCCGAAACGCCCTCCCGCCGGGGTCGCGTCGGCCCGGGCGGCGGTTGTGGACCATTAGATAGACATGCACGTCCCGAGCGACAGCCCGGCCCTGCGGGCCGGCGCTAAACGCCGCGTGGCGCTCAGTCGAGTCGATCACCGGCCGTGTCTTCGGCGCGGCTCTGTGGTCTAATCTGGGGATGCCCCGCTTCAAGGACCAAGCCATCTGCATCCGCCACCTCGACTGGTCGGAAACCAGCCAGGTGGTCGTGCTGCTGACCCGGGAGCACGGCAAGGTCCGCGGGCTGGCCAAGGGGGCGAAGCGCACCAGCCCCAGCGCGATCGCCCGGTTCTCCGGCGGGATCGAACTGCTCACCCGCGGCGAGATCGTCGCGACGACCCGCCCCACCGCCGCGCTGGCGACGCTGACCGAGTGGGACCTGCAGGACGACTGCTTCCACCTGCGCCACAACCTTGAAGCTCAACGTGTGGCGATGGCGGCGGCCGACCTGTGTAACGCGATGCTGGCCGACGAAGACCCCCACCCCGGCGCCTACGCCTTGATGCATGACCTGCTCGAAGCGCTGCGGACGTCCCCGCCCCAAGCGGCGCTGCTGACGTTTCAATGGGGCCTGCTGGCGGACTGCGGCTACCGCCCGGAATTGGACGCCGACGTGCGCAGCGGCGAGCCGCTGGGCGACGCGTCGGCGTACACCTTCGACCCGGTCGCCGGCGGCCTGACGCTGAGCAACGGCGTGGCCGACTGGCGTGTGCGCGCCGCGACGGTTCAACTGCTCCGCCGCCTATCCGCCGGCGAACCGTTCGACGCTCAGGATCAGGATGGCGTCACACGCGCGAATCGTCTGCTGTGCGTTTACGCCAGGGCGATCCTCGACCGCGAGCTGCCAACGATGCGGCTGATCCTGGGCGAAAAGAATTAAGCGCCGATTTGGTCATGATGACGCCGACAAAATACGGGATGCGTTAAATATTGATAAACACTTGGTCAAAGCCATCCCATCGCCGTTTCTGCCGCGCGTATCCGATTGATTCCGAACAGCCTGGGCTATATCCTTAAGGCCGTCTGAAACATCGCATTGCACCTGTACATCCGGGACCGATGAAAAGAAGACCGGGAGGGCATCATGGAAATCCGCCAACGAGGAATCGCATCTCAAGTGACCGGTATGGCCGCCGGGGTCGTGACCGCCTGGGGTGCGGCGCCGTCCGCTGACGGCGCGGTGCTGACCGCGACGATCGCGCCGACACAGGACATCACCAAAGGCGTGCTCGCGTTCACCTCCGGCTACTCAAACCGGGGATTTCAGGCGGTGGGCGCGATTTCGGCCGGCGCCGAACTCACGATCACCGTCGAAGCGAATGATTTTGAAGATTTTACGCAGTCTTACCTGTTTGTCGGGCTCTACGACGACAACGGTGCGACGGGCGTCACGGTGTCGTTCCTGAGCGATGACGCCGCCGCGATCATCGGAAATCAGACGTTCGACGAAGTGTTCGCGGACCCCGATGACAACATCCGCGATGTGACAGAGGCGGAAATTTTCGAAACCTTTGAGTTTGGTCTGGAAACCACGAGATCCGTAGACAACAAGGTTGACGATTTGATTCTCAGTTATTTCGACGGCCGTTTCGCAGAATTTTTCAGCCCGTCGTTCGCGGTCGATTTCACCCAGAACTCCGTCCTCGTCAACTTCTCGACCGGCAGCTTCGGCGGAACGATCACCGTACCGGAGCCGTCAGGCCTCGCGTTGATGCTGACCTTAATGGGGCTGGGCCTTGTGACGCGTCGACGCCCGACGGGATAACCCACGCCGCGCTTCGGCCGGGCGGATCGAGCTCGGGCATGAATTCACGTCAGGCACGCTCGTCGTTTCCCCCCGGTTTGACCGTTTGCATCATTGTCCGCAACGACGCTGAGAGGCTGGCCGAGGCGATCGGATCGGTGCATGGCGTCGCGGACGCCGTGGTCGTCACCGACACCGGCTCAACCGATGATTCGGCGTCAACGGCCCGCGCCCGCGGCGCCCGGGTCGACCGCTTCGAGTGGTGCGACGATTTCGCCGCCGCCTACAACCATTGCCTGGCGTCGGCGCGTACCGAGTGGGTGTTTTCGTTGGATTCGGACGAGCGGCTGCACCCCGCGTCGGTCGGAGCGGTGCGGGACGCGATCAATCAAGACGACGTCATGGGCTACGACGTGATCCGGCGTGACCTTCTCGACCTGATGTCGCCGGACGTCTACTCGGAGCTCTGGCAGCTGCGGCTGTTCCGCCTGCGTCGGGAAACGCGGTACGTCGGTCGGATCCATCACCAGTTCAAGCCGTCGATGGAGGCGCTGGCCCGGACCGAATCGCGCCGGATCGTCCGCTCGCGGATCGTGATCGAGCACACGGGCTACGTGAACCGCGACTGGCCGGCCAAGTACCGTCGTGACGCCAAGCTGATGGAGCTGGAGTTGCAGGACCGGCCGGGCCAGTTCTATTTCCTGGTGGAGCTGGGCCTGTGCCTGCTGCGGCTGGGCGACCACGCGGGCCTGCGATGGTTGACTGAAGCGGGCGAGCAGGCGACCGATAGTCGCCGCCGCGCCCGGCTGCCGAAGGCGCCGTTTCTCCAGCTCCTGGAATGGGTGCTCAGCGGCGCCGGCGTGCCCAGCGATTATCCGATCGGCCCGGATGTCGCCAAACGATGGGCCCGGGAACACTTCATCGACGCGCCGCCCATTGTCTGGCAACTCGCCTCGAGCGCCTATGCAGAAGCGCGTTACGAGGAAGCGGCGCGGTGGCTCGACCGGCTGATCGACATGGGGCGGACCGGCCGATATGACCGCATCGCGGGGTTCGATCCGCGCGTGATTGGCGACGATGCTCGACTCAACCGTGCGGCCTGTGACTTGCAGATGCGACGGCTCGACGAAGCAGAACAACGCTTCCAACAACTGTTGACGAGCCCGCGGGTCGCGGGGCAAGCCGCGACGAACCTCCAAGAGATTCAGCGGCTGCGCAGGGGATCGAGACCATAACCCGTCACGGGCCGGGGGAACTCCACGCCGGTATGGTCGGCGGCTATTCGCGCCCGCCCGCCTCGATGCGCTGGATGTAGAACATCGAGTCGGCGGCGCGCGGGCCGATCATGTGCCAGCTCAGGGGGAACTTGGGGTTGCGCGACGCGTAGGCCTCGAAGATCCGCCGGCCCCAGGCGTACTGTTGCTCGATGTTCTTCTCGATGCGGGCGGTGTCGGTGTTGGGGATGAACTTGCGGGTGGTGTAGGACCAGTTGGGGTCGAGGCGGACCAGCAGGTGGGCCTCCTCCCACTCGATCGGGTAGCCGTGGACGTGGCCTTCGCCGGTGCCCGGGGTGTGGTACCAGTAGCAGACGTAGCGGTCTTTCTCGGCGGTGGAGGTGTCCTGCCCGCCGCCGACCAGGAGGCGGGCGTGGCTGACGCGGACGGGGACGACGCCCCAGCGTTTCCTGGCGATCCAGATCTGCCGCTCGCGCACGTCATAGAGGCCGACGTGCGCGTAATCAACGCGCACGTTCGCGGTGCAGTACTGCTTGTTAATCCGGCGATCTGCAGCCAAGGGTCGATCGCGTTCCCAAGATTGGAGCGTCCAAGCGGCCCACCGCCGGGCCGCAACGATTGTCGCGGCCGGCACAGGCCACTATCTTATGCGGACCCGGGCCGGATTGCATCGACGCCTCTTTTCAGATGGAAACCACCAGCATGGGCGACACCGCCGCCAGCGACCGAACCGCCGTCACCGGCCGCCTGCTGACCCAGCAGAACGGCATGATCGTCCTGGGCGTGCCCGCCAGCGACTACCAGTTGCATCTGATGGTCGACCACGAGGTCGAGCCCGACGCCACCGGCCGGGTGACCGGCACGATCCACGGGGAGGCGAAACGGGTCGATGTGATCGAGGCGGGCGGGCGGTTCATCGAGCCGGTGATCGGCCGGCCAAGACGGGTGCAGGGCCGCGTGATCGGCGGCGACCTCGACACCAACACCCTCGCCGTTCACGCCGGCGGCGCCGCGGTGGTCGCGACGCTCATGCCGCCCCAGAAGACCGCCGACTTCGCCATCGGCCAGCTCGTCGCGTTCGACGTCGCCCGCGGCGCGGCTTTCAAACCTACCTCTTGAACCCCGCCCCGGGAGGGGCCCCATGACCACCAGACGCATCCTCATCACCGGTGGGGCCGGCTTCCTCGGCTCACACCTCTGCGAGCGGCTCGTCGATGCCGGCCACGACGTCATCTGCCTTGATAACTTCTTCACCAGCCAGAAGACCAACGTCGCCCACCTGCTGAGCCGTCCCAACTTCGAACTCATCCGCCACGACGTCACCCGCGAGATCTGGCTCGAGGTCGACCAGATCTACAACATGGCCTGCCCCGCCTCGCCCATCCACTACCAATACAACCCCATTAAGACCACCAAGGTCTCGGTCCTCGGCGCCATCAATGTGCTGGGCATGGCCAAGCGGTGCAACGCCCGCGTGCTCCAGGCGTCCACCTCCGAGGTCTACGGCGACCCCGATATCCACCCCCAGCCCGAGTCCTACCATGGCAACGTCTCCTGCATCGGCCCCCGCGCCTGCTACGACGAGGGCAAACGCGTCGCCGAGACCTTGTTCTTCGACTACCACCGCCAGAACGGCGTCGACATCCGCGTCGTCCGCATCTTCAACACCTACGGGCCGCGCATGCACCCCTTCGACGGGCGCGTCGTCACCAACTTCATCGTCCAGGCCATCCAGGGCCAGGACATCACCATCTACGGCGACGGGTCACAGACCCGCTCCTTCTGCTATGTCGACGACCTTGTCAACGGCATCATCGCCATGATGGACAACGAGCAGGGCTTCATCGGCCCGGTCAACCTCGGCAACCCCGGCGAGTTCACCATCAAGCAGCTCGCCGAGATGGTGATCGCCATGACCGGGTCCACATCCCGGATCACCTACCTGCCCCTGCCCAAGGACGACCCCACTCAGCGCAGGCCCGACAATACGCTGGCCAAAGAGAAGCTCGGCTGGGCGCCCGCCATCAAGCTCGAAGAGGGCCTGGCGAAGACGATCGCGTACTTCAAGTCGATCGACCTGAGCGAATACCGCAAGCCGACCGACTTCGATTACGCCACGTCCAACCGCGAAAGGTAAAAAGGGGCGTTTAGCGCATTCACGTCGCCGCCGTCGGATGCAGGTCGCGTTCCGACTTGCGTACGTTGAGCTCGACGAGGTTCTCGAGCCCCACGCGCCCCAGCACCGCGCTCAGGTCGTGGTCCGACTCGATCTTGAACCCCGCGTCGGCGAGCATCTGCAGCGTGGTCGCGGCCGCGTCGCCCCGGCTGTTGAGATACCCGTCCAGGAACAGCGAGTTCGCCGGGTACAGGCTCATCACCTGCAACGAGCGGAAGTGCACCTCTCGGCCGGCCGCGACGCGGACCTCGGCCGTCGGGTTCGCCAACCGGAACAGGCAGAGCACCCGCAGGCAGTACTCGGGCGTCAACTCGTCGGCCCCCGTCGCGTGGGTGCCCTCGAACGGCAGCAGGAAATTCACGGGGATGCTCTTGGCGTCCATCCGGCGGAACGTCATCGCCAGGTCGATCAGCTCGTCGCGCGTCTCGCCCATGCCGACGATCAGGCCCGAGCAGCACTCCATCCCGGCGTTGCGCGCGGCCGCCAGGGTGTCGACGCGGTCCTGGTAGGTGTGCGTGGTGCAGATCTTGGCGTAGTTGCGGGGCGACGTGTTGAGGTTGTGGTTGTAGCGGTCGAGCCCGGCGTCGGCGAGCACCTTCGCCTTCTGATCGTCGAGCAGGCCCGCCGACACGCAGACCTCCATGTTGGCGTAGCGCGACTTGATCTGTCTCACCAGGTCGGCCAGCCGCTGGGTCCGGCCATCGCCCGGGCCCCGGCCGGCGAACACCATGCAGTACCGGTGCGCCCCCGCCTCGTACGCCCGCCGGGCCTCGTCGAGGATCTCCTCCTCGCTCTTCATCGGGTAGTCGGCGATCGGCTCGTCGCTCGTCCTGGCCTGCGAGCAGTAGGAGCAGTCCTCGGGGCACCGGCCGTTCTGGGCGTTGTTGATCACGTGCACCTGCACCGTCTTGCCCCAACGGGCGAACCGCACGCGGTAGGCGGCGTGGACCAGCGGCAGCAGGTCGATCGTGTCGTCATCCAGCAGCCGCCGGCTGAGGTCGGGATCGAGCGGCTGGCCGTCGAGGGCGCGTTGGGCGAGCGCGTCATAAAACGCGGGGTCTTGCATCGGGGTCACCTCATCGGTTTCAAATCGGACGCCGATCTTACCCGAACCCCCCCGCGCGGGCGACACGTCCGCCCCGCCGGCCGGGCCGCCCCGGCGCAACCGCCGCGGAGATCAGCTATTCTTGTCGGCCCGAAACCGCCCCCGGAGCACCCCGTCCCATGGCCATCAAGACCGACCTCTTCGACCTCACCGGCAAAGTCGCCCTCGTCACCGGCGGGGCCTCGGGCATCGGCCTGGCCATCGCCCGGGCGTTCCTCGAGCACGGCGCCCGCGTCATCGTCGGATCCCGCACCCAGTCCAAGGTCGACGACGCCGTCCGCCAGCTCGACGCGATCATCCCCAACGACGACGACGACCTCACCGTCGGCGGGGTCAGCCTCGACGTCCAGAGCGAAGACTCGATCAACCACGCGGTCAAGAAAGCCATGGACCTGCTCGGCGGGCTCCACATCGTCGTCAACTCGGCGGGCATCATGTGCAAGAAGCCCACCTTCGACCTCACCGACCAGGAAGCCAACCAGCTCTACGACATCCACGTCACCGGCGCCCTCCGCGTCAGCCAGGCCGCCGGCCACATCTTCCGCGAGCAGCACGACGGCTGCATCATCAACATCGCCTCGATCGGCTCCTACGTCTCCCTCACCGAGGTCACCGCCTACGCCTGCGCCAAGTCCGCCATGATGGGCCTGACCCACAGCCTCGCCAACGAGTGGGCCAAGTACGGCATCCGCACCAACGGCATCGCGCCCGGCTTCATCCCCACCGACCTCAACCGCAAATTGATCGAGGGCACCGACCGCGGCCGACGCATCCTCGAACACACCCCGATGGCGCGCTTCGGCGACAGCGCCGAGATCGCCGGCGCCGCCGTCTACCTCGCCAGCCCCGCCGCGTCGTTCGTCAACGGCGTCACCATCCCCGTCGACGGCGGCTACCTCGCCTGCGGCGCCGGCGACAGCGTCGCGCCGTGGGAGAAGGACGCCTGACCCCAAACCCACCACTTGCCGGCCAACCGCCGGCCGGTTTGATGGGGTGCGTCGATCGCCAAGGGTTTACCTCGTTGCAGAATCCACACCCTCGCCCCGGTTCATGCCCGAACGTTTCCACCTCGATTCCGGCGCCTATTCGTATTCCGCCCGCCCGGGCATCACTCGATTGCCTGCATATCCAACTCGCGAAACATGAACGCGTTGTCGCTCAGCCGCAGCGCATGGCCGCTGGCCGTGGTGATGTTCTTGAATTTCACGGTCTTGGTCACTTCATAAGGAAATGCTTGCTCATAACCAGCACCCGTAAGCTCGGGGTTGAAATCCGAAAACAGGGTCGGCCCGCGGTAACCTTCGGGGTGGTTCGCGTCGTCGATGTGCAAGGTGTCGATGGTGATCTTTGAGGGCATAAAGCAGGGATAACCAAAGTCGTGCTGGCCGTCGTTGGAGCCGCCGATGAGGCTCGGGCGGGCCTGCCTACCGGCATCGGGGACAAACACGCAGCGCCGAATGATCCACTCGCCCTCCCACGTGCTGCCGTAGTCGCGCCGCAGGTTGACCAGTCGCCAGCCGTAGACCGTCGAGTCTTCCAGCAGAAAGTCGCCCTTGCCGATCAAGTTGATCCCCATATGGCCGAGGGTCGATGCTTTGATCGTCGCGTGGTACACGCCCTGGTGCGCATCGAACCGCGACAGCTCGCAACGGAGAAACTCCAGGTTCTTGCTGTAGTTCGACGCCATGATGCCCCAGTAGCGCCGGTCCGTGATGGAATTCGTCTGCGTGCAGTCGATGATGCGGACGTGGGCCGCGTGATTGATGCTCAAGTCGTAGCTGCCCATGGACACCGGCTTCCCCGCTCGGCCGATCGTGCGATACGTCTTACGCCCGGTGAGCACGCTGTTCCGCACCGTCACATGGGCACACCGCGCGATATTCACAAAGCCCCGGTAGGGCGCCCCGTGTTCGCCCTCGCCGGTGACGTGGTGCTCGAGGCCGTCGATCACCACGTTGGACCGACGCACCGCCAAACCCCTTGCGTAGTAGGTGTACTTCGACTCCTCGGCGTTGGCGATGGTGGTGAAGCGCCCGCCCGTGATCGTCAACGGGTCGGGATCGATCGGCAACACCTCGAGGCCGGTGATCTGATCAAAGTCCCAGAGGATGGGGGTTTTGGGATCAACCCGCCCGGCCCGGTCGACCAGGAACACATCGGTTTGGGCTTGCCCGCTGTTCTGATTCAGGCCGCGGCGGATATAGCGTCGGACGTGGTCGTTGATGGCGATGACCAAGCTGTCGTGCGGCAGTTCCACCGGCAGCTCCGCCTGATCCTGTTTGAGCGCGGCAACGCCCCCGATGTCGAGCGGTTCGAGTTTGCTTCGGATTTCAAAGACATCGGCACGGCGGTTCTCGACGTCCCGGTCGTCGATCACAAAGCGGGCGTCGCCAAAGTCCGTGTCGGTCTGGATGACGATACGCCGGTCTCGTCCACCGAGGTAATACGTCGCGCCGGCCTCGGCCCGCACGGGCAGGTTCTGCTCGTTGGCGAACGCATGAGCCGCCGCGAGGGCGTCGAGGTCGTCGGTCTGGCCGTCGCCCCTTGCCCCGAAATCGCTGTAGCGGACCACGGCCGCGGAGGCCGGTGGCTCTGCCGCCACCGTGCTCGGCGTCGCGACCGCAGACACGAGCACCGCCGTACACGATACCGTGAGCAGCAATTCCCGCGTGCAAAGGCCGAAGGGCTTCATCGATACCTCTTTCTGGTTGAGTGGCTTGAAGCGTCCACGATACCGTGTTCAAGCCCCGCCGCCAGCTTCGTGAACGGCATCGGCGACAGCGTCGCGCCGTGGGAGAAGGATTAACGCCAAACACGTCGTTAGAACGCGGCCGCGCGGGGCAGGGACCGTGCGGAACGGCTTCACAACTCACGATACGGCTTCGACGTCTCCACGGATGCGTGCTGACGTGACCGCATCTTGTAGCGCGTGCCCCACGGCCATGCCGAGATGTCGGCGATGTCCGTCTGGATCGGCGGCTGACACCGCAGCGACGTCGCCTGCTCCAGCCAGCGCACGATCGGGCGGACGCGGGACGTCAGCGACGCCATGTTCGTCGGCAACATGGGGTTCAACTCGGCACGGATCCGCACCTGCACCGCGCCGGGCTCGCTCGGGTCGGACGCCAGGATGATCGTCCACAGCCAGCCGTGATCGCGGGTGCGATGGGTCTGGCGGTTGTGGAGCACCAGCCGATGAACCGAGGCGCCCAGGGCCGCGAAACCCTCGGCGGCGAACCGGGCGGTGCGCGGCGGCAGGCCGCGGGTGATGCGCAGCTCGCCGCCCACCAACGCCAACTCCACCCGATGCCATTTGCCCGACACGGGGACCCCCACGCCGACCAGCGCCAGCAGGCCGACCGCCGACCAATACGCCGCGTCGCCCGCCGGCCCCAGCGTCGCGCGGGTCTGGGCGAGCCGGGCCTTTTCCCGGGCGAGGTCCTGCCGGGCGCGAGCGGCCGCCTGGGCCGACTGCTCGCTGATCCGCTCGCTCATCTCGCTCATGCCGGTCCGCGCCCGGGACGACTGCTTCTCCAGACTCGATACCCTTTGCTCCAGCTCGGCGACTTTCCGGCGCTGCTCGCTGACCTTGTACGAGCCCGGCGGCAGGCCGAAGGTCCACATGATCAGCCCAATGAACACCGCCGCGAAGAGCGTCACCCACAGGGTGCGGTAAAACGTCTCCTCGCTGGGCTTGAACACGAGTCGCCCGCCGTCTTCCTTGAGGCTCCAATCGACGACGTCGATCGTCAGGGATCGATGTCGCTGCATGAGGCGTCGAATCATCAGACGCCCCCCGCGTCCACTGCCGGGAGCGCCTGGGGTGTCGGCATCCGCCGCGCAGTGAACCCGCCCACCACGCCCGGCCCGTCGGTGAACATCCAGTCACAGACCGAGTTCTCCGGCGTCACGACACGCACGCCCATGTGCAGCCCCGGCTCGACCGCCGAGTCGTTGTCCAACTCGCCCAGCACGCGCCCGCCCTCGATCGCCGTCACCATCACCCACATCCGTTCGGTGCGGCCGTCGCGAGAGATCGGCGTCTTGACGAAAAACCGCTGGTCCGGCCGCCGATGCTCGAACGCCTCGATAAACGCCGGCCACCGCGATCGGGCGTAACGCATCAAGGCCCGGCGGCGCGGATCGCCGCAGGTCCGACAATACCGCCGCCAACGCACCCACACGCCGACCGCCACGCTGACCCCGATCGCCGCCAGCGCAGCCGCGATCATGAATGAAATCGACAGCAATCCGAGCAGGATGCCCAAGCCAAGCGTGAACACCGCGCCCCCTTTCGCTCAAGCCGTTCGGTCACGTTTCGCGGGGTTGCGGGCGTCCTTCACCGCCTTGACCGTGAACCCGCCGTGCATCCGTCGGCCGTCGTGGAAGAGCCAGTCGTTGAGCTGCTCGACGCGGAGCCGCACGCGTTGGCCAGCGTGCAGCGTCGGGTCGTGGACCGAATCGTTGTCGAGGACGCCGTAGATCACCCCGTGCTCCAGGGCGGTCACGCGCAGCCACATGAACTCCTCTTCGTGCGACGCGGTGCGGAACGGCCCCTTCACGGAGAAGACCTGCTCGTCCCGGCGGTTCTCGAACGCCATGACAAACCGGGGCCAGGTCGCCCGCGCCTGCTCCACCGCCGCCTGCAGGCGTGCGTCACGGTCCGACACCTGGTAGACCGGCACATAGCTGACGCCTTCCATTTCCTGAGGCAGCGCCCCGTGCCGCAACTGCTCCAGCAGCCGGGCGTGGTGCGGCAGCAGCTGGCGCGTCGCCGGGTTGTACAGCGCCAGGCAGTCCTCGTCGGCCAACTCCGCCGCGATCCGCCCCAAGACCCGGTAAGCCTCCGCCAGTTCACTGCTGCCGGGCCGGGCGTAAGGCGAAAGCCAGTCCACGCTCAGCCACGCCCGGTGCTCCCCCAGGGCCCGACGCAGCCGCGGGTCCGCGGTCGGAGCGCCGTCCTCCATGTACCGGCGGCCGCCGTGATGGATCATGAAGGTCCGCCCGTCCAGTTGAACCATGTACGCGGGTGAGACGCCCACGAGGAACGCGTCGGACTGCGGGTCGTCGCTTAGAACGATGTCCAACGCCCGCTCCACCTGGTGCGCCAGCACGGCGGCATCCAGTTTCCTCGACGATCGCAACAGCCAGACCCAGGCCTGAAGCGGCGGCTCGTCCGGCAGGCGCACCTCGGCCGGTTCGGCCTCCCCGCGCCCGGCGCGGCGACCCCAGAGCCGCCAGACGGCTCCTAACACCGCCGCCGCCACTAGCGCCAGCAACGTCCCCCACAGGATCAATGCGTGCTCTTGAATCAATCTACATCGAGTCTACCAGACCCCGCCCGGGCGCAAAATAGAACGGCGGCCAATTGGCCGCCGTCTTTTCATTTCTAACACGATCTGGAACCGCCCGTGACCGGGCTCAGCCCTTGATCGCGACGATTTTGGCCTTGATGTAGCCCTGGCGGTGCCCCTTGACGCGTTTATAAGTCTTGCGCCGCTTGAACTTCACGACACGCACCTTCTCGCCGCGCCCCTCTTCGAGGATGTCCGCCTCGACCGTGGCCCCGTCCAGGACCGGGGCGCCGATCCGCGCCTCGCCCTCGCCGCCGATCATCAGCACCCGGTCAAAAATCAGCGTCGCGGCGTCGTCCGGCAGGTCGCGCAGGTCCACCTTGATCTCATCGCCTTCGGACACCTTGATCTGAGAGCCGCTGTCTTCAATGATCGCGTACATCGTGATTTCCGCCTCGGGCTGGGAGTGAGGGTGTCGGGGGTGGTTGAATCGAGCCGCGTAGTGTAGCCATCGCCGTCCGCCGCGCCAAATCAGGCAAGAACCCGGCATGACGCGAAAGATCAAAAAAGGTTAGCCCGATTAAAATGGAAAAAATAATTCCATTATTTCTTATAGAAACAGGCTAACTTGAATTTGAGCCGAATGCCTGTCCAGATAAAAAACGACCCGCCGAAGCGGGTCGCCTGATAAGCCGTAGAGGGCCGCGGGCGTCAAGCCGCCCGGTGGGTTGACTCGAACCCCTCGTATAGGTGGGTGCGTTGCCGGGTCATCCCGACCTTCCACTCGACGGAGGCTTGGTCTTCGCGCCCGATCGCCGCTCCCGAGGGGTCGAATAAAGGTTCGAGCAAACGCAGGTACGGACGGCCTGGGCCCGAGCCCTCGCGGACTTTACGATGCTATTATACCTCCGCGCCAGAGCGGGGCCCAACGTTTTCGCCGATTAGCAATAGAGGGCGGATGCGGCGGACCACAGGGCCGGGATCTCGCCGCTTGGCGAATAACCACATCGAACGGGTCAGGTGCTCAAGTCGGTGTCGTCCCATGCGGCGTCGGGGCTCAGCGCCCAGGTGAGCGCGTGGCGTCTCTCCTGAATGACGCCGCCGTTCATATTCGGATGAAAGCCCGCCGGCACATTACCGGGGTGACCAAGCGTGGCGGATCGCGCAGCGTTGTGGACACAATAGAGCGTGTCCTCCAGGAGGACGACCTCTTTCTCGGACCGGGGCGACTGCTGGGTGAGCCACGCGTCGATGTGGGTATCGAAAGGCGGCGCAAATTGACTGAGCACGGCTCGGATGCGCTCGCCCTCCATCATGACGCCGGTGACATCCGGCGGCGGGTCGAAGCCCAACACCCAGGCAAGCGGCCAGGCGTTCTCGAACTTCCAACCGATATGGTCGACAAACCGCTCGTGGGCCTCCGCCCGCCTGGCTTTCAGCATCTCCGCCTCGTCTTGAGCAAAGCTCCGGCCGAGGCGGTTCGTTTGGATGGCGTCTCGAACGGTCTGGGCGCTGACCTTCTCCTTGGGGAGGCAGACCCACGCCATCAGGCACTTGATGGCGAGCAGCCGCCGCGCGATTTCCCCGAGGGGA
Source organism: Phycisphaeraceae bacterium (assembly GCA_028277745.1). Lineage (GTDB taxonomy): Bacteria > Planctomycetota > Phycisphaerae > Phycisphaerales > Phycisphaeraceae > JANQFR01. Next base: position 15,586 of record JANQFR010000009.1, read on the forward strand.
CGGAGCGTGGCTTGCTTCTGGTGGGGAAGCCAATCGGCGAAGGCAAACCCGATGCGTTTAAGCTGAGGCGTTATCCGTTCGCGGTGTGCTTGAAGGTCATACGTGTGGGTCTGAGCGTCCAGCAATTGGAGGCCGCCCTCATCAAGGTCGACCCACTCGGGAGCAAGCCCCCCTCCCTCCGGGGCGCCGCCGCCATGCGGGCTGACGAGGACGGTCCCGTCTCCGAGCATGAAGCTGTCATGGACAAAGACCAGGCCGTCGTAGGCGCGTGCGATGTGGAAAATGCTCTGCCAGATGGCGTCGTTGTCTTCGAATTCCTTGTCGGTGAGCAGCCCCAGAACGGTCGACACCCGTGGGACGATGCGCTGGATCAGCTCCAGGTGTTCGGCCTCGCCCCCCACGGACGCGACGTAGTTCATGAGGCCTTGGAGGTGTTCCTGAACATCCTCGGCGGGCATGATCGGGAAACGAACGACGTCGCCGTCCAGGCGGACGTCGAAGTACGTGGCCCTGCCGAGCAGACCCGTCTTGTCGCTTTCGACGTGCTCGAAGATTTTGGCGAGGTTGACCCTGGAAGCCGGAAGGTAGATCGAGGCGTTGGCGGGCATGGCGGCGCTTTCTTTGAATCTGTGATTTCCCGGACGATGCGCAGACCTGGCTTGTCATTATGTCAGGAAAAGGCCGCCGCCGTGTCCGCCGCGTTGCGCAAACGCCGAACCCGCCCAAACTCATCACGATTTAACAATGACGTCAGGGCGGCGTGCAGCGTGATCGGCCGTTTGTTTCGCCAGCCGGCTATGCACCGCTGCGGCCGATGCGGTCCGCGCTAGCGGTCGCCTTGAGCCCGAGAAAGACGCAGCAGAAACTCGGGCTGGGTCAGGCCTCGGGTGTTCTGGGGGACAAAGACCGACTTGAACGCGCCGGTGGCGCCGTCGTAACGCAGGACCTGGTCGCTTTTGCGGCTGGCGACGTACAGGTCGCCGTCCGCGCCCCAGGCGAGGCCCGACGGCCCGTGGAGCCCGCCGGACTTGTGTTTGACGAAGGTGTCGAGGAACGCGCCGGTCTGGCCGTCGTAGCGGAGCACCCGGTCGTTGCCCAACGAGCTGACATACAGCTTGCCGTCGGGCCCGTACCACAGCTGGATCGGGTGATCGAGTTTGCTGGCGTGGGGGGCGATGAAGTAGCCCTTGGGCTCGCCGGTCTTGCCGTCGTAACGGAGCACGGCGTGGTTGTTGCGGCCGGCGACGAGCAGGTCGCCGTCGGGGTGGAACGCGATGCCGCGGATGCCGTCGAGCCCGCCCGCGCCGCGCTTAACGAAAACGCCTTGGTACGCGCCGGTCTTGCCGTCGTAGCGCAAGACGGCGTTGTTGTCCTGGCCGGAGACGTAGAGGTCGCCGTCGGGGCCGAACAGGGCCTGGTACGGATGCGACAGCCCGCCGCCGGCGGCGAACGCGCCCTTGAACCGACCGTTGACGTCGTAGCGCAGGACGGCCCAATTGTCCGAGGAGGCGCTGCAGACGTACAGGTCGCCGTCGGGCCCGCGGGTGATGCCGCGCGCCTGCTCGAGCCCGCCCTTACGGGACTCGACGAGCTTGCCGTCGGACGCGCCGGCTTCGGTGAACCGCAGCACGTCGTTGCCTGAATGTGTGGTGAACAGCCATTGCGCCATAGCGGGCGCCGTCGTCCAGAGCAGGACCAGCATCATGAGGATCGTACGGATCATCGCCACTCCCAATCGATCGCGCCGCGGTGGTTCTCGTCGAGCTTGCTCTCAAAGACCTGTTCGAGCTCGGCCATATCGAACTTGCGCGAGACGCGGAATACAAAAGTGATCGCGTGTTTGTTGAGGTTCTTTCGCTCCTGGATGATATGGCAGCGACGCTTCTGCAAGATCTGCCGATAAGCGACGGCGGCCTCGGGGATATCCGACTTGTGCAGGCCCTGGACCACCATGCGGTAGGTGGTGCGGGTCTCGATCACCCAGATGATGATGAAGCCGAACGCGGCGGAGAGGATCGCGACCTGGGGCAGGTCGAGCCCGGCGCTGAGCCCGATGACGGTGGCGAGGATCACCCGGCCGGTCTGGGCGGCGGAGCCGACGTTGGTGCGGAACCGCAGCAGCCCGCCGATGCCGAACACCACAAAGCCCACGATGCCGCCGAACCTGAGCACCATGGTGCCGATCACCGCGGCGACGAGGGCGTACATGATGAAGGTCTTGGGCGCCTCGACCTCGTCGAGGCTTTCGAGCTTGCCGTAGACCTTGGGGTGGTACGCGATCGCGGCCGCCAGCAGGGACGCCATCAGCATCTGCAGGACAAAATGGATCAGGAAATCGTAGTCCTTAAAACCCGCCCAGCCCTCGCCGCCGGTCGCGCCGGAAGAACCAGAAGAGCCGGATAAGATCGAGCTGAGATCCGCCAGGATCATGGGAACGATTGGAAGCATCAAGGCCCCCCTCAATCGACATGGACCACCCGCATCAGTTTGACGGCGTAAGGTTCGGCCGTCAAGGGAGCGGTCGGCGCCCACCCCGGATGCGGGCTTACGGCTCAGCGTCGACCAGCTCGAGCAAGGCGGCGACGGTGCGGTGGGCCTCGACCGGGTGGCGCAGGGGCTGGTTGCGGTGGATGGTGTAGTGGTTGCGCCGACCGTCGCGGCGTCGGGTGATGACGCCGGCGCTTTCCAGTTCCCGCACGATCTTCTGCACCGCCCGTTCGGTGATGCCCACGGCCTCGGCGACCTCGCGCAGCCGCATGTCCGGCTGCCGGGAGAGGCAGATCAGCACGTGGGAGTGGTTGCTCAGGAAGGTCCATCCGCCGCTCGCCGGGCGTGACGCGGCCCGCTGGGGCTTTTTCGCTTTTTTCTTCGACACCGGCTTGACGCCTCCCAGAAACACGATAGGCTTTACACGAAATAAATTTCGTATTTGTGTTTTCCGCTTTCTCCCACAGCTTAAAACAAGGACGACTGAATGACCACCATGGCCCGAACCCAAACCGATCCGAACGCCTCTTCGTCCGCCGCCCCGACCGCGGCCCCGGTCACGGTCGCTCGCGGCGACGGGATCGGGCCTGAGATCATGGACGCCACGCTCCGTGTCCTGGAAGCCGCGGGGGCGCAGCTCGCCATCGAAGAGATCCAGATCGGCGAGCAGGTGTACGAGCAGGGATTCACCGCCGGCATCGCCCCCGAATCCTGGGAGTCCCTGCGACGCACCCGGGTCTTCCTCAAGGCCCCGATCACCACCCCCCAGGGCGGGGGCTTTAAATCCCTCAACGTGACCACCCGCAAAACCCTTGGCCTGTACGCCAACGTCCGGCCGTGCGTGGCGTATCACCCGTTCGTCGCCTCCAAGCACGAAGGCATGGACGTGGTGATCATCCGGGAAAACGAGGAGGACACCTACGCGGGCATCGAGCACCGCCAGACGCCCGAGGTCGCCCAGTGCCTCAAGCTCATCAGCCGGCCGGGCTGCGAGAAGATTGTCCGCTTCGCCTTCGAATACGCCCGCGCCAACGGCCGCAAGAAGGTCACCTGTTTCACCAAAGACAACATCATGAAGGCGACCGACGGCCTGTTCCACGAGGTCTTCGATGAGGTCGCGCCCGAGTACCCGGACCTGGAAAGCGAGCACTGGATCGTCGACATCGGCGCCGCCAAGCTCGCCGACACCCCGGGGCTGTTCGATGTGGTGGTCATGCCCAACCTCTACGGCGACATCCTCTCCGACGTGGCCGCCCAGATCGCGGGCTCGGTCGGGATGGCGGGCTCGGCCAACATCGGCGAGCACGTGGCGATGTTCGAGGCGATCCACGGCTCTGCCCCGCGCCGCGCGGGGCAGAACGTCGCCAACCCCTCGGGCCTGATGCTCGGCGCGGTGCAGATGCTGCTGCACCTGCAGCAGCACGACGCCGCCCAGCGCATGCACAACGCCTGGCTGAAAACCATTGAAGACGGCATCCACACCTACGACATCTTCAAGCTCGGACACAGCACCCAACAGGTGGGCACCCGTGAGTTCGCCGACGCGGTGATCGAGCGTCTCGGCAGCGAGCCCTCGACCCTGAACCCGGTCCGCTACCAGGCGGCGAAGGATGCCGCCCCGGCCAAGGCGGCCGAGGGGGACAAGCCCCGTCCCGCTAAGGACCTGGTGGGCGTGGATGTGTTCCTGGACTGGGACGAGCCCGGGCGCAGCCCCGGCCGGCTCGGCGCGGCCCTGCAGGCGGCGACCGCCGCCGGACCGCTCAAGCTCAAGATGATCACCAACCGCGGCGTCAAGGTGTATCCCGACGGGTTCCCCGAGACCTTCTGCACCGACCACTGGCGTTGCCGGTTCGTCAACCGGGAGCAGCCCGGCCAGACGATCACCCACCGCCAGATCGTCGGGCTGCTCACCGCCATGACCGAAGCCGGCTTCGACTTCATCAAAACCGAGCACCTGTGCACCTTCGATGGAACGCCAGGTTTCTCGCTGGGGCAGGGTGAATGACCCCACACCCTCGCCCCTTCCCCTGGCCTGGGTAAGAAGAGCGTCTTTGCCTGACCTCTCCTTCCCCGAACCCGTGAAAGACGCGACTCGCACCCAGGCCCTTCCGGCTGAAGCCCACGACAACCCGTCGTGGGCTTCGCCCTGCGCAGAGCCCGCTTGTCCGTATCCCCTCCTGCTCTTGGAGCGGGGGGATTGGCTTAGCCGGGCCGCTACGCGGTCCCGGACCAGGCGCCGGCTAAGGCGGCCAAGCGATCGACTGAACGTGAATCGGCTTCAATGGTCGATCGCGGCGCTAAAGAAGACGCGCTAACGGTGAGACAGGCGAGGAGCGCGGCGGCTTATTCGGCGAGGCGCGGGGCGGGAGGGATCTGCAGCTTCATGCCGCCTTGAATCCGGTCGGGGTTGTTGCCGAGCTGGTCGCGGTTGGCGTTGAAGATGAAGCGCCAGAGCGTTGGATCGCCGTAGTACTGTTCAGCGATGGAGGACAGGTTGTCGCCGGGCCGGACGGTGTAGACGACGACCGAGCCGGGCGCCGCGGCGCGGGGCGAATCGGTTTCACGCAGTTCCTCTTCGGGCGGGAGCTTGAGGACCTGGCCGACCTTGAGACGGATCGGATCGACGGTGGGGTTGGCCTGGGCGATGTCGACCCATCGCCGATCGTTGTCGTAGAGGTCATCGGCGATGGAGCTGAGCGTGTCGCCGGGCTGAACGGTGTAGGTCCTGGCCGGGGCGGCGGGGGGTGTGGTGGTGGTGGCTACGGCCGGGGCGGGCGGGGGCGCGACAGGCTGGGGCTGGGGGAGGAACACGGGCGTGGGGGTCGGGGCGTCGGGGCCGTCGAGCACGATGGCGGGCGGCTGGTCACGGCTCGGCGCGGGCTGGGTCGCGGCGGGCGGTTGGGGCGGGGTGGGCGATGAGCGTCGGGCGTTGGCGAGCCGGTTACGGAGTTCGGCCATCCGATCGGCGTTGTCGGACGAGGCCCCATCGGGCCCGGCGCTGGGGGCGGGGGGAGCGGGGGGGGATTCAGACGGCGCCCGAGTCTCGGCACGGGGCAGGGACGTGAGGTTCTCCCGGGACGGAGAGGGCTGGGCGTCGTCCGAGGCGGGGTCGACCTCCGGCCGATCGGGCTGGCCGTCGCCCTGGAAGAGGTAGGACCCGAGGATAAAGAGAAACAGGGCCGCGGCCGCGACGAGTGCGATCTTGTATGAACCGGTCATCCGTGAACTCCGAGCGGGTATCCGCGCCAGTTTACCAGCGCGTCGGGGGAGAGGGGCGGATTGATATAGACTGTCGCCGATGGCGAAGGTTTCGGTGGTGATCTGTTGTGCGGACGCGGCGGACACGCTGGAGGCGGCGTGCGTGTCGGCGGCGTGGGCGGATGAGCTGATCGTGGTGGACTCCGGCTCGACCGACGCCACGCCCCGGATCGCCCAGCGGCACGCGGATCGCTATGTCGTCGAGCCTTGGCGGGGCTACACCGGGCAGAAACAATACGGCGCGTCGCTGGCGGGCTGCGACTGGGTGTTCATCCTCGATGGCGACGAGGAGGTGTCGGCCGAGCTGGCGGATCAGGTAAAAGCCTTGACGGACCTGGACTTGGAGCGGCGTGACGTCTTCCTCATGCCCCGGCTGAACTATGTCATGGGCCGGCCCGTGCGGTCGTGGCTGCCCGACTGGCAGTCGCGGCTGATCCATCGCGAGCGGGTGAGCTGGCCCGAGGAGGCGTTGCACGAGCGGCGTGAAGCGAGCGACCCGTCGCGTGTCGGCCGGCTGAAGGGGGCGATCTACCACAAGCGGACCAGCCAGGCGGGGTTCGGCGACTACTTCGGCGGCCAACGGCTGGACGACCGGCTGATGATGGTGGCCCGGCAGATGCACGAGCGAGGCAAGCGGGCACGGTGGTGGGACCTGGCGTTTCGGCCGTGGATCGCGTTTGTCAAGTTTTACGTGTTTAAGCGCGGCTTCCTGGACGGCGCGTTCGGGCTGCTGATCGCGCAGAAAGCCGCGGTCAGCGTCCAGTTGAAATACGCGGCGCTGTGGGCGGCGGAGCGGGAGACAGGGGTTAGGCGCTAGGGTTTAGGGCCTAGTAAGACGCTTACAACTCTGCTCAGCGGCACGTTTCACGAGATTGGTCCTCGGGGGCCCGGGCCCTCGCGCCCAGACCCTAGCGCCTAACGCCGTAAACTCCCGCTTGACAGGCGTATATCCCCCAAGTAGCTTCACCCACCGGCCCGTTCCCAATCCATCACCCGCGCACGCTTGGAGTCCCGTCGATGGCCCCCCAATCCCGCCTCGTCGTTCATGAAGACGGCGAGATCACGAAGATCGAGTTCCTCGACCGTAACATCCTCGAAGAGGCGAGCATCCAACAGATCGGCGACGAAATCGGCGCACTGATCGACAACGCGACCAACCCGAAGCTCCTGATCAGCTTCGAGAACGTCGAACACCTCTCCTCGGCCGCGTTGGGCACGCTGATCACGATCAACAACAAGATCCGGCAGAAGGGCGGGCAGCTGAGGCTGGCCAACATCGACAAGCAGATCTACGAGGTCTTTGTCATCACCAAGCTCAACAAGCTCTTCCAGATCCACGCCAACAACGAAAAGGCTCTGAAAAGCTTCAAGTGACCTTCAGATGCTGGACACAGAGGGGAAAGGCGGGGATCAGGAACGGCCATGGGCGACGAAGTGACCAGGACATTGGTGATCCCCAGCGAGATCGATCAAGTCGGTGAGGTCGCTACCGCTATCCTGAAAGACATCCAGTCGTTTGAGACGTTCCGCGAGGAGGCCGTGTTCGGCATCCGGCTGTCCCTGGACGAAGCGGTCACCAACGCCATCCGTCACGGCAACCAGCGCGACCCGAGCAAACACGTGACCGTCGAGTACCGGATCACCGCGGAGGTCTGCCGCGTGACCATCTGCGACGAAGGGTCGGGGTTTCACCCCGAGGACGTGCCCGACCCCACGCTGGCGGAGAACCTCTGCCGCCCTCACGGCCGGGGCGTCATGCTGATGAAGGCGTATATGACCGAGGTCTCCTTCAACAAGGAAGGCAACTGCGTCACCCTCGTCAAACGGGCCGACTGCCCGTTGCCCAACGATTGACCGCGCCGGAGCTTAGTACGAGTCCATTTGATCTGTATCGCCGTCCGCTGATGAAGCGCTGAGCCGGGCCGCTACGCGGCCCCGGACCAGGCGGGCGTATCCCGCCGGCTAAGACGGCAACACGATTGACTGAAAGTGGATCGGCTCTAAGCAGGCGATACGCATTGGTTGTAAGCGGGATTCGTATGACGGGGGCGGCGCGTCGGGCTATGATGGCCGGCGGATGTCCTACCGCCAAGTGCCGAACCTGCTCACCCTGGCCCGGCTTGTGTTCGCCGCCCTGTTCTTCCTGGCCCTCAACCAGTACCGCTACGCCCTGGGCGGGCCCAACGGCTGGCTGTTGGCGGCGCTGGTGCTCTTTATCCTCGCCGCCGTTACCGACGCGCTCGACGGCCACCTCGCGCGCAAATGGAAGGTCGAGTCCACCTTCGGCCGGATCATGGATCCGTTCTGCGACAAGGTCCTGATCCTGGGCGCGTTCATCTACCTCGCCGGGCCGCGCTTCGTCATCCCCGAGATCGCGGCCGACGGAGGGTTTTTCAACATGGTCAGCGGCGTCTACCCCTGGATGGTCGCCGTCATCCTCGCCCGTGAGCTGCTGGTCACCGGCATCCGGGGCGAACTCGAAGGGGCGGGCGTGAAATTCGGCGCCAACTGGTTCGGCAAACTCAAGATGATCCTCCAGTCCATCGTCATCCCGATCATCCTGCTGATCGTCTGGTACGACCCACGCCTCAGCGGGCACGGCTGGAGCGGCTGGGTCCGCGACATCCTCGTCTACGCCACCGTCCTCGCCACCGTCCTCAGCGGCATCCCCTACATCACGCGCGCCGCCGCGGTCATGAAACGCCCCGCCTGAGCCGGTACACTTGCCCGCCCACCCTCTGGAACCGTCCGATGCCCACCCCCGGTTTTGTCGCTTTCGACCTCGGCGCCGAGTCCGGCCGCACCATGCTGGCCGACCTCCAGCACGACAAGCTCTTCCTCCACGAGATCAACCGCTTCCCCAACCTCCCCCAGACCCTCCCCTCCGGCCACCACTGGAACCTGCTCGAACTCTGGCGGCATATGGTCGAGGGCCTGCGCCTGGCGGGCGAACACGCCCGCGCCCAGGACGTCCAACTCGTCAGCCTGGGCGTCGACACCTGGGGCGTCGACTGCGGCCTGATCGGCCAGTCCGGCCAGCTCCTGGGCCTGCCCTTCGCCTACCGCGACCCGCGCCACGCGCCCGCCATGCAACGCGCGATCGACCAGCTGGGCGAAAAGGCCATCTATGACGCCACCGGCATCCAGTTCATGCCGTTCAACACCCTCTTCCAGCTCGTCGCCCAGCAGCACACCGAGCCCGCCACCCTTGAGCACGCCCGGCACATGCTCAACATGCCCGACCTGCTGCACTATTTCTTCAGCGGCGTCGCGAAAAACGAGGCCACCATCGCCTCGACCACCCAGATGATCGACCCCCGCACCGGCGTGTGGAGCCACGACCTGCTCGGCCGGCTCGGGCTCAACGGCCACTTCCTCGCCGACACCGTCCCCGCCGGCTCGGTCCTGGGCAGGCTGCGGGATGAGATCGCCCGGGAGGCGAAGATCGAGCCGATCGACGTGATCACCCCCGGCTCCCACGACACTGCCTCCGCCGTCGCGGCGGCGCCGGTGTTGGAAGACCAGCCCCATTGGGCCTACCTCAGCAGCGGCACCTGGTCGCTCATGGGCGCCGAGCTCGATGCCCCGATCGTCACCGACGCCGCCCGCGAGGCGGGGTTCACCAACGAGCGCGGCGTGGCCGATAAGATCCGGTTCCTTAAAAACATCTCCGGCCTCTGGCTGGTCCAGGAAGTCCGCCGCGACTACGAACGCCGGGGCCGGACGCTCGACTACGCGACGCTCACCGAGCTCGCCGAGCAGGCCGAGCCTTTCCGCACGCTCCTCGATCCCGACCATGCCCCCTTCGCGGCGCCGGGCGACATGCTCGCCAAGGTCGACGCCTTCGCCGACCAGACCGGCCAGCCCCGCCCCGCCGAACCCGGGCAGTACGTCCGCGCCGCCCTCGAGTCGCTCGCATTGACCTACGGCCAGGTCCTCCGCGACCTCGAATCCCTGATCGGCCGGCCGGTCGAGGTCCTCCACATCGTCGGGGGCGGCGGCCGCAACGCCCTGCTCAACCAGATGACCGCCGACGCCACCGGCAAACGCGTGGTCGTCGGGCCTTACGAAGCCACCGCCATCGGCAACGCGCTGACCCAGGCCATCGGCGCCGGCCACGTCCGCGACCTGCCCCACCTCCGCGCGATCGTACGCCGCTCGTTCGAGTTGAACGAATACGACGCCCGGGAGCCCGACGCGTTCGCCGCACAGGCCGAACGCTTTACCCAGATTCGCGGATCGTGAGCATCGGCTTCGGCGCGCCGGGCTTCCGCCGAGGTCATAAATATTTTCGCTAATTCAGCTTCGCTTTTCATGCGATGGCGAACCTCGACCGATGAGGAAAAGTAAGAGCGTTGTTTGTCGGAGTTGCGCCATGACCGAGTCGCATGCGATTGTGAACCTCGCCCGTCAACGCCTCGACCATGGCTGCAGCCGACACCTCTCCGCTCAAGACGCCTGGAACCACCTGGTCCTGCCGCTGCGCCTCGAAGACGGTTGCCTGATCTGCGCGACCACCCACGGCGCCCTGGGCGACGCCGACGCCCTGCTGCGCGGCAAGCTCAAGACCCCATTCCGCTTTGTGCTGGCCGAGTTGCGGCCGCTCGAAGAGTTCATCGCCGATATCTACGACTTCGAGGGTATCGACGTGGACGAAGCGGCCTGAATCGAGCTCAGGCGGCAGCCCGGCCCTGCGGGCCGGCGTTAAACGAGGCTATGCGAGCCGTTTGCTGGCGACGGTCCCCGCCGGGGTTGTTTTGACGTCGTACCCGGCGGCGATCAGCTCGTCGCGGATCGCGTCGGCGGCGGCGTAGTCCTTCGCCGCCCGCGCCGCGTCGAGCGCCTTGCAGCGCTCCTCGATCGACGCATCCTCCGCCGCCGCGCCCGCCGGCAGGACGCCCAGGACCCGGTCAAAGGCCGCCAGCACCCCGCGCGACACGGCGGGGTCCGGGTGCTTGCCGTTAAGGAACTCGAACACCACGCCCAACGCGCCGGCCATGTTCAGGTCGTCCGCCAAGGCGTCGATGAACCGCGCCGCCGCGGGGTGATCGGGGCCCGCGGTTTCGTACGGGGCGCCGGCGAGCCGCTCGTCGAGGGCGGCGGCGAACTCGCGTAGCCGCCGCACGTTCGCGGCCGAGTCTTCCAGGCCCTGTTTCGTGAAGTTCAGGGATGAGCGGTACTTGGCCTTGGTCATCTCGTACCGCAGCACCGCCGGGTCGACCGGCCGGCCGGTCACCCGGCCCTCCAGCACGTCGCGCACGGTGTAGAAGTTGCCCTTGCTCTTGGACATCTTCTCACCCTCGACCAGCAGGTGACGGCTGTGCATCCAGAACCGGGCGAACGCCGGCTGGCCGGTGGCGCCGCGGGACTGGGCGATCTCGCACTCGTGGTGGGGGAAGATGTTGTCCTCACCGCCGGTGTGGATGTCGATCACGTCCCGGCCGAGCACCGCCCGGGCCATGGCGGAGCACTCGATGTGCCAGCCGGGGTATCCCGCACCCCAGGGGCTGTCCCACTTCATCAGGTGGGTCGGGTCGGGCTTCCAGAGCAGGAAATCGGCGGGGTGGCGTTTGTGGGCCTGGTGCTGGTCGTCCACGCGTCCGCCCGCGCCGCCGCGGAGCTGGTCGAGCGTGTTGCCGCTGAGCCGGCCGTACTCGGGGAACGACTCGACGCGGAAGTACACCGCCCCGTCGTCGGCGACGTAGGCGTGGTCCGAGGCGATGAGTTTCTGCACCATCGCCTTCATATGTTCGATGTGGGCCGTCGCCCGCGGCAAATGGGACGGGTCATCGTCGACCACCTTCATCCCGAGCCGGCGAGCGTCCTCGATGAACGCCTGGGCGTAGAAGTCGGCGATCTGGTAGGGGTCGGTCGGGTCGTCGATCGCATCGAAGTGGGCGTCGCCGGCCTTCTTGGCGTCGAGGATGCGTTGGCGGGCGACGTCCATCTTCTCCTCGCCCCCGCCGTCGGCGAGGTGGTCTTCGGTCATGTGGCCGACGTCGGTCAGGTTCAGCACCTGCTGGACGTCGTGCCCGGCCAGTTCCAGGAACCGCCGCAGGACGTCGGCGAAGAGGAAGGTCTTGAAGTTGCCGATGTGGGCGAAGTCGTACACCGTCGGGCCGCAGTTGTACATGAACACCCGGCCGGGCTCGATCGGCTCGAACGGTTCGACGCGGTGGGTCAGCGTGTTATAGAAGCGGATGTCGGGCATGGGACGCGGATTATAGGGCCCGACGCGTCAGCCGCCGTTGGCGTGCGGCGCCCCGGCTTCCTGGAGCTTCTCGATCTTCACCTTGTTCACCCGCGTGCGCTCGGCGTCGGTGACGGTGAAGCGCCGCCCTTCGTACTCGAACGACTCGCCGACGTCGGGGATGTGGCCGAGGGTGGCGAACACGAAGCCGCCCAGCGTGTCGTAGTCGCCGTCCTCGGGGAAGGCGATGTCCAGCTCGTCCTCGAGGTCGTCGATGTCCATGCGGGCCTCGACCTCGAAGGTGTGCTCATCGATCTGGACCAGCGGTTCGGGCTCGTCTTCCTCTTCGTATTCGTCCTGGATCTCGCCGACGATCTCTTCGAGGATGTCCTCGATGGTGACCAGGCCGGCGGTGCCCCCGTATTCGTCGAGCACGATGGCGAGGTGGACCTTGCGCTGCTTGAACTCGCGCAGCAGGTCCGACACCGGCTTGGACTCGGGCACGAGGAACGCCTCGCGGGCCACGTCGCGGAGCCGAAACTCCGCGCCGTCGCCGAGGAACTTGAGCAGGTCCTTGGCGTAGAGGATGCCGACGATGTGGTCCAGCGACTCCTCGTACACCGGGACGCGGGAGTGGCCGTCCTCGAGCACCGTCCGCTTCACCTCGTCCAGCGCAGCGTCCACCTCGATGCCGTGGACCTCGGTCCGCGGGGTCATGATCTCCCCGGCCGACGTGCCGGGCAGCGAGAAGACCGCTTCGAGCATATCCTTCTGCTCGTCGTCGATCTGGTCGGCCGACTCGTGGTCCTCCACGGCGGCGAGCACGTCGTCGGAGATGTCCGCGTCGTCGGCGTGCAGGTCGACGCCCGAGATCCGGCGGATCATCGGGTCGAACACGTGCAGCACCCACACCACGGGCGAGAACACGGTCAGCAGCGCCGTGAGGATCGGCAGCGACCAGGCCAGCAGGCGCTCCTGCCGGTACCGGGCCCAGCTGATGGGGATCGCCACGTGGAAGACCGTGATCAGCCCCGCCGCGACGACGAACGTCGTCGAGTAAAACACCCACACCCTCACCGGCGCCAGCCAGTCCTGTACGAGCTCGATCGTCGCGATGATCACCACCACGCCGCACGCCACCCGCAGCACGCCGGTGAGCAATTGCAGCGCCGGCAGCCGCCGATCCAGCGCTTCGAGCCGGTGCGCCCGGCCCGAGGCTTCCATCAGGTCGGCCAGCCGCTTGCGGGAGAATGTCTTGAGCGCGGCGTGGCAGGCGGCGAAGAAACAGCCCAACACCAACGGTACGAGCGCGATCCAGATCGCGGGGTTCACTTTCGGACTTCCGTCCCCCAGTCATTCAGCCAATCATGGCCGTTCCAGAAAGCGCGTCGGCGCCGTGGGGGCGACGCCGTCGCGGCAAAGGTCCATCAACGCTTATCGTCACGCTTCCAGAAGCGCGGCCCCACCCCCAAACGGGTGAGCAGTTCGTCCTCGCGGCGGTGCATCCGCTCGAAGGCGTCCGCTTCGTGGTCATCCTCTCCCAACAGGTGCATGAGCCCGTGCACCGCGTACAGCAGCACCTCGTCGCGCACATCGTGCTCGCGGCGGGCCGCTTGGCGCGCCGCCTCGTCCACGCAGACGGCGATGTCGCCGTCGAGCCCATCGGCGGGGCCGTCGCTGAGGTCAAAGGTCAACACGTCGGTCGTCCCCGGCTCACCGCGGTAGGTCTCGTGCAACACGGTCATCGCCGCGTCGTCGACGAGGCTCACCCCCAGCCGACCGGCGCCCGCCCCCGCCAACGCCGCCGCCCGCTCCAGCAGCGGCCCGAGCCAGCCGTGCAGCGGCGGGTCGGTGTCCTCGACGTTCAACTCGACATCCACCTCACAGCCCGATCCGGGGCGCGGACTGGCAGGCTCCTCACCCTCGCCGGGCGCAGCGGGGGCGTCGGCGGCGAGGGAGGCGTTGGCTGTGAGAGGGTCGGACACGGCTAAAATCAGAAAATCGCTCAGCAGGTGATCAACCCCAGAGTTTACCCCAAACCCGGCCCGATCTCCAAGGCCCCATTTACGGTAAATGTTTAGCGGCCGCCCCCCGCCTGCTCGTCGAAGAAATCGACCGCCGCCTCGGTGACGGCCGGGCCGTGGGTGGAGCCGAGGATCGTCAGGTGGGCCGCGTCGGGCACGAGCAGCAGGACCGAGCCCGCCGGGGCCTCGGCGTGGAGGCGGCGGGCATGGTCGGGCGGGATGTGCCGGTCGGCCAGCCCATGGACCAGCAGCACGGGCGCCCGCGTCCGGGCGATCGCGGCGAGGTTGTCCGCCTCGTCCGGGTCGAAGCCGGCGATCCGCCCCGCTTCGTCCACCGCCGACTGGATGTCCCGATCGCTCACCCAGCCGCCCACCACCGGCACGTACTTACGGGTGTAGATCGGCACGATGTCGCGCAGCCGGGTGAACGTGGCGACCGTCGCCACGGCCTCGACCCGGGGATCGATCGCGGCGGTCTGCAACGCAACCGCCCCGCCGTACGACGGGCCGAACAGGAACGCCCGCCCGGCGGATCGGCCCCGCCGCTCCAGTTCATCCAGCACCCGCACCAGGTCGTGCCGGTCATGCACCCCGTAGCTGGCGTATCGACCCGACGATCGGCCGTGCCCACGCAGGTCCACCAGCACCGCGCGGTAACCCCGCGCCGCCAGATACCGGCCCAGGCCCACCATCGATCGCTTCCGATCCTGGATCCCGTGCAGCACCACCACGTCCGCGGCGGCTTCGCCCTCCGGCTCGATCACCCACACGCTCAACGACGCCTCCGGCGGGCCGGACGCGACCCGCCACGCGTCGGTGATCCCCAACTCCCGCAGCCGGTCCAGCGGCGGATCGTCCGCCGGGTCGATCACCCGATCGGCGTTGGGCACGTGCAACATCGCCTGCGGCAACATCTGACGCACACACCCGATCAGGACCAACGGGGCCGCCGCGCAGACGATCAGCGCCCCTACGAACCACCATCGACGCCGAACGCGGATACGCCGCATGGCCCGCATGGTATCACGGGCCTCCCCGGCGCCCTTTGGCTTACAATCAAGCCGGTTCTGAGGACGCCGCCAGGCGTCCGAAGATCCGGATACCCCAGTTTTGAACACCAGTCCCAAGGACGGATCTTGCCATGCGATCACTCAGGCGGGTGGACCCCCGACGCGGCTACGACCGCTGGGCCGACAGCTACGACGCGACCGCGAACCCGGTGGTGGCGATGGACAACCGGCACACGCTGGCGGCCCTGCAGCCAGCGCGGGGTGAAACGATCCTCGACGCCGGCTGCGGCACCGGCCGCCACCTGACCGCGATGGCCGCCGCCGGCTGCCGGCCGGTCGGGCTCGACTTCTCGTTCAACATGCTCCGGCGGGCCCGACGCAAGAACCCGCGCCTGCGCGTCGCCCAGGCCGACCTGGGCGAACGCCTGCCGCTGCGCCCCGGGAGGTTCGACGCCGCCGTGTGCGCGCTGGTGGGCGAGCACCTGCGCGACCTGGGCCACCTCTTCCGTGAACTCTGGAAAGCCTTGCGGCCCGGCGGTCGGCTGGTCTTTTCCGTGTTCCACCCGGAGATGGCGGCGGCGGGCTCCGAGGCCAACTTTGAGCAGCGCGGCGTCGAGTACCGCCTCGGCGCCGAACGCCATCGGGTCGGGGATTATCTCACCGCCGCCGACGACGCGGGCTTCGATCGCCTGCAACGCCTCGAGGCGGCGGGCGATCAGACCCTGGCCGACCAAGTCCCCTCGGCTCAGAAATACGTCGGGTTCCCGATGCTGCTGGTGATTCAGGGCCGCAAGACCGTTTGATCTGTATCGCCTGACGCTCATGGAGGGGCGGAGGTTGGCTTAGCCGGGCCGTTACGCGGCCCTGGCCCAGGCGGGCGTAGCCCGCCGGCTAAGACGGGAAAGTGATCGGCTGAAAGTTGATCTGCTCAAGCCGTGCGGCAGAGGATGAAAGCCGGGTAGGGATGCGGGTTGACGTACCCCAGCTTCTGCGCGAGTTGGGCGGACTCGGGGTTGAACGCGTCCCAGCAGGGTTTCAGCCCGTGGTCAAGGCAATAGAGGATCAGGGCCGCGGACACCGCGGACGCCAGCCCCTGGCGGCGGAAGTCGGGGGCGGTGAAGACCTCGAACTCCAACGCCGCGCCGCCCAACGCGTGCGGCGCGGCGCCCGCCACGATCTCATCGCCGCGCCACACCGCGAAGCCGACCGACCGCTTGACAAAAGCCGCGGCGTCGACGTCATCGAGGATGAAATCCGAGCGGCATCGCCTGAACGCCTCGACGTCGGCCTCGGCCACCCGCCGCAGGTTGAAGCCGGCGGGCAGCCGCTCGATCCACCCCGCCAGCCGGTCCCGGTCCCACGCCACCGGCTCCTCTACGGCGACCCGCTCGAACGGGTCCAGCGCCCGGCCCCACAGATCCATCAGCAGCCGCTCCCAGGCCGGGTCATCGACGATCACCGACGCGGGCGCCGACAACGTCGCGGCCAGCTCCCGCGCCTCGGGGGAAGACGCATCGCCGACGAGCAGGGAGTGGCTATGGTGCAGCCGGGCGCACCGCGGCTCCACAGCGGCGTCGGCCGAGGCCCCGCCCTGGCCCCCCGACAGGCACGCTGCAACCACCCCCTTGAGGGGGGCGAAACCGTCGAACAGCGGGCTGAGCACCTCACGGTCAGCCGGCGGGATGTCTACGATCATCGTTTGGTTCCGACGAAAAGGGTCCAGGCCGCCTCGTCCTCGTTGCTCGGCGGGTCCAGCTCCGCCGCGAACCCCGCCCGCTCCATCAACGCCAGCCATCGGGCCGCCGGGAACAGGCCGCAGGTGTGTCGGTCTTCCACCACCTCGACGCGCCGGGTCCGGGCGTCGCGGATCAGATAGAGCAGGATCATCTCAAACGTCGTATCGGCCGGATCGGGGTCGTGGACATAAGTGAAATAGGTCAGGTCGGCGTCGTCGGTCGTCGTGCCGTCGTCGGCGACGTCGTTGTCGACAAAGGTGTCGGCGGTGTAGGTCGGGGCGATCAGCGCCAGCCCGCCGCGGTCGAGGTGGGCCCCGGCCGTGTGCAGCGTGGCGAGCAGGTCGTCCTCGGTGAGCATGTAGTCGATCGCGTCGTGGATCAGCACCGCGTCAAACGTGCGGCCAAGGCGGACCGTGCGCATGTCGCCGACGTGCGTGGGGACATCGGGGTTCAACGCCCGGCAGTTGGCGAGCATCGGCTCCGACAGATCGACCGCGACGCAGTCGAACTCGTCGCGCAGGTGGTGCAGGGTGTGCCCCCCGCCGGCGCCGAGCTCGAGGACCGCCGGCCGGCGATCGCCGGCGGGCGGGCGGCGTTCCCGCAGCAGCCGGCGGAGGTGCTCCGCCTCCGGGACGTAATGCGCCGGCGGGCTGAGGCGCGGCCAGAGGTGGGCCAGATCGTCATACAACCGCGGGGTGGTCATCGGGGACGATGATATGCGAGGTGATGCGCCACCGCTGCGGCCGTGACGGAGGAGACCGGGCCGAGGCGGGCGTCGTAGTGCTCGACCTTGACCACGCAGTCGCCGACGGGGCCCATCAGGTCGATGACGAACTCGCCGCGGCGCAGGTCGTGGGGGTAGGTGTCGTAGGCGTTGACCGCCCAGATGACGCCGCGGCCGGCGTCGCGGAAGTCTTCCTCACCCCAGTACTCGCTGCCGGGGTGGGCGTAGCCGCCGATCGCGAGGACCAGGTCGCGCGGCCCGGGCCGCGCCGCGTCATCGGCGAGGACGGGAAACGGCAGCCCGAGGACGTGGTGAGGCAGCGCCCGGCCGGCGGGGCGGAGGCGGACCACGCCGCCGTCAGCGAGCGTGTCGTCGATGCGGAACGCGGCGCGGTCCAGCGCGTCGCCGCTGGCGGTCGCGAGGTCCCGCAGCACGCGGCGAACCGCCGCGAGATAGCGCGGCGCCAGCGTGTGGGCCGGGATCGGCTCGAGCCAGAGGTCGTGGTGGAACCGCTGGCCGCCGTAGCGGAAAAACCGGTCGCGGCGGGTGTCGATCTCCAGCGACTGGCGGACGACCGGCGTCTCGCCCAGGCGGGTGCAGGCGGCGAAGAGCTCGAGCTGCACCGCCCACGCCGCGGCGAGCCGCACCGCCGGGTCGGGGTCGTCCGGCAGGGGCAACGCCACCGTGTCGGGCGGGGCCGGCAGCCCTTCGAGCAGCAGCACCACGTCCCCGGCGCGCGGGGGGTCGAGCGTCGAGAACGCGAACGCCCCCGCGCCGCCGACCAGGTCGGCCGCCACACCCGGGTCGCCGACCACGGTCAGATCGGCGCCGCCGATCAACGCCCGGGCCGCCCGGTCGAGCAACGCCGCGTCGATCGCGCGCCGTTGAAGATCGCTGAGCCGGCGGTCGAGTGTCTGGAAATAATCCTCGCCGAGCGCGGCCTGGGTGATCAGCGCGCACAGCATCAACGCGATGGGTCTCATCCCTGGGTCTCCTGCCCCAATCATGCCCCAGGAATCGAGAAATGCAAGTTTTTTAAAGCCATAGCCGGCGTGCTACGCACGCCTGGCCCGGGGCCGCGTAGCGGCCCGGCTATCGGTGATCGCTACTCGCCGGTGACGCGGGAGAGGTACGAGCCGTCTTCGGTGGAGACGCGGACGACCTGGCCGTTGGCGATGAACGGCGGGACGCGGGTCTTGAGGCCGGTCTCGAGGGTGGCTTCCTTGAGCTGATTGGTCGCGGTGGCGCCCTTGATGCCCGGGGGGGTGTCGGTGACCTCGAGGTCGACCGCCGCGGGCAGGTCGATGCTTACGACGTTGCCCTGGTAGACCAGCCCGACGACCGGGGTGTTGGGTTTGATGTAGAGCAGCGCGTCGCCCAGCACGTCTTCAGGGATAGTGGCCTGCTCGTAGGACTCACTGTCCATGAACACGGCGCCGGAGCCGTCGGAGTAGAGATACTCCATCTCGCGGCGGTCGAGGTTGACCTGGTTGACGTCTTCGGAGGTGCGGAGGCGTTTTTCGACGTTCTGGCCGGTCTGGACGTTCTTGAGCTTGGCCTGGACGAACGCGGGGCCCTTGCCGGGCTTGACGTGCTCGGTCTTGGTGCAGATCCAGAGCTGGCCGTCGATGTCGAGGGCCATGCCGGGCTTGAGGTCGTTGGATTTCATGGGTCAAGCTCCGTGGTTTCGGGGGGCGGGGCGGAGATTGTGGCAGAGGCGCAGGGGTTATGCAACGCGCCGGGCTCAGGCCCCTTGGGAGAAGGCCTTTATAAAGCCGGTCCTGAGCGAAGCGAAGGTCCGGATGGACAGTTGGAGAGGGTCGGTATCCGGGCCTTCGCTTCGCTCCGGTCCAGCTTTGGCTCCATGCCTCAGAAAAAAACGGGAGCCGGTGTAACACGTGGGCGGGCTTGCCGTAACCACACGTAAGCCGTTGTGTTATCGGCTCAGGAGGGGCGTCATGGGTTTGGGACAAGAAGGGAGAGAAGGATAAATGACGATGCGACAAACGCTTTCGGCCGCTGTGATCGGCTTGGCCGCCTTGACGGGTCTCACGGCCCACGCCGCCACCGTCTACAGCAACCTGTCGGGCACGGGGACGTACACCGGCTTCTCAGCGATCTCCATCCGCGGGGCGAATGTGCCCCCTAACTCGCTCAGAGCGGCGGTGTCATTCACCCCGGCCCAGAACTACACGCTCGACTCCATCGAACTGGGGGTGTCCAGCGATACGAACTTTACCGACAACCTGACGGTGACCTTGGCGGCGAGCGACTCGGGCCTGCCGGGGGCGGGGATCGAAACATTCGGTGTCCTCAGCGGGTTCCCCGAATTCAACACATCCGACTCGTTCCTGGCGACCGCAACGTCCGCCGCCAACCCTTTGCTGCAGGCGGGCGTCGAGTACTTCGTGATTCTCGAAGCAGCCGACCCCGACTCAAAGATCAAGTGGCACAACAACAATCAAGGGGCAACGGGACGTTTCCTCCAGAGCGGCGGAGGCGCATTTTGGACGACGGCCCCGGGCAGCCCAGAATTTGTGTTCCGCGTGAACGGGACCGCCGTCATCGTGCCCACCCCCACCGCCGTGGCCGCCGGCGCCGCCCTGCTGGGGCTGCTCGGCCTCACGCGGGTTCGCCGCCGTCCATCGGCGTGAAGCCGCAACGCCTCACCACTCAAGCAAAAAACAATGCGGTTTGATGAACGCGCACCTCACTGCGGATGGATTCATTCAACCTTGCCTCACGCGTTTTAATCCACAAAGGGAAGAAAGAGACTCATCATGACCAAGCAACACACCTTCTCAATCGTCGCCATCGGCCTGGCCATCGTCGTCGGTGGATCGGCCCCCGCGGCCACCGTCTACAGCAACCTGTCGGGCACGGATACCTACAACGCCTTTTCCGGAAACACCGTCCGGGGAGCCAATCAGCCTTTCCCGTACTCATATGCCGTGTCGTTCACGCCGGGCGGCCACTACACGCTCGACTCCATCGAGCTGGGGCTGTCCAAAGAGAGCGGCGGCTTCCCCGATGACGTGATCGTCACGCTGGCGGCCAGCGACTCGGGCCTGCCGGGGGCGACGATCGAGTCGTTTGGCGTGTTCAGCGGCTTCCCCGAGTTCGGCACGTCCGACTCGTTCCTGGCCACCGCGGTCTCGGCCGCCAACCCGCTGCTCCTGGCGGGCGTCGAGTACTTCGTGGTCGTCGACGCGGCCGACCCCGATACCAGCGCGGTGTGGAACCATAACCTTCAGGGAGCCCTGGGGCGCTTTTTCGAGGTGGCCCCGGACGTATGGCTGGAAAACCCCAACGCACAGCACGCGCTGCGTGTGAACGGGACCCGGACCATCGTGCCCACCCCCTCAGCCGCGGCCACCGGAGCCGCCCTGCTGGGGCTGCTCGGCCTGAGCCGGAGGCGCAGACCGGCGTGACCCGCCCCGCCGCAACATCGTTTTTCGACAAACCTCGGATACATGGATGAGTCCGCGTGGGGCTCAGTCGAGGCCGGGGGCGCTTTACCGTTTTGATGCAACCAAGGAGAAAGAAAATGAAGACCATGCAATTTATGTTCTCGGCCATGGCGCTGGGCTTGGCGGTCCTGGCGGGCCCCGCGGCCCACGCCGCCACGATCTACAGCAACCTGTCGGGCGCCGACACCTATCTCGGCAACACCTCCGTCATCTTTCGGGGCCCCAACGTCCTGCCCTTCGAGGGCAGGTACGCCGTGTCGTTCACGCCAGGCAATAACTACACGCTCGACTCCGTCGAGGTGGGGCTGTCCAGCCTGCAGGGTTGGGCCGATGACGCGGAGATCGCGCTGGCGGCCAGCGACTCGGGCCTGCCGGGGACGGTGATCGAGTCGCTGGGCGTCTTCAGCGGCTTCCCGGAGTTCGGCACGTCCGACTCGTTCCTGGTGACCGCCAACTCGGCCGCCAACCCGCTGCTGCAGGCGGGCGTCGAATACTTCATCGTCGTCTCCGCGGGCGACCCCGACGCCTACGCGTACTGGAACCTCAACAATCAAGGGGTACACGGTATTTTTCACCAGGAAGACGGCGGGGTATGGCAGGAATTCGCCGGCACCATCCAGCCCACGCTCCGCGTGAACGGGACCATCGTGCCCACGCCCACCGCCGCGGCCATGGGCGGCGTCCTGCTGGGGCTGTTCAGCCTCGCACGGACCCGGCGGCGCGGGGCCCAAGGCGGCTGAAACATTTTCACAGATCCGGCGCCAACCCCGACACACCACCGAAGCCCAGGGACCGCGGTCCCTGGGCTTCCTTCATATTCAGACGCCAGCAATATGTTTGACGCCGGCGCTTGGCCTAAGCCTCTTGGACGCCCCCGTTGATACACTGCCCTTCATGATCCAGATCGAAGGGCTGGTCAAGCGGTACAACGGCGCGGCCGCGGTGGACGGGCTCGACCTGCAGATCCACCCGCAGGAGCTGCTGGTGCTGCTGGGCGAGTCGGGGTGCGGGAAGACGACGACGCTGAAGATGATCAACCGGCTGATCGAGCCGGACGCGGGCACGGTGCGGCTGGACGGGGTGGACGCCGCGACGATCAACCCGGTCCAGCTGCGGCGGGGCATCGGGTACGTGTTTCAGGGCGTGGGTTTGTTTCCACACTGGACGGTGGCCCAGAACATCGCGGCGACGCCCCGGCTGATGAAGTGGGAGAAGCCCGAGACCGCCGCACGGGTGGAGGAGTTGCTGGAGCTGATGCGGCTGCCCCGCGCGATGCAAGACCGACTGCCCAATGAGCTGTCGGGCGGGCAGCGGCAGCGGGTCGGCGTCGCCCGGGCGCTGGCGGCGCGGCCCAAGGTCATGCTCATGGACGAGCCGTTCGGCGCGCTCGACCCCATCACGCGCGACGAATTGCAGCAGGAGTACGCCGACCTGCACGTCCGGCTGGGGCTCACGAGCGTGCTGGTCACCCACGACATGACCGAGGCGCTGCTGATGGCGGACCGCGTCGCGGTGATGCAGCGCGGGCGGATCATCCGCATCGGCACGCCCCGGGAGCTGGTGAACGATCCGCGCGAGGCGTACGTCGCGCACCTGATCGAAACCCCGAGGCGGCAGACGATCCGCGTCGAAGCGCTGATGAGGGCCGACGGATGAACGCCTGGATCAACAATCTCGAGGTGCTGCTGGAACGCTGGCCCACCCTCGCGAGCGAACACGTGCTGGTGACCGTGGTGTCGCTGGGGCTGGGCGTGTTGATCGCGTTGCCGCTGGGGATCTGGACGGTGCGGCGGCCGCGGTGGCGGGCGGCGGCGACGGGCGTGGCGAGCGTGGTGCAGACCGTGCCGGCCCTGGCGCTGCTGGCGTTGATCCTGCCGGTGCTGGTGGGGATCAACGCGCTGCTGATGTGGCTGCTGGGGCTGACCGACGGGCCGCTGCGGGCGATCGGGTTCCTGCCCACGGTGATCGCGTTGACGCTCTACAGCCTGCTGCCGATGCTGCGCAACACGCTCGCCGGGTTGGCGGGGGTGGACCCGGCCACGGTCGAGGCGGCGCGGGGCGTGGGCATGACCCGGCGGCAGGTGCTGTGGCGGGTCCAGATGCCCCTGGCGCTGCCGGTCATCGTCGCGGGCGTGCGCACCGCCGCGGTCTGGACCGTGGGCATGGCGACCCTGTCCACCCTCATCGGCCAGCCGAGCCTGGGCGACTACATCATCACCGGCCTGCAGACCCGCAACACCCTCTCGATCCTGCTGGGCGTGGTCAGCGCCGCGGCGCTGGCGATCGCGCTCGACCAGTTGCTGGGGCTGATGGAGGCGGGCGTGGCCCAGCGCTCCGCGTGGAGGAAAGCCGTCGCCGCGCCCGGACTGGCGCTGATCGTCCTCGCCGGGTTCACGCCCATCACCATCGCGCCCTGGCTCGACGCCGACCGCGACCGCCCCGACGCCGAAATTGGCGCCAAGACGTTCAACGAGTCGTACATCCTCGCCCATCTCATCGCGGACGAGCTGCAAAGCGATTTCGACGTGCACCAACGCGTCGGACTCGGGTCCACCGTCGCCTACGACGCCCTGCGGGTCAACGAGCTCGACGCCTACGTCGACTACACCGGCACCATCTGGGCGACGATCATGAAACGCGACCAAATCGCCCCGGCCGACGTGGTGCTCCGTGAGATGACCCAGTGGCTCAAGGAGCACGACGGGATCGTCTGCCTCGGATCGCTGGGGTTTCAGAACGCCTACGCCCTGGCCGTGCGCAAGGAAACCGCGGAGCAGCACGGCCTCAAGACCATCTCCGACCTCGCGAAGGTCTCGGACCAGATGTCGATCGCGTCGGACCCCGAGTTCTTCGGCCGGGCGGAGTGGCGGGACCTGGTGTCGACCTACGGGCTCGACTTCCAGCAGAAAGTCCCGATGCAGAGCACGCTGATGTACGAGGCGATCGCCGCGGGCGAGGTCGACGTCATCACCGCCTACACCAGCGACGGCCGGATCACAGCGTACGACCTGGTGACCCTGACCGACGACCGGCACGTGCTGCCGCCTTACGAAGCGGTGCTGCTGCTGAGCCCGGAGGCGGCCGCCAACCCCAAGCTGACCGCCCTGCTCCAGCCCCTGATCGGCGCCATCGACATCGACGAGATGCGCCGGGCGAACCTGATGGTCGACATCGACGGCGACACCGTGGCGACCGCCGCCGCGTGGCTGCGCGATCAGATCGATAAGAACAAAAAAACTGACTAACGAAACACAGAGACGCCGGGAGACAACCAAGATGTTTTGTGGATCGACTCTGTGCCTGGGCGTCTCTGTGGTGAGCTTCTTATGCCTTGAAGCCCGCCATGATCTGCGATGAACATCAGCGCGGAAAAATCATCCTTCCGGCAACGGCTCAAAGCCCAACGCGATGCGTTGAGCGCCGCCGAGGTGCGGGACAAGTCGCGGCGGATCCTCGATCACCTCATGCCGATGGTGAATCCTCAACAACATATCTTCTGCTATATCTCGCACCGCAACGAAGTCGACACCCATACGTTCATCCAAGCGTGTCTCGCCAAAGGCGTAAGACTCTCGGCGCCGCGCGTAATCGGCGACGGGGTGATGGAGGCCCGACGGATCGACGAATGGGACGCCATGACGATCGGCCGCTTCGGGGTGCTCGAGCCGGAACCGGACGCGAAGTTTGCAAAACGGGTGGAACTGTGTGTGGCGCCCTGCGTCGCGGTGACCGAGCGCGGCGATCGGCTGGGGATGGGCGGGGGGTATTACGACCGGTGGTTCGCGGCGCACCCCAAAGTGAAGCGGGTGGCGCTGGCGTATGAGGCGCAGGTCGTGGAGGCGTTGCCCACCGATGAGCGTGACCAGAAGGTGGACCTGGTGGTGACCGAGTCGCGGGTGATTGATTGTCGGTCAGGCTGACGCAGCGCCAAGCCGGTCCTGAGGACGCCGCAGGCGGCCGAAGGTCCGGATCTCAACGACGAGCGATCACGCCGACTTCATGATCTCGCGCAGGGTGATGGTGGCGAACGCGCCGCGGGGCAGTTCGAAAGCGAGCTTGACGTACGGGCCCGACTCATCGACCCCGCCGGAGAGGTCCGGATCGCGCAGCCGGACGCGGCAGGGGCGCCGAGCGCCGGCGAAGTCGTCGCCCGGATCGTCCGCCACCTGTTCGACGCTCAGCCCGTGCCGAGCTAAGGCGTCACGTTCGATCTCGTCGGGCCGGCCCTCGGTGCGGGGCATGCCGGGGCCCCATAACGGGCCGGAGGGCGAGACGTCTAACGACGCCACGCGCCCGCCCGGTGCGTTCTCCGTTTCGGCGACGGCCTCATCCACGCTGAACACCGCGCGGGAGTCGTGCTTCCACGCCAGGTCGCCGGGCAGCAGCCGATTGAAGAGCCCGCCGCGCAGACGCGTGTCCAGGGCGGTGTTGAAGATGGCCGACTGCATCGCCGAGAGCAGGAAGTGGCGTTGCGTCGCGTCGATGCTCGCCACGGCCTGCTCCGCGGTCTTGCCCTGGCGCAGCGCATCCAGCGCCTGCCGGTCGTAGGGCAGATTGCGGGGCCACAGCTCCAGGGCCCGGCCATGGTCGCCCGCTTCGTACGCGCGTCGGCCCTCGACGAGGTAGTCCGCGTCGCTCGGCGAAGGTCGGCCCAGCATCTCGTCGAGAAACGCCTGGTGCTCGCCCAGCAGCAGGCAGCGGCCGAGTCGGTGGCTGTTGCGTCGGTAGCCGAAGCGTTGCTCACCGAGGTAGTTGGGCGCCCCCAGGCGCACGAGTTGATCGAGGATGCGTTTGGCGGAGACGACGGACGTGGGCTCGACGTCGCGGATGCGGATCACGAAGCGATTGCCGCCGTGGTGGCCCCGACGGAGCTTGTTGGTGTGACGGTCGGACCACAGCACCTGCATGGTCTTGTAGCGTTCGAGGTTGGCGAGGAACTCCGCCTCGCCCGCCGGGTCGGGCAGGTGCACGGAGAAGTGCTGACGGGTGACCGCGTGTTTGTCCTTGAGGCCGGCGTAGCCGACGGCGGATCGGCGGACACGGAAGGCCTTGGCGAGCTTCTTCACGACGTCCTGCGTGGTCAGGCCGCGCTTCTCGATGTAGAGATAAACGTGTTCGCCTTCGCCGCTGGGCGGATAGAGCGGCTGCTCCTCGACGAGGAAGTCCTCCCGGCGTTGCTTGATCACGCCTCCAATGCCCGGCAGGTCGGGGGTGAGGTAGGCGAGGTCACGGACGTCGACGGGTTGGGGGCCGATCGAGGTGGGCATGGCGGGGGTCAGTGTAGCGACGTGGAAGCCCGGGGGAGACACCGCTGGAAGCCCGGGGATGGCCATCCCCGGGCTTTGCCATTCAGTCTTCCGGCGCCTGGTCGGCGACGAGCTGCCGGAAGGCGGCGATCAGCCGGCGGGTCACCGGCCCGGGCTCGCCCGTGCCGATCTTGCGGCCGTCCACCTGCGTCACCGCGATCACCTCCGCGGCGGTGCCGGTCAGGAACATCTCGTCCGCGACGTACAGGTCGTGGCGGGTCAGGTCGGTCTGGACCACCGGCAGGTCAACCTCGTGAGCAAGCTGGATCACCACGTTGCGGGTGACGCCCTCGAGGATGCTGGCGTGCAGAGGCGGGGTGAGCAGCGACGTCTTGTCGTGATAGGGAGCGACGATGAACAGGTTGTCGCTGGTGCACTCGGCCACGAAGCCCTGGGCGTTGAGCATGATGGCCTCGGGCGCGCCGGCGTCGATCGCCTCGATCTTGGCCAGGACGTTCTTGAGGTAGTTGAGGCTCTTGACGCGCGGCGAGAGGCTCGCGGGGTGGTTCGCCACCGTCGCCGCGGTGATGATGTGCATGCCGTGATCGTACATCTCCTGCGGATAAAGCTTGATCGTGTCCGCGATGATGAACACGACGGGATTGGGACTGGAGAAGGGGTTGAGCCCGAGCGAGCCGGCGCCGCGGGTCACGACGAGGCGGATGTAGCCGTCGAGCGTCCCGTTGCGCTGCACGAGTTGGCGGACGGCGTCGCCCAGTTCGTCGGCGGAGTAGGGGATATCCAGCCGGATGGATTTGGCCGAGTCGTACAGCCGCTTGAGGTGGGTGGCGAGCTTGAAGATCCGGCCGTTGTAGGAGCGGATGCCCTCGAACACGCCGTCGCCGTAGAGCACGCCGTGGTCAAAGACGCTGACGGCGGCTTCGCCGGCGGGGACGAAGGCGCCGTCCAGCCAGACCTCACGCTGCGGCTGAGGCGGGGCGGCGGCGGACGGGCGGGCGGCGGTCTGCGGCTCGGTGGGCACGGTCGACTCCAATCCATGAAGCGTATGTGTGGAATCCATCATCATATCGACGTCGAGCCCCGGGGGGGAGGGGAAACCGCAGGAACCGCAGGAACCGCAGAAAAAACAGGAACCGGCAAGCCCACCCGACAGGTTGGTTTCACGGCCGCTGCACGCCTCAGCGATGGGCCGTCCCCACGGCGGTTCCTGCGGTTCCTGAGTTTCCTGCGGTTCCTGCGGTTTCCTCCCCTCCGCGCGGGGCCCAAACCGATACACTACCCCGCTCGAACCGCCGCCCCGCATCCCCGTGCCGGGGCCTTACGAAAGGCTTTGCGATGACCATCACCGACCCCGCCCACAAGTCCATGGACGACATCGTCGCCCTCTGCAAGCGGCGCGGCTTCGTCTTCCCCGCTTCCGAAATCTACGGCGGGCTCAACGGCTTCTGGGACTACGGCCCCCTCGGGACCGCCCTCAAAAACAACATCCGCGACTGGTGGTGGAAACGCACCGTCGAGTGCCCCCCCATCGGGCCCGACGGCGAGCCTGTCTCCATCGTCGGCCTCGACTCGTCGATCATCCAGAACCCCAAGACCTGGGAAGCCTCGGGCCACGTCGGCGGGTTCAGCGATCCGATGGTGGACTGCACGGAAAGTAAGAAACGTTACCGCGCAGACCAACTACATGCGGCTGCTGTAATCACCAGTGATGAATATCAAGAAAACCATCCACTTCAACTAACTATGGTTTGGTTCGCATGGTTAGAAAATGATGAAGTAAGTCGTGCTCAGGCATATCGAAAAGCGGAAAAATTTGTTAAAAAAAACGGTGGCAAATTTGACCCAAGTCAACACGCCAGCTTTATGTTTCTTGCCGGCGCAGATCCGCAAGAAGATGTATCAATAGAAGATAGAGCAATGCTTTTAGGGCGGATTGTTGGCCCGGACACCGACAAACCCGGCACGCTCACGCCTCCGCGCGACTTCAACCTCATGTTCGAGACCTACGTCGGCGCCATCCGCGACGAGGACGCCAAGGCTTACCTCCGCCCCGAGACCGCCCAGGGCATCTTCCTCAACTACCTCAACGTCCTCAACACCATGCGGGTCAAGATGCCCTTCGGCATCGCCCAGATCGGCAAGTCCTTCCGCAACGAGGTGACGCCCCGCAACTTCATCTTCCGCTCCCGCGAGTTCGAGCAGATGGAGATGGAGTGGTTCTGCGCCCCGGAAGATTCGCCGAAGTGGTATCAGTTCTGGAAAGAAGAACGCATGAATTGGTGGGAGTCCCTGGGCATCTCCCCGGAGAACCTCCGCTTCCGCGACCACGACGAGGACGAGCTGGCCCACTACTCGAAGATGTGCGTGGATGTCGAATACCAATACCCCTTCACCGCCCCGGGCTTCGGCGAGCTCGAGGGCGTCGCCCACCGCGGCTGCTTCGACCTCACCCAGCACCAGACCCACTCCAAGACCAAGATGGAGTACTTCGACCAGGAGCGGCAGCTCAGGGCCAAGGAAGCAGGCAAGTCCAAGGAGGAGATCGACGCGGTCAGCAAGTACATCCCCAACGTGATCGAGCCCGCCAGCGGGTTAACCCGTGCGGTGCTGGTCCTGCTGTGCGAGGCCTACACCCCCGACGACAGCCGGCCGAGCAAGGTCTTCATGAAGTTCAAGCCCCGGTTCGCCCCGATCAAGGCGGGCGTCTTCCCGCTGGTCGCCAAAGACGGCATGCCCGAGGCCGCCCAGAAGCTGTATCTCGATTTACGAGAAAGATTTGCGGTCCAGATGGACGTCAAGCAGAACATCGGCAGACGCTACGCCCGGATGGACGAGGCGGGCACGCCCTTCTGCGTGACCATCGACGGCGAAACATTATCGGACCAGACCGT
This sequence comes from Phycisphaeraceae bacterium, assembly GCA_028277745.1. Classification (GTDB taxonomy): domain Bacteria; phylum Planctomycetota; class Phycisphaerae; order Phycisphaerales; family Phycisphaeraceae; genus JANQFR01. Next base: position 44,643 of record JANQFR010000009.1, read on the forward strand.
CACCGTACGCGACCGCGACAGCCAGGGTCAACAGCGGATCAACATCAGCCAGGTCGAAACCTTTCTCAGCGAACAGATCGAGCAGTGAAGCCCGGGCCCCGCCCGGCCGAAATTGAAGATGGGCTGACTTTAAGGCCTGGGCAGGCTAAGCCGATCAGCTCTAATACGTTAGCGTCAGGAAAATCACCAAATGAGACTGGCCCGACCGGTCGGGGCAGGGTATTATAGTTCGAAGCGTAGAAACGAACGCGTTCGTTTTTGCTGGGTGGAAGCAGGATGGGGAACGCGGCACGGTTTAACCGGAAGTGACCTGCTTGGGTAGAAGTGGAGAGAGCTGATGTGGTTTAAGCAGTACCCGATCTTTGCGCTCGGCGTAAGTTGTTTACTGACGCTCGGCGTCTCCGCCGAGACGAATAAACTCATTACGTTCGAGTCCCTGGACGTTGGCGAGCCGGTCGACCGCACGGTCGACGGCGTCTCCGTGGCCAGTCACCACAACGGTCACCGCAAGATCGTCGTGTTCGACACCGCGGCGCGGGAGACCGATCGGCCGAGCCTCGAAGGCCCCAACGGCGTCGACGGACGCGTGTGGGCCATGGGCAACCTGCTCATGGACAAGCAGGTCGGTCAGGTGCTCACGCTCGAAGAGCCTTCCGCCGAGGGCGGGGCCGTCAGCGTCGAGTTCCCGAACCCCGCGGTGTCGCTCAGCCTCGACCTGCTCGACGTGCAGGACGCCGGCGACGGCTACATCCAGTTCTACAAGGACGGCGACGAGGTCGGCGTGGTCCGCTTCTCCGATCTGGTCAACCCCGATTCGCTGTTCTACGACCCGACCATCGAATTCGGCGCCAACTCCGCCAACCGCGTCCAGCCGATCTATGCCGACCTGCTGGGGGTGGACGAGTTCCACAGCATCGTGATCCATCTCGCCAATTCCGCGGCGATCGACAACCTTGAATACGACACGCCTCCCAGCCTCGCGATCTTCGCCTTCGAGCAACTGCTGGAGCCCAACGGCTACGACGGGGGCTTCGGCAGCGGCGGTTCGTCAGGCGGCGTCAGCGGCGGCGGGCCGACCTCCCTGTTTGCGGTCCTGGCCGGCAGCGGGGGTGGGGGCGGCGGCGGAGGTGGCGGCGGCGGCGGAGTGGCCCCGCCCGACAGCAGCGACGACCCCACGAACAACGTGTTCCGCGACCCGCAGCTTCCGACGTTCGATGAGCCGGTCGACGAGGACGACCCCAAGGACGATCCTGAAAACGATCCTCCCGATGAAGAGACGCCGCGCGACGACGGCCCGGACGGCGGCCCCGAGCTGACGCTCGTGCCAACCCCGTCGGCGGTGCTGGGCGGCTTCGCCCTGCTCGGCATCCTCGGCCTGCGTCGGCGCCGGCGTCAGGCGTGACCCGAACCGGACCCGCCCTGGGTTCTTGATGATCCGACTCCAGCCCAAAGCCCGGCCTCGTGGCCGGGCTTTTTATTCAGTGTCCCCGCCCCGATGCGTATGAATCGCCGGGGAAACTGGTATACTTCTGGCCTTGGAGACCCGCCCGGGGCGCCCCCGCCCGCCCCGTGAGCCGGTTGCGCGTCCCGCCGAACCGAGAACCTCAGACTCACAGCTCAAGGCGAACCTTATGCCCGTACCGATCTCGCAGATGTGGACCGTCGCGTCCTACGTCATCGGCCAGAAGCTCAAAGGCAACAAGCGATACCCCCTGGTGCTCATGCTTGAGCCGCTGTTCCGCTGCAACCTCGCCTGCGCCGGCTGCGGCAAGATCCAGTACCCCGCGCACATCCTCAAGAAAGAGCTCAGCGTCGAGCAGGCGCTCAAGGCGGTCGACGAGTGCCCGGCGCCGATGGTCAGCATCCCCGGGGGCGAGCCGCTGCTGCACCCGCAGATCGACCAGATCGTCGAGGGCCTCATCGCCCGCAGGAAATACATCTACCTCTGCACCAACGCGATCCTGCTCGAAAAGAAGCTGCGCGAAGGCCTGTTCAAGCCGAGCAAGTACCTCACCTTCAGCGTACACATGGACGGCCAGGAAGAACACCACGACTTCGCGGTCTGCCGCGAGGGCACGTTCCAGAAGGCGAGCAAGGGCATCCGACTCGCGGTTGACATGGGCTTCCGCGTGACGACCAACACCACCCTGTTCGAGGGCTTCGACCCCAACTCCGTGCGCGCGTTCTTCGACGAGATGATGGACGCGGGCGTCGAGGGCATGATGGTCAGCCCCGGCTACGCCTACCCCAAGGCGCCCGACCAGGCCTCGTTCATGCAGGAGCGGGCCAAGACCAATGAGGCGTTCGAGACGCTGCTGAGCAACCGCGACAAGCGGTGGAAGTTCAACCAGTCGCCCCTGTTTCTCGAATACCTGATGGGCAAACGTCATTACGAATGCACGCCGTGGGGCAACCCGACCTACAACCTCTTCGGTTGGCAGAAGCCGTGCTATCTGCTGCAGGACGGGTACGTCGACACGTTCGCCGAGTTGATGGAAACCACCGCGTTCGACGAATACGGCAAGGCCTCGGGCAACGAGGCGTGCCAGCAGTGCATGGTCCACTGCGGGCACGAGCCCACCGCGGTCGACCACACGTTCTCGAGCTTCGGCGGGTTCTTCGCCACCGTGAAAGCCACGCTGTTCAACCGCTACGCCAACCCGGCCGCCCGGCGGCGGCTCGACGCGGCCAAGGGCCGGCCGCACGGCCCGCTGGTTCAGCTCAACCTGAACATCGAAAAACGCAAGGCCCAGCAGGCCGAAAACGCCGACCCGCAAACCGTCGGCGCCGCGTAAACCATCACCCTTTCCACGGACGGCTCATGGACGGGCTCTCCACACCCCTGCGTATCTGGACGGTCGGCGCCGCGGCGTGTCTGCTGCTGGCCGCGGCGTCCGCGACCGACGACTCCGACGGCCTGGTCGTCTTCGCCGGCTACGAAGCGCCACGCTACCAGCAGCACGACGCCCTGATCATCCGGCTGGTCAAACACTTCAACGCCGACAAGGTCGCGTACGCCGGCGCTGACGAAAAACAGGCGGCCGACATCCCCGACCTCTCACCCGTCCTCGTCAAGGCCTGGATCATCCAGGAATCCGGCGGCGGCGACGCCCGGTCCCGCGCGGCCTGGGAGATGGACCCCGCCCAGGTCAACGTCCCCGGCGACTGGTCCGACGTCAAAGAACACGTCGGCCTCGCCCGACCCTCTAAACGCAACACCCCGACCCTCGAAAACAACCTCCGCGCCGCGATCATGTTCCTCGCCCGCAAGGGCTTCGGCCGCTCCGGCCAACCCGCGTCGCGCCGCCCCGATGGTTACTTCGACAGCTGGGCCACCGCCCTCGAACGCTACAACGGCCGGATCGTCATCTGCACCAACGACCGGCCCTACTGCGACAACTACGCCCGGCGTATCCTTGTGCGGATGAACGACCCCGACCGACACGCCCCCATCGAACTGCCCCGGCCGGTACGCTGAAGGAAGCCCCATGCGCCTCATCCTGAGCCTGACCGCGACGCTGACCCTCGGCTGCGCCGCCCAACGCGTCACCGACCCGCCGCCGGCGCCCATCCGCCTCGCCCCGCCGGCCGAGGACGGCGTCAGCGTCCAACGCGTCGACCTGGGCCGAGGGCTCGTCGTGGACGCGACGTCCGACATCACCTCCAAGGGTAACGGCACGCTCAACATCCTCAACCAATCCCTGTTCATCTACGACGCCCACGACGAGGGCGACGTCTACGAACACGGCCGGCTGAACGTCGCGTTCACCGACCTCGACGACGACGGCTATCGCGACATGGTCATCACGGGCGTCGTGCTTTATACCTACGAAACCGGGGACGACGTGATCGCCGACCGCGAAGCCGTGACGTGGGTCTACACCTACGAGCCCGACGCGAACGGATTCGCCCTGCGTTACACCAACGCCAGCTTCGACCTGGCCGACGGCCCCGAGCGGGAGCCTTATGACTAAGCGCGGATCGATCCGGATGGAGTGGGCGGCGGTGCTGTTCGTGGTGGCGGCGCCGCTGATCGCCACCGCGGCGCTGGCGGCCTACGCGGCGGGCGACCAGGCGGGACGGGTGGTGACGTCGATCCCGAAGATCGAGCGCGCGGTGATCGGGCTGGCCACGGCGCTGCCGCCGACGGTGCTGCTGCTCTATATCCTCCACCTGCGCCGAGTGCCGCTGGAGCGGTTGGGCCTGCGCATCGACCGGCTGCCGATGACGGTCATCGAGGGGCTGGCGCTGTACGGGGTCGCGATGGGGCTGCTCTGGCTGATGATCGATCGCGGCCCGGTGGCGCCCTCGCCCCTGCTGGAGATCAGCGGCATCCTCGGCATGGTGCTGTACGCGTTCGCCAACGGTTTTTTTGAAGAGCTGTTCCGCGCCTACATCATCCGCCGCACGGCCGACGCGTGGGGCTCGCTGCTGCTGGGCGCGGCGTTGAGCGTGGCGATCTTTCTGGGTTATCACATTTATTACCGGGGCTGGCATCTGGGCTGGCTGGCGGCGATCGCGGTGCTCTGGGCGGGGTATTACTTATGGCGGCGGGACGTCGGGGCGTTGGCGGTGAGTCACATCGCGCTGGACCTGACGACGTTCATGATCAACGATGCGGGGTAGCCGTTCAGGGCAGGGCTGTGGTGGGCATCGCGGATCGCCGATGAGAGACACATGAGTGATCCGGAAGTCAATCCGCACGGTTCGATTTATGATGGTCCAGGCGTGACCGAGCACCATTCCGATAAAACACGTTACGCGTGGGTCTGGCCGGTGCTGATCGTGGTCGGCGGCGTGGGGGCGTACATCAACAGCCTGCCCAACGGGCTGCTGTTCGACGACCCGCCGCACCTGCGAAGAGCCCAGCAGATGATCGCCGCCGACCTGCCCGGGCTGTTCGCCAACTCGGCCCGGGCCTTCGCCGACACCTCGTTCTGGATCAACACCCACCTCACCGGCCGGTCTCCCGCCGGGTATCGTGCGGTCAATATCCTGATCCACCTGCTCAACGCCCTGCTGCTGCTGGACATTGCCCGGCGGGTCCTGGCCGAGTGGCCGGGCGCCAGCCGCTTCCGAGACGTCGCCCCGCACGTCGCGGGCGTGATCGCCCTGATCTGGGCGTTGCACCCGGTCAACTCGATGGCGGTGTCGTACATCGTCCAGCGGCACGAGTCGCTGATGGCGTTGTTCTTTCTGCTGACGCTCAACGCCGTGCTGCGCGCCTGCCGGTCGAACGCGGCCTTGTGGGGGGTGGTGGCGGTCCTTGCCTGCGGGCTGGGGATGATGACCAAGCAGGTGATGGTCGCGGCGCCGATCGTGGTGTTCCTGTTTGACCGCTGCTTCTATGGCGGCTCCTTCATGGGAACCCTCAAAGCACGTTGGCCGATCTACCTCGGCCTCGCCGCGACCTGGGCCCTGCTGCTCCGCGGGTTGTTCGGCACGCTGACCGAAGGAGATTCGGCCGGCTTCGGCGTGACGGTGATCACGCCGCTGGCCTACCTGCTGTCGCAGGGTGAGGTCATCCTGCACTACCTGCGGCTGAGCGTGTGGCCTTACCCGTTGATCTTCGACTATACCTGGAGAGCCGCGTACCCGGACGGGGGCTGGCTCCTGCCGTCGCTGATCGTGGCCGGCATGGTGGTCCTCGGCTTCGTCGGCGTGATCCGCAACCGCTGGTGGGGCGTGCTGCTGGCGTGGTGGTTCTGCATCCTCGCGCCGACGTCCAGCATCCTACCGATCATCGACCTGGCCAACGAGTACCGGTTGTACCTGCCGGTGATGGCGGTGGTCGCGGCGGCCGTGATGCTCGCGGCGTGGCTGCTGCGGAGCAGGCCGGCGGTCGGGCTGGTCGCCGCGGCGGCGATCGCCCTGTTGTTCACGGGCCTGATTGTGCAACGGAACCTCGACTACCGCGACGAGTTGACGATGTGGTCGAAGATCGTGGTCCAAGTGCCGCACAACCAGCGCGCCTGGCACAACCTCGCGGCGCTCCACATCAAGATGGACGAGTTAGACACGGCCGCGGAGATGCTCGACAAGGCGCTGGAGCTGAATCCGGACTATTCAACGGCCCACGGGCATTACGGCCGGATCGAGGAAAAGCGGGGCAACCTCGATGCGGCGATGGAGCGTTACCGGCGCGCCCACCAGATCAGCCCGCGCCCGGCCCACGTCATCCTTCTGGGCAAGCTGCTGTCCCGGATCGACCAGGTCGAGGAGGCGCGGCGGGTGTTTGAAGACGCCATGGCCGCCGACCCGGACAACCATAAGCTCTTGACGGCATGGGCGAGGCTGCAGTTTGAGTGGGGCGACAACAAGGCCGCGGAAGCGGCGGCCCGACGGGCGCTCGCGCTCGACCCGCGGCGCGCGGTCACGATGGTCGTGCTTGCGGACACGCTCGAAGACCGGGATGAGGCCCTCGAACTGTACCTGCGGGCCGAGGAACTGGGCTACAAACGCGCCTCGGCCCCCAACGCCATCGGCGTGATCCTGCTCGACCGCGGCGACCGCGAAGGCGCCTACCGGGCGTTTGAACGGGCGATGGTGATCGATCCGTTCGACCCGGTCACGCTGCGTTACTACGGCGAAGCCGCGATCGAGGCGGGCGACTACGGGCTCGGCGTGGCGGCGCTGGAACGCTGCGTGGAGATCGATCGGGATCAGCCCAACGTCTGGAACCTCATCGGCACGATGTACGCCCGGAAAGGGGATATGCAGAGGGCCGCCGACCTGTTTGAGACGGCGGTCGAGCTGGACCCCGACCATGCCGACGCGCAGGCCAATCTTCAACGCGCCCGTGACCTGCTGGCTCAGACGCCGCCGCGGTCACGGTAACGCTGGACGAACCGGGCGTACTGCTCGGGGGTGTCGATCCCGGGGTGGGGGGCGTCGGCGTGGATCACGGCGATGCGGCAGCCGTGCTCGAGCACGCGGAGCTGTTCGAGCTGCTCGGCCTGTTCGAGCGGGGTGGGGTCGAGCGACGGGTACCGCAGCAGGAAATCGCGGCGGTAGGCGTAGAGGCCCGGGTGCTTATACACGACCGCGGCGGGCCGCTGGGCCAGCAGTTCGGCGTCTCGGTCATAAGGGATGAGGGAGCGTGAGAAGTAAAGGGCGCGGTTGCGCCGGTCGAGCACAATCTTGACGATGTTGGGATTGGCGGGGTCTTCCCGTTCATCGAATGGCGTGGCGAGGGTGGCCATGTCGGCGTCGGGGTCGGCGTCGAGGCCGGTCACGAGTTGGTCGATGACCTCGGGCTCGATCTCCGGCTCATCGCCCTGGACGTTCACGATCAGGCCCGGGGGCGGCCCGTCGAGCGTGGCGACGACCTCGGCGATGCGGGACGTGCCGTTGGGGTGGTCCGCGCGGGTCATCCGCGCTTCACTGCCGGCGGCTGCGACCGCGTCGGCGATCCGCCGGTCGTCGGTGGCGACGATGATGCGGGTCACGGTCCGGGCGCGTCGGACCTGCTCGACGACGTGCTGGATCAGCGGCTTGCCGGTCTGGGCCGCCAGGGGCTTGCCGGGGAACCGCGACGACTCGTAACGGGCGGGGATGACGGCGATGGCGTCGGGCATGGAGGGTCAACGGAGCGGCAGCGCCTGTGCGCCGGGCGGCTAAACGGGGTCGCGTTGGCGCATCTTCTCGACGAGGCCGCGGAGCTTGTCCGCCCGTTCGCGGATATCACGATAGCCGATGTCCATCTGCAGCAGCTGGGAGGCGATCTTCTGGGCCTTCTGGGCCTGGTCCAGGTCGTTGTTCTTGACCGCGGACTGCTCGTAGGCTTCCATCAGCAGGTAGCGCAGGTCTTTCGCGAGCTTGTCGTTAGGGATCTTATGCTGATCCACGCCGATCTCGAGCGTGTCGATCGCCTCGTCGAGCCAGCCGATGCGGAGGTAGCAATCGCCGAGGTAGAAAAGCGCGTGGGCCCTGTGCTTGGGGTCCTCCTTGGCCTGCTGGAACGCCCCGATGGCGTCGTCGAATTTGCCGGCCAGAAACAGCCGACGGCCGAGCTCGAACTTCAGGCCCAGGTCGGTCGGATAGTTCTTGACCCGCTCGTCGAACTCCTTGAGCTCGAAGATGAGCTTTTTCTTGGTGAACTCGGCGTACTTGGTCTTGAGTTTCTCGTCCTCGGGCGCTTGCTTGATCTGGCTGCGCAGCTCCCGGAGGTACCGGTTGAACTGCTTCATCGTGATGTCGCCGACCTGGACTTTGTAGCGGTACTGGCCGGTCTCCTCCCAGGTCTGCTTGAGCAGGACCATGGCCTCGTCTTCGGTCGCCTTGGCCTCCTTGGCGACCAGGGCTTGGACGAGTTTGAGCCGCTTGTCGTTGTCCTCGGGGGCCTCTTCGTACTCGGCGCGGCGGCGGGCGATGATCTCGTCGGCCTTCGACCGCATCGTGGTGATCGAGTCGTCCTGCTCCAGGGCTTTTTGCTTCTCGCCGTCGCGGACGAAGTTGCGGAAGCCGCCCTCCTCGGCCTGGGCGTCTTTGGTGTAGCCGCCCTGCTGCATGGTGTTCTCGGCCTCGAGGTTCTTCAGCTCCAGCAGCAGGTTCGAGTTGTCCGGCTCCAGGCGGACCAGTTGCCGGCAGGCCTCCACCGCCTTGTCGAACACCCCGATCTTGGCGAACAGGTCGCGGCAGTCTTTGTAGACCTTCTTGTTGTTCTTGGCTTTGTTGAGCTCGAGCGCGAGCGCGCCCGCCCAGTTGGCGACCTCGCCCATGTGCAGGTCTTCGTGCTCATCGTCGGCGTCAACGGCGTGCTTCATCACGTCGCGGGCGAGCTCGGCGTTGATCATGTTCATCGACCAGAGCCGCTCGGAGTGGAGCATCTTGTCGATCGCGGAGGGGCCGCCGGATTTGAGTTTTTCGGCGAACCCCGCCGCCTTGCCGCCGGCGACCTTGCGCCGCTTGGCGACGTCGTGCAGGGCCTCGTGCATGTTGAGGTTGTCGGGGTCGTGCTTGAGGCCGTTGACGTAGCACTCGATGGCGTAGTCGTAATTACGGGCGTCGGCGACGGTCTCGGCGTGCTCGAAAAACCGGCGGGCCTTGCGGGGGTCGCGCTTGAAGCCGTCGCCGCCCTTGCCGCCTCCCCCGCTTTTGTCGTCGTTCTTTTTCTTACCGAAGAAAACCACGGGTTCATCCTGAACAGGACGGGAAAACAGCCCGGGCGGCGCGCCGTCCGGGAGCTTTATTGTGGCATATCGGGGCCGGGTCCGCCAGTAGCGGCCGCGGGCGGGCATGTTACCATGTCGCCCCAGCGCCAAGGTTTACAACACAAACAGAGGCAACGGATGGTCAAGATCGCGATTCACGGATCGGGCGGACGGATGGGTCAGCGGCTGTGCGCCCTGGCGGCGGCGGACCCGGGGTTGGAGCTGGTCGAGGCGGTCGACGCCCCCGGCGGACCGGCGCAGGGCCGGCCGGCAACGGACGGATCGGCGGTCATGATCGGCGACACGCTGACCGACGCCGCCGACGTGGTGATCGACTTCAGCGTCCCGGCCGCGACCGCCCAGGTCCTCACGCGTTGCCGACAGATGAACAAGCCGCTGGTCATCGGCACGACCGGCCTGACCGAAGCGGACGACCGCGCGATCACCGCCGCGGGCGACGACATCCCGGTCCTGTGGGCGAGCAATTTCAGCCGGGTGGTCAACGTCCTCAACCACCTCGCGGCGCTGGCGACGACGATGCTCGGGGAGGACTACGACATCGAGATCCTCGAAGCCCACCACCGCTTCAAGAAGGACGCCCCGTCGGGCACCGCGATCACGCTGGCGCGGACCGTTGCCGACGCCGCGGGCCGGTCCTTTGAAAAGGACGTCATCTTCAGCCGCTGCGGCGACGACGTGCCGCGCCAGCCGGGGCAGATCACGGTGCAGGCGCTGCGGATCGGCGACCACGTCGGCGAACACACGGTGTACTTCGCGGCGCTGGGCGAGCGCCTGGAGCTGAAGCACGTGAGCACCAACCGCGACAGCTACGCCAGCGGCGCGCTGCACGCCGCGGCCTGGCTGGCGGGCAAGCCGGCGGGGCGCTACGCGATGGCGGACGTTTTGGGTTTCGACCGGTAACGCGTTACGATCACATTTTCATCTCCTCGTCCCTGACCCGAGCCGATCGTTTGATTCCATGATCACCGTCTGCCTGGCCCTGGTGTTTGTCGCGTTGGCGTTGTGCCTGCCGGCGTCGGTGTACCTGTTGCGGGCGAGCCGGCGTTGGGGGTTGGTGGACCGGCCGGGGCTGGAGCCACACAAGCGTGACCCGCGGGGGGTGCCCAACATCGGCGGGATCGCGATCTTCTGGTCGATCGCGGCGCCGATGGCGGCGTGCATGATCGGGGTGTGGGTCTTGCCGTACGAGTGGTGGGAGGCCCGGCTGCCGGCGGTGGCGGTGCACCTCAACGGGCTGCGGGCGACGACGTCGATCGGCGGCGGGGTGCTCACGGGGCTGGCGGTGCTGCACCTGATGGGGCTTTACGACGACCGTCGGTCGTTGGGGCCGTGGACGAAGCTGGCGGTGCAGGCGGTGGTGGCGGCGGGGTTGGTGCTGCTGTGCGACATGCGGGTGCTGTCGTTCCTGGGCGAGCGGTACGCCTGGGGCGAGGCGGCGTCGATGGCGGCGAGCCTGGTCTGGATCGTGGTGATCATCAACGCGTTCAACTTCCTGGACAACATGGACGGCCTGGCGGGGGGCGTGGCGGCGGTGTGCGCGGGGCTTTACCTGGCGTCGACACTGATCGGCGGGCAGTGGTTCGTGGCGGCGTTGTCGGCGTTGCTGCTGGGGGCGTTGCTGGGTTTTCTGGTGTTCAACTTCCCGCCCGCGAAGCTGTTCATGGGCGACGGCGGGTCGCTGGTGGTCGGGTTGATGCTCGCGGTCATCTCGATCCGCACCACCTATTTTGACTCCCACGCCCTCCAGACGCCGGGGCACTGGTACGGCGTGCTGATGCCGCTGATGGTGCTCGCGGTGCCGTTGTACGACTTCGCCAGCGTGGTGCTGCTGCGGGCTGCGCGGGGTCAGAACCCGATGCGTGGGGATCACAACCACTTCTCGCACCGCCTGGTCCGGCTGGGCATGAGCAAGGCCCAGGCGGTGATGATCGTGCTGATGTGCACCCTGGCGACGGGGCTGGCCGGGGTGATGCTCGGCTCGCTGGACCGCTGGCAGGCGATCCTGGCGGGGGGTCAGACGCTGGCGGTCCTGACCCTGCTGGCCCTGCTGGAGGGCAGCGCCCGAGAGCGGTGGTGAAACATGGCGGATGGATTGGATCGCGCCCAAGGTTGCGCCGTTTAGCGCCGGCCCGCAGGGCCGGGCTGCCGGGGGGACGCGCATTTTCTAATAGAAGCCGCTCAACCCGGCCGCCCGCGACAGCCATCGGATCGGCGGGCTATCATGACGCTATGGCCAAGACCCGGGAAACCCCGCGCATCGACGCGAGCAAGCTCATCGCCGAGCTGACCGACCAGCTCGTCGACAGCTACCTCGCCGATGAACGCACCCAGCACCTCGACTCGATCTTCCTGCCCTCGCGCGCCAAGTGCATCGAGATCATCGAGCTGCTGCGTCGGCTGGCCTTCCCGGGTTTCTTTGATGACCACCTCATCACCACCGGCAACGTCCACGACCACGTCAAGTCGATGCTGGCCAAGACGCATCACCAGCTCTACGACCAGGCGCGCCAGGCCCTGCGTTACGACCTCAACGCCCGCGAAGGCGGGCGGCTGGGCGACAACTGCGATGGCTGCGACGAGCGGGCCGAGCAGTTGACCGATGATTTTCTCCGCTCCCTGCCGGAGCTGCGGCGTCTGCTCGCCCTCGATGTCATGGCGACCTTCGAGGGCGACCCCGCCTCGGCGTCTACCGATGAAAACATCTTCTGCTACCCCGGCATCGACGCGATCTTCACCCACCGCGTCGCTCACCGCCTGAACCAGCTCGGCACGCCGCTGCTGCCCCGCATCATGAGCGAGTACGCCCACAACGAGACCGGCGTCGACATCCACCCCGGCGCGACCATCGGCGAATCGTTCTGCATCGACCACGGCACCGGCATCGTCATCGGCGAGACCTGCGTCATCGGCGACCGGGTCAAGCTGTACCAGGGGGTCACGCTCGGCGCCCTGTCGCTCCGCGGCGGCCACGACCGCTGGGCCGGGGTCAAGCGGCACCCCACCATCGGCGACGACGTGACCATCTACGGCGGGGCCATCATCCTCGGCGGCGACACCACCATCGGCGACGGGGCCACCATCGGCGGGTCGGTGTTCATCACCAGCGACATCCCGGCCGGCCACACCGTCACCATGGAAAAAGCCAACCTGAAAATCACCCCACCCAAAAAGCGGAAAAAGCCGCCGGAGACGCCTTAAACCCCCGTCCGCACGCGACGGCTCACACGATCTTCACGACACGATCGAGGCCCCCTCTGGTTACGCCCGCTTCAGCCACCTACCATCCCACATGCCGGACGGCAGACTCGACTACTCCCAACCCTTTCCGCTCTTCCCGCTGGCCCACACCGTGCTGCTGCCGCACTGCACGGTCCCCCTGCATATCTTCGAGCAGCGCTATCGCGACATGACCGCCGACGCCCTCGACGGCCGACGCCTGATCGCCATGGCAAGCTTCGACGGCGACGAATACAAACACGACTACGAGGGCGCCCCCACGATCCGTCCCTGCGTCTGCATCGGCTACATGGTCCGTCACGAACGCCTCGACGACGGACGGTACAACATCCTGCTCCAGGGCATCAGCCGGGCCCGCATCGTCGACGAGCTGGACGCCCCGACGCTCTACCGCCAGGCCCAACTCGAGCCGATCGAGACCGATGTCCCCATGGAGCTCGACCTCGAACGGCAGCGGAAGCGGCTCGAACAGCTCATCAAGGACCCGCTGCTCCAGCAGCTCGGCGCCATCCGGGCGGTGCACGACTGGCTGACCGACGAGGTGCCCACCACCGTGCTGGCCGACCTGGCCACCCTCGCCTCGTGCGACAGCGAGGCCGACCGGTACCGGATGCTCGCCGAGTGTCAGGCCGCGGCCCGCATCGACTGGCTGGAGGCCCACCTCAAGTCCCTGCGGCACACACTCCAGCTCGCTCAACGCCTCGGCTCGGCCAAGTCCGACGACGGCCTCGACCTCAACTAAAGCCCGGGGACCGTGGTCCCCGGGCTTCAGCGCTCCCGCTATCATCCGCCCCATGGCCGTCTCCGCTTTGATCATCGGCTGCGGTTACCTCGGCGCCCGGCTCGCGCCCCGGCTGATCGAGCGGCGCCCGACGGTCTACGGCACCACCCGCGGCGGCCGGGTCGCCGAGCTGGCCGCCCTGGGCGTGCGACCGTTGATCGTCAGCGTCACTCAGCCGGTTACGTTCGCCGCGCTACGCCCCGCCATCGAGGCCGAATCGCTCGATGTCTATTACCTGGTCCCGCCCGGCCGCATGGGCGCGTCGCCCAGCCCCCGCCAGGTCGTAATCGGCGGCGTGGCCCACCTTGTCAAGCAGCTGCGCCACGCCAACGTCCGCCGCGCGGTGCTGGCCTCTTCGTCGGCGGTCTACGGCCAGACCGACGGGCGACGTATCGACGCCGACACCCCGCCCGAGCCCGCCGGCGATCGCGCCCGGCTCCTGCTCGAGGGCGAACGCCTCTGGCTCAACGCCGGCGAGCCCTACCACGTCATCCGCTTCGCCGGCCTGTACGGCCCCCAACGCGTCATCGGCCTCCGCGCCGTCGCCGACGGCTCGCCCATCGTCGGCAACCCCGACGCCCTGCTCAACCTGATCCACGTCGACGACGCCGTCGACCTGCTCCTGGCCGTCATGGACAGCCCTTCCCCCGCGCGGATCGAACTGGGCTGCGACGGTCGGCCGGTTGCCCGCCGCGATTACTACACCCATCTCGCCCAACGCATGGGCCTGCCCGCCCCCGCCATCGTCAACCACGCCGACGCCGCCGCCCGCTTTGGCCTCAGCGCCCAGCGCCTGGCGCGCACGTCATCCAAATCGCTCGACAACATCCTCACCTGCCGACGCACCGGCTGGCGGCCCCGACACACCGACTACCGCGCCGCCCTCGACACTCTCATCCAACGCCCCGCCCCGGGCTAGCCGGGCCGCTACGCGGCCCTGGACCAGGCGGGCGTAGCCCGCCGGCTATCGATGTGATCCACAGCGCCTATGATCCGTCGTGCAACGCTTAACCTTGGCCTTGCTGCTCGTGTTGCTGACCGGCTGCGCTCGCTCCACGCTCCAGCGCCAAACTATCGTCACCCACACCCGCGACGCGTCGTGGGACGCGCTTGACATCGACTTCCAGTACCTGCTCTACCTCCCCCCGGGCCACGACGACCCCGCCAACGCCGACCGGCGGTGGCCCATGATCGTCTTCCTCCACGGGATCGGCGAAAACGGCGGCGACCCGGCGCGCGTCACCGTCCAGGGCCTGCCCGACGAGATCGAACGCGGCTTCGACCTGCCGTTCGTGGTCATCAGCCCCCACAACTCCGGCCTATTCAACCGGCTGTGGCACACCGACTCGCTGATCGCTCTGGTCGACGACGCGGTGGTGCGATACCGCGCAGACCCCGACCGGGTGTACCTCACGGGCGTGAGCCTGGGCGGATACGCGACGTGGGTGACCCCCACCGTGGCGCCGGACCGCTTCGCCGCGGTCGTGCCCGTCGCGGCGTGGGGCTACCCCGGCGAGGTCGGCCGCATGCGCCACATCCCGGTCTGGGCGTTCCACGGCGAAAACGACTTCATCGTCAACCCCGACCACCATCGCGCGATGGTCGACGCCCTCAACGCCGCGGGCGGCGACGCCAGATGGACCCTCGTCCCCGGCCGGGGCCACGGGGTCGCCAAAACTCTTTACACCGACCCGGAGTTGTATGACTGGCTGCTGCAGCACCGCCGCCAACCACCGCCCTGAGCGCCGGGCGGAAGCCCGGCGCTTCTCCGCTAAACTACCCGGATGACCATGGACGGCCGCACCGCCCCCACCGCCGACGACCTCTTCTCCGACCTGACCGAGCCGCAGACCCAGGCCGTGCTGCACAAGGACGGCCCGCTGCTGGTCCTGGCCGGGCCCGGCTCGGGCAAGACCCGCGTCATCACCCGCCGCGTCGCCAACCTCGTCCTCAACGAGGGGATCGCGCCTTGGAACGTCCTGGCCATCACCTTCACCAACAAGGCCGCCGGCGAGATGAAGCAACGCGTCGGCGAGTACTTCACCGAGCGACAGGCCCGGGCCGTGACCGTCGCCACCTTCCACGCCCTCTGCGCCCGGCTGCTCCGCCAGTACGCCGAATTCCTCGGCCTGCCCCCGGGCTACTCCATCTACGACACCGCCGACCAGAAGGCCGCGATCAAGACCGCGCTCGAAGACCTTGAGATCAACCCCAAGAACTTCCCCCCCGCCGCCATGCTCGCGGCGATCAGCAACGCCAAGAACGACCTCGTCGGCCCCGACGCCTTCGCCGACGCCGCCGCCGACTTCTACTCCCGCACCGTCGCCAAGGTCTACGTCAAGTACGCCCAGATCCTCGAACGCAACCACGCGGTCGACTTCGACGACCTGCTGCTCAAGACCGTCGAGCTGCTCCGCGGCCACCCCCAGGTCCTCGAGCGGCTGCAGGACCAGTACCGTTACATCCTCATCGACGAATACCAGGACACCAACCACGCCCAGTTCATGATCGCCTCCGCCCTCGCCGGCCGGCATCACAACATCATGGCGACCGGCGACCCCGACCAGTCCATCTACGGCTGGCGCGGCGCCAACATCAACAACATCCTCGAGTTCGAGCAGCACTTCCCCAACCCCACGGTCGTCCGGCTCGAACAGAACTACCGCTCCACCAAGTCGATCCTCGCCGCCGCCGACACGCTGATCCAGAACAACCGCGCCCGCAAGCACAAGGCCCTGTGGACCGACAACGCCCGCGGCGAGCCGGTCGAGACCGTCACCTGCCGCGATGAGCGCAGCGAGGCGCAGTGGGTCGTCGACACGTTCCAGAAGCTCCACGACGAGCAAGGCGTGCCCTGGGGCCAGATGGCGGTGTTCTATCGCATGAACTCGCTCTCACGCGTGGTCGAGGACGAGCTGCGCAACACCGGCGTGCCCTACCAGATCGCCCGCGGCACCGCGTTCTACGACCGCAAGGAGATCAAGAACGCCGTCGCCTACCTCCGCACCATCGCCAACCCCGCCGACGAGGTCAACCTCTTCCGCGTCATCAACACCCCCGCCCGCGGCATCAGCGACAAGACCGTCAAGTCCGTCCAGGCCTACTGCCTGGCCAACAACCTCTCGGTCGAACAAGCGCTCGGCGACCCGATGAAGATCACGTCGATCAACACCCGGGCCCAGTCCGCGGTCGCCAAATTCGCCCGCCTCGTCCAATCGTGGCGCAACGCCTGCGGCCTGGGCGACGAGGACGCCGCGGTCGAGGTCTCGCTCCGCGCTATTGTCGAACGCGTCATCCGCGAGTCGGGCCTCGAGGAATTCCACCGCAATGACAAGTCCGACCCCGACCAGGAGCGCCTGGCCAACCTCGGCGAGCTCGTCTCCTCCGCCCAGCAGTTCGAGGAGGAATACACGTTTGAGATCGAATTCGAGGGCGACGGCCACACGCCGGGCATCACCGAGAAACTGCTGGCCTTCCTCGAACAGATCAGCCTCGTCGCCGACGTCGACGCGGTCGACAACGCGCAGGGCGCCGTCACGCTCATGACCCTCCACGCCGCCAAGGGGCTGGAGTACCAGGCGGTCGCCATCATCGGCGTCGAGGACGGCCTGCTGCCCCACGAACGCGGCCAACGCAACGAGACCGAGCTCGAAGAGGAGCGCCGGCTCTGCTTCGTGGGCATCACCCGCGCCATGCAGCGGCTCTACCTCACCCACGCCCGCTGCCGCACCGTCTTCGGCCAGACCACCCCCACCATCCCCAGCCGCTTCCTCAACGAGCTGCCCGAAGACACGGTCAGGCCGGTCGAGGCGGCCGACGACGAGCCGGTCGGTTTCGACGCGTCGCTCTCCCGCCCCCAGCGCACCCTCGCCGCCAAGCAGGCCATGCAGTACCCCCCCGGCACCCTGGTCCGCCACCCCCAGTTCGGCCTCGGCCGCGTGCGTGACATCCACCCCATGGGCGCCCACACCCGCGCCAAGGTCGACTTCAACACCGTCGGCCCCAAAACCCTTATCCTCCAGTACGCCCGGCTCGAGATCGTGGACGCGCAACAAACTTAACCTATGAAACCGCAGATGAACGCAGATGCACGCAGATAGAATGAATAGAAAAAACCAGCCTTACAATATTTCTTTTTTATCTGCGTTCATCCGCGTTCATCCGCGGTTCCAATGACCCAAGCCATGCCCCGCACCCGGATCAAGATCTGCGGCATCCGCCGCCCCGACGACGCCCTGGCCGCCGCCCACGCGGGCGCCGACGCGATCGGCCTGGTGTTTGTCGAACGGTCGCCCCGCCGCATCACGGTCGACGAAGCGAAGCGGATCATCCGGGCCCTGCCGCCGTTCGTTGAGCCGATCGGGTTGTTTGTCGACGACCCGCCGGCGACGGTCCGAGGCATCGCCGATGAGCTGCGGCTGCGCACCGTCCAGTTGCACGGGCGCGAGGGCGCGGGGTACGTCGCCCAACTCGACGGGCTGAAGGTGGTCAAGGCGCTGAGCTTCGACGAGGGGCACGCGGCCGAGAAGATCCAGCCCTGGCGGGACGGGTGCAAAAACCTGACGGGGATCCTGTGGGACGCGGTCCCGCCGCAGGAGGCGGCGGAGTTGACCGGCGGGTCGGGGCGGAGCTTCGACTGGGCCGCGCTCGCGGCGTTGCAGGACACGGGCCAACTCGACGGCCTGCCGCCCACGATCCTGGCGGGGGGGCTGACGCCGCTCAATGTTGGCGACGCGATCGCCACGGTCCGGCCGTACGCGGTGGACGTCAGCAGCGGCGTCGAGGGCGAGCGCGGCGTGAAGGACGCCGACAAGATCCGCGCGTTCTGCGACGCCGCGCGCGCCGCCGACGCCGCGCCCTGACGCCGGCCCCACGTCGCCGGGCGGCTTTGGGTTACAATCCCGCCGCTATGAAACGCGTTCTCTCCGGCATCCAGGCGTCCGGCCAGCTCCACATCGGCAACTACGCCGGCGCCATCAAGCAGTTCATCGAGATGCAGGACACGCATCAGATGTACGTCTTCGTCGCCTCCTACCACGCCCTCACCACCACGCGCGACCCCGAGGAGCTGCGGGCCAACACCCGCCAGGTCGTGATCGACTACATCGCCTTCGGCCTCAACCCCGACGCCAAACACCACACCTTCATCTACCTCCAGCACGACGTGCCGCAGGTCACCGAGCTGGCCTGGCTGCTCGCGTGCGTCTGCCCCAACTCGATGATGGACAAGGCGGTCAGCTACAAGGACAAGATCGCCAAGGGCCTGACCGCCAACATCGGGCTCTACACCTACCCGATCCTCCAGGCCGCCGACATCCTCAGCGTCGACCCCGACCTCGTGCCGGTCGGCCGCGACCAGCTCCAGCACATCGAGATCACCCGCGACCTGGCGTCACGCTTCAACAACCTCTTCGGCGACACCTTCAAGCTGCCCGACCACCGCCTCCGCGAGGACGCCGAGATCGTCCCGGGGATCGACGGCCAGAAGATGAGCAAGTCCTATGGCAACGCGATCGATCCGTTCCTGCCCGAGAAACAGCTCCGCAAAACGGTCATGAAGATCGTCACCGACTCCACCCCGGTCGACGCGCCCAAGGACCCCGACGCCTGCACCGTGTTCCAGATCTACCGCGCCATGGCCGGCGCCGACGACGAACGCACCCACGCCCTGGCCGACCGCTACCGGGCCGGGGGGATGGGCTACGGCGACGCCAAGCAGGCGCTGTTCGAGCTGATCATGGACGAGTTCAAGGACGCCCGGGCTCGCCGGACGGAGTTGATGAAGGAGCCGCGTTACATCGACGAGGTGCTCAAGGACGGCGCCGTCGCGGCGCGGGAGAAGGCCGCCACCGTGCTCCGCCGGGCGCGGGCGGCGACCGGGCTGGACGCCCCCGCCACCGGCGTCTGGGCCCCGCCGTCGTAACCCATAGCCGGCGGGCTACGCCCGCCTGGTCCGGGGCCGGGGCCGCGTAGCGGCCCGGCTATTGAATCGAAGATCAGGCGGACTGTGAGAGGCTGCTGATCGCGGTCTGCTGGGCGCCGGTGATCGAGGCGGCCGGCTGCTCCTGCTGGGACACCTTGTCGATGAGCATCTGCCACGTGTCGCGCTCGAACGTGATCAGCTTGACCGCCTCGTCGACCGCGGCGACGTCGCGATTCATGTTGGCGTCCACGAGCTTGCGATAGATGTAGGTGTACAGCCCCGCCATCTTCTGCGTGAGGGCCGGGTCGACGTCGTGCTTGAGGCTGGTGGACAGCTCCAGCACGATCTTCTGGGCGCGGACGAGGTGGTTGTACGACGATTCGTAGTCCTGCTCCTCGATCGCCTGTCGGCCCTGACGGCAGAACTTGAGACAGCCGTCGAAGAGCATGAGGCGCAGCTCCTGCGGGCTGGCGGTCATGATCTTCGTGCGAAGATAAGGATTGGCGGCGGGCGGATTCATGCCTGATGTATCGGACCGGGGCGGGCCGGGGCGTGAGGGGCGTTCCCAGGTCTGATAATGCTCCTTTTCACGGTCTTCACGGTCTTCGCGGTCCCGGCACCGCGGGCCGGGGCTTGATGGTTTGTCCTCTTATCTCGACCGCGGGCATTGCCCGCGGCTTTACAACGGCCCACGGCCTGTTCTCTGTGCCTTTCCGGTTCATTCGCTGGAGGAGTTGTTGGCGCTGATGCCGCTGAGGCTGTTGAGCGCGCTGCCCTGGCTCTGAAGCTCGGCCAGGGCGCGTTCCATGGCGATAAACTCGTTGGTCAGGCGCTCCCGCTTGGCCGCGAGGGCCTCATCCAACTGCTCGATGCGGCGGTTGTTGAGGGCGATCTGGTCGTCGATGCCATCGATGCGGGACTGGATCGAGCCGGTCTCGGTGTCGGTGAGCCGTTCGAGCAGCTCGTCGAGGCGGACCCCGACGCCGGCGGCGGTGATGTTGCCGTCGTCGTCTTCCTCCTTGAAGGTGAACAGGGCCTCGACGGCGTCGCGGTCCTCGGCGAGGGCCGCGTTGAACTTGCTCTGGTCAAACTGGAGGCGGGCGCCGGAGCCGACGGTGATGCCGACCTGCGAGAGCGCGGCGAACTGGCTGCTGAGCTCGCTGTTGCGCCCGATGACCGCGTTGTAGAGGGTCTGGCGGACCGAGCCGATGGTGCTGTCGCCCAACAGCAGGCCGCGCTCCTCGGTGTCGGCGTTGTAGGTGTCAAACCCGTCGATCGTGTCCATGAGCGAGTTGAAGCTGTTGACGAAGGCGGAGACGCTGCTGGTGATGGCCTCGTCGTCGCGGCTGATGGTGACCTGGACCGGCTGGTCCGAGGTGGCGTTGAGGGTGACGTCGGCGCCGGGGATGAGGGTGTCGAGGGTGTTGGAGGCGGAGGTGATGAGCAGCGCGTCCTGGCCGGTGTTGCCGCCGAAGAAGACCACCGCGTCCTGGGCCTCGGACAGGTTCACCGCCTGCAGGTCGAGCCCGCCGTCGTCGAAGACGAAGGCGCTGTCGGCCCCGCCCTCGTCAGACGAGAGGCTCAGGCGGTAGGGGTTGCCGGACGAGCCGTCATTGATGATCGAGGCGGTAATGCCCAGGTCGGCCTCGTTGATCTTGTTCTGCAGATCGGTGAGGGTATCGGTCGCCTCGACGATGATGGTTTTCTCGAACGAGCCGTCGATGTTCTCGCCGAAGTTGGCGGCCTCGCCGAGGATGCCCAGGTCGCGTGCGGTGGTGGAGCCGTCGTCTTCGACCCGGAGCTTGACGTTGCCGGGGCCGAGGTCTTCGATGAGCAGGCCGTCGCCCGAGTCGTTGAGGCGGGCGTTGATCTGCAGGCCGCGTGAGTTGATCTCGTCGATGACGTCCTGGAGGGTCACCTCGTCGCCCTGGGTGAGGTCGACGGTGGCGGAGGCGCCGGAGGAGTCGGTGATGCGGAACCGGCCGCGGGAGATGCCGAGCTGGTCGAGGGTGGAGGACTCGGTGACGTATCGCAGGTCCAGGTCGCCGCCGTTGACGGTGTCGCTGGCGTAGGTCCCGTCGATCTGCAGCGCGGCGGCGGAGCCGCCGGTAAGGTCGGAGATGACCAGGTCGCCCGTGCCGCCGGTGGTGTCGGTGATCTGGATCCCGTTGCCGGCCTGGTTGAGGGTCGCGACGACGCCGATGCCGGCGTTGTTGATCGCGTCGAGGATGTCGGAGACCGACTCGATATCGGTGGAGAGATCGATGTCGGCGGTGGCGCCGGAGCGGTCCTGGATGCGGACCGTGCCGGGGACGAGGGCGCCGTCGGCGGGGTTGGTGTCGATGCCCAGGATGGTGCGGGGGTTGGAGCTGTTGAACGGCGCCCAGCCCAGGTCGGCGGCGGCGGTGGACGCGCCGGCGTCGAAGACGCGGGTGGGGGCGACGCCGGTGGTGGTGTTGTCGGTGATGCGGAGGGCGTTGCCCTCGATGGTGACGCTGAAGTTGCCGCTGGTGGCCGTGTCGACGCCGTCGATGAGGTCCTGGACGGTGGTGAAGGCGTCGAGGTCGATAAGGTACTGGAAGTTGTTGCGTCCGCGGAGGTCGAGGTCGGCGGCGGTGGTGCCGTCGGAGCCGAGCCCGACGCCGCCGAAGAGGTCGGCGAGGTTGGTCGAGCCGGTGAGGCCGGTCGGGTTGAGGCTGGTGTTGAGCCCGTCGCCGCCGTTGAGGTTGCGGACGAGCTTGGAGTTGAGGGCGGCGACCAGCCGTTCGCCGTCGATCGTGCCGCCGGAGGCGGCGACGTTCAGGCCCAGGTCATTGACCGCCTGAGACCCGTTGGCGGCGGCGATCGAGAGCGCGCCGCCGGTGTTGTTGGTGACGGCGAGGCTGACGCCGTCGGCGGCGACCGAGGCGGTGACGTCCACCCCCGCGTCGGCGGCGGCGGTGTTGATCGCGTCGATCACGTCGCCCACGGTCTGGGCCGTGCTGAGGTTGACGGCGAACGCCGCGCCGCCCGAGACGGTGATGGTCAGGTCATCGGTGCTCTGGGTCCGGCGGACGCCGTTGCCGTCGTTGAGGTCGGCCAGGAGGGTGTCGACGCCGAGGGTGTTGATCTGGCTGCCGCTGAGCGTGTCCGTGCCGCCGGAATTGCCCCGTAGGCCGATCGAAGCGGCGGTCGTGCCCAGGCCGATGTCGGCGACCACCAGGTCCGACGCGGTCTGTCCGGTGTTGTCGGTCAGCACCAGCCGGTCGCCGTCGATGGAGGCGATGACATTGATGTTGATGTTGTTGTTGAACGCGTTGAGGACGTCGTCGATCGTGACCGCTTCGGACAGGTCGACAATGGTGGACGCCCCGGAGCGGTCGGTGACGCGGAGGATGCCGCGATCCAGGCCCTGCCCGCCGTTGAGCCGATCGACGGTGGTCTTGGAGTCGAGCCGCGCCTCGCCGCGGTCGAACGTCAGCACGCCGGCGCCGATCGGGGTGGCGTCGGTGTCGGCAAATCCTTTACTGACCGTTCTTTGCGCCGCGACCAGCTGCTTGACCGTGAACTGGTAATTACCCGGCACGGCCCCGACGCCGGAGGAAACGGACAAGATCGACTCGTTGGAGGAAAACGCGTTGGTGGCGCTGAACGCCGAGTCGTCGATCAGCGAATTCGTGGAGTTTTTGAGCCCCAGCAGCGCGGCGTTCACCGTGGTGAAGGCGACCTGCTGCGACGTGAGGACCGCGTTCCGCTGCTCGACAAGCTCCTTGGGCCGCGCCTCGATGGCGATGAGCTGGTCCACGATGGCTTGAATGTCCAAGCCGGAGATGAGACCCACGCCCGTGGTGATCTGACCCATGCCGATGCCTCCTGGCGGTGCGGACCTGCGCACCGACGCCATATGCAGGTTTTATCGACGACTTGGTTAACGGAACTTGAACAACACAAAACCCTGTCGTCAGGCCCGAAATAGCGTCTGAATCAGGATTTAACAGTTTCTTTTTTCCGATCCAGACGTCGGCGCAAGATGGCGTGTCGGATGGCGTAACTATTGATGATGCACCTGATCGGCAAAGCCGAACTCTGTTCACTTTCCGTCAAGCACCGATCGCGCCCGGGGACGATCGCGGTAAACGACCCCGTTACGGGAGGAGCCGATGATGACCGCCACCCCACACGTCCCGTCCGCGACGATCGCCAGAACCGGCCGCCGGCCGGATGACCATCACATCTTTCGCTGCCTGGACTCGTCGATGTACGGCGCCCTGGCCCATGTCACCACCGCCGCGACAACGCTCGTGGAGGCCGACCTGGGGGTGAGCCGGGTCTTCGGGGTCGACGACCGCATGTGCAGCCGCTGTGTCGTCGGCGTCAACCGACGCCTGGAGCCGGAGCTCTTCGATGCGCTCTGGACCTGGCCGTTCGCCAAGGGATCGATGTTCGCCTCGCTCGCCGTGAGCAAGCCGCGCGACGGCGTGCACCGGCCCGATGAATGGGCCGATGAGATGGCCTTCGAACGCCAGCTCTGGTTCCGGAGCCTCGAACGGGTGATCTCGATCCGGGACATCCTGTGCATCTGCGTCCCCCTGGACGCCTCGAACTGGCTGGCCATCGCGCTGATCAACCACGGCGACAGCCCCTCGTTCACCGACGCGGACCGGCGCCGCCTGTCACATCTGCTCCCCAACATCGCCCGGCAGATGCATCTGGGCCTTCGGCGCGACCGCTCGCCCCATGGGGATCAGACGGCTATGAACGCCCCGCCCCCCGCGGAGCTCCCGGCCCGGATGGCCAAGCTGAGCAAGACCGAACGCCACGTCCTCCACCACCTGCGTCAAGGCCTGACCGAACGCCAGGTGGCGGGGGTGATGGACCGCAGCCCGCACACGGTCCATGTCCACGTCAAAAACATCTACCGCAAACTGGGCATCGGCAAACGGCGTGAGCTGCTGGCCGTCTTCGATGGCCAGCCCCACAACGGCAACGGCTCTCACCTCGCCCAAGAGGCCGAGGCCGATCCGGTTTCGTGAGAAAACCCGCTTCGTCAATCAAACAGGCCCCACGGCGGGATCAACCGCCGTGGGGCCGAGCTTGAATCATGGTTCGGGATGGCCGCTAACGGACCGGCTGGAAGGTGGTCTGGCCGACGCTGGTGAGCCGGGAGTGGCCGGATTTTCGCAGGGGACGGCCGCCCAGCCGCCGCAGGGTCGGGCTGACCTTGGGCTTGGGGCAGATCGTCACGCGGCTGCGCACGGTCGCGCCCGAGTCGACACGCAAGGCTTTGCCGACCAGGCGACCGGTCGTGAGGCTGCGGCCGATCAGATCGATCTGCCCGTACACGGTGGCCTGGCCCTCGAAGCTGCCGGTGACGGTGAGCTGGCCGCAGACCAGCCGGCCGTTCATCTCACCCTGGCCGTCGAGCTGGACGTGGCCCATGGTGGCGACATCCCCTTCGACCCGTTCCCGCAGCGTGAGGTCGGAGAACTGCAGGGGACGGGTGCACTGGGGGCAGCGGATCGAGAGGGCTCTGCGGGAGATCTCGAAGCCTTTGCCGCAGTGCGGGCAGTTCACCTTCCGAACGCTCTTGGGCTCGGGGCCTCGCGGGTGAAACGCGACGAGGGCCGGGCGCAGAGGCATGGTTCGGTTCGCTCAAGCAGGGGTGAGAGACGGGTTCAGTGAACGCCGTTGCCGTTGCGGGCGGTCAACACCTTGGGCCGGCGGCGCTGGAGGACCTTGTTAACCGAGCCGGGCACGGTGTGGACCGAGGCGGCGTCGTCCTCGTGCTCTTCTTCCTGGTCGTAGCCGGAGGCGATCGGCTGATGGGGGCCGGACGCCTTCGCGGCCGGGGCGGGCTGCTCCTGCTCGGAGAGGTTGAGCGCCTCGGTGGCGGCCTCGATGGCCTTGGGGCCGACACAGACGTCGCCCTGGAAGGTCGCGCCCTCGATCACGTTGAGCCGGCTGGTGTAGACCTGGCCGATCAACTCGGCGCCGGGGAGGAGTTCGACGCCGTCTTCAGCGATCACGTCCGCCTCCGCCCGGCCGGCGAGCCGAAGGGTGCCGACGATGATCGTCCCGGCCACCTCCGACGAATCGGCGAGCTCGAGCATGCCGCTGACGCGGAGGGTGCCCTTGAACTGTCCCATGATGACCGCGTCGTTATCGAGGGCCAATTCGCCGCTGATCCGGCATCCCGGGCCCAGGATCGTCTTGTTCGTGGAATCTGCCATGATAAAAGCTCCTTTTTCCTGCCTGGCCCCCGCCACGTCGGCGTTGGGCTCGAACTTCATCGGACCTTGAAGGCGATTGCGCCCATAAAGAAAACCGCCCGCGTTAAGGGGGCCTCAACGGGGCTTTTCTCGGACATTCGCGCCCCCATAGCCGGGCCGCTACGCGGCCCCGGGACCAGGCGGGCGTAGCCCGCCGGCTATGACATCACGCCCGCGGTCGATGCGATCCGCCCTTACGCGATATGCTGAACGGACCCTATGGACGCCCGCCGCATCCTGCGCCAACACGTGATGACCGACCGCCTGCTCGGCATAGACGCGCTGCCGCGCGCAGAGACTGTCGCGACGCCCCCCCACCCCGCCGCCCCCGCACCCCGCTCCGAGCCGACGCCGCCTCCGCCACTTCCACCCCCAGCGCCCGCCCCGGCCCGGGCGCCGGCAGCCATGGAGCCCCTCGAACGGGCCGATAAGATCGCCGTCCTCCAGCAGCTTGACGAAACCCAGGTCCGCGGCTGCACCCGTTGCGAACTGCACCGGCACCGCACCCAGACCGTCTTCGGCGAGGGCGACCCCGACGCGCCGGTCATGTTCATCGGCGAGGGACCGGGCCAGGTCGAAGACCGGCAGGGCCGGCCGTTCGTCGGCCCCGCGGGCGAGATGCTCGACAAGTGGATCAGCGCTATCGGCCTGACCCGCGACCAGGTCTACATCGCCAACGCCGTCAAATGCCGCCCGCCCAACAACCGCACGCCGCTCAAGCCCGAGGTCGACGCCTGCGCCGATTACCTGCTGACCCAGGTCCGCACCGTCCAGCCGAAGGTCATCGTCACCGTCGGCGGGCCGGCGACCAAGCTGCTGCTGGACACCGACGACGGCATCACCCGTCTCCGCGGCCGGTGGCACGCTTACAACAAGGTCGATCCGCCGATCCCGGTCATGCCCACGTTCCACCCCGCGTTCCTGCTGCGGTCCTACTCCAAGGACAACCGCGCCAAGATCTGGGACGACCTTCAAAAAGTCATGCAGCGGCTGGACGAGCTGACGGGGTAAGCCCCGCAAACGCTTACGGGGCTCGGAGCTCATTCGAGGCTCACCCAGGGCTCGATACGCTGGCGCGTGATCAGGGCGATGCCCCGCACATCCTGCAGCTGGTCGATCCGGGCGTACCCGCCGATCCGCTCGCGGTGCTCGACGATGCGCTGGGCCAGAGCCGGGCCCACGCCGGGCAACGCCTGCAGCCTGGGCGCGGGGGCGGTGTTGAGGTTGATGCGGAAATCGATCGCAGCCGGTTCGAGCGCCTCGCGCAGGCCGGGGCGTTGGATAGACAGCACGAGACAGACGGCCCACATCGCCGTCAGGCCGAGGAGCAAAACGCGGAGGGTCGCGGGTCCGGGCATGAACAGCGGCTCACGTCGGGTCGGACACATCGGCGACGGTCTCGCCGGCGATGGTGTCTTCGTTGTCGCCGTTCATCGTCAGGTGCTTGCGGAACCCGATCAGCCGGCGCAGCGCCTCCTTGGGCTGCAGCGCCTCGTTGACCAGCCCCGAAAGGGGCAGGTCGATCTGGGGATGGTCGGCGAACTCCTGCCAGGCGACGCCCTCGACAAACGGCTTGCTCATCGCGATCTGAAAGACCGCCTCCAGCCAGTGGCCCTGCACCACGCCCGACCACGGCCGGCGCCAGAAGCCGCTGTTGGCGTCCGCCGGCCGGCCGTTCTCGTCCGCGGTGAGCATCATCTGCGTCACCGGCTCGCTGGGGACGCCGAGGGTGATGAACAGCGGCTTGCTGAAATGAGCGAACTGGTCGATCAGGTTGCTCACCTGCATCAGGTCGCGGGTGTACTGCCCGGGCCGGGCCTGGCCCATCGGCAGGCGGATGCTGAACGCATCAAACGCGATGCCCGACTGCGCCAGCAGGTCGGCGTACATCATCGGCGGGATCGAACGCTGGTTGGTGGCGTAATACTCCCCGAAGGGCTGGCGGATCTCGACGATCAGCTTCGCCGCCGGCTGGACCTTGCGGACCAGCATGGTCGTCATCCGCGTCAGGTCCATGAGCTGCTCGAAATTAAACGTGAAGTGGCTGTTGACATGCAGCCCCGAAACCACGTTCCACGCCTCGACGAACGTGCGGTAGCGGGTCACCACGCGTTCGACGTGCTCGTAGATCAGGTCGCGCACCGTGTCGTAGTCGTGCTCCCAGATGTAGATCCAGTCGGGGAGGTTGCTGGGGTCGAAGCTGACCAGGGGCCCGACGACCAGGGGGGTGCGTTGCCGACGGGACCACTCGGCCCACAGGTCCAGGGCCTGCCACTTGTACTCGCCCTCCTCCGGGCTCAGCAGCTTCCAGGGGCAGGGGGCCTGCACGAAGTCAAAGTTCATCCCGATCGCCCCGCGGAGGCGGTCGTCGGTCTGGGTCAGGTGCACGCCGCAGCCGATCGGCGCCTTGGGCAGCGAGCCGGTGATCCGTCGGCGGTTGAGCAGCAGCTCGGAATGCGCCAGCGCCAACTCCTCGGAGCCGTCGAGGGACGCGTCGAGGCACTGATAGGCCAGTTCGGCGGCGCCGGACGGGTCGTCACGCTGGGCGCACAGGGCTTCGATAAACAGGGCCCGGGCGCGTTGCGAGCGCTTGGTGACCGGGTGATCTTCTTCGAGATCGAACATCGCCCAGTCTTCGAGCTTGGTGTAGAGGGTCATCAGACGATGCCGCGCTAGCTCGATCGCGAGGTTGTACGGCTCGTCGCGCTCGGGGAGCAGGCAGGTCTGAAGCGTCAGCTCTCCCAGGTCGCGCACGGCGTGCTGCAGCGCAAACGCGACGGCGCCGGCTTCGCGTTTGCTGCACTCGATCTGGCCATCGGCGAACGTAATGTCCGCCCGGACCGCATTGCCATCGGCGCCGACCAAGTACGCGTTGCGCAGCGGCCAATGCGTCGCAGACTGGCCGTCCTGAAACACGAGAAACTTCAGCATGTTCGAAGCAACGCCTCGCAGAACTCAAAATAACGGGATCAATAAATAGCGGAATAACGGGGTCCGCGAGACAAAGCGATTATGACGACTGATTGATCCGGTTGCAAAGGCTCATGACCAACAAAACGAACCACAGAGGCTACCTCCCCCCCTCAGTGTCTCTATTTTGAGGCCCTTAGAACGTGTGAGAAGTGATCCAACGGGATTTGTGATCAAGCCGGTCCTGAGCGGAGCGAAGGTCCGGATCAAGTCGGCCCAATCCATACGGACCTTCGCTCCGCTCAGGACCGGCTTCTCACCCACGTTCTGATCGCTCCCTCACGGCAAAACCGCGGCGCCCACGGCGACGAACCACATCAGCACCGCCACCGTCAGCTTCGCCACCGATCCGCCCAGCTTGCCGATCGCCGCGCCCTGCCCGCCCTTGAGGGCTTCGCCCCACTGCCGGCCGGCCCACTTGTCGCCGAGCACCGACCCGAGCCCGGCTCCGATCGCGGCGCCCACCAGCGTGCCGACGATCGGGATCGGGATCAGGGGGGTGCCCGCGATCGCGCCGATCACCCCGCCGACGATCGCGATCGCGGCCGCCCGCTTGCTCGCCCCCGCCGTCCGGGCCCCCAACGCCCCGGCGATGAACTCCAGCACCTCGCCCAGGATCGCCAGCCCCAGCACCGCCGCCAACGCGTACCACCCGATCGTCTGCTGGTCCCACCGCCACCACGCCACCAGCCCCGTCGCCAGCACGATCAGCCACGTGCCCGGCAGCTGCAGGGCGGTCAGCACCACCCCCAGGGCGCAAACCAGCATGAACGCCACCAGAGCGAGCGCGTAGCCGGTGATTTCCAGGGCGGTCCAGATGACGCCGAGCATCCGCCAATCATACCGGATATCCGCCGCTCACAGGCGGGCGCGGGGCCCCGGCCGGGGCGGGGGCGGCGTTTTGTTGACGCTGGACTACACACGAGTTACATTGCATGACACGTTTGCGACCGATTGCCTTCTGCACCGGAGTCACCATCCATGTCGGGATCCCATCGCGGCCTGATCGGCGTCGTTCTGTTTTGTTTGTTCGCCCTTGCCGCGCCGCCGGCCGCCGCCCAGGAGGCGGACGCCGACAAGCAGTGGGCCAACTTCAACCACTACGTCCTCATCGCCCGGCCGGACCTCGCCCAGTCCGCCGCCGAAGCGCTGCTGCAGGTCGACGACGACACGTTGCTGGCGGCGGTCGAAGCCGGCGACTACAAGGACTATGACCGCACCTTCGTCCGCGCCGCCAAGATCGACGGCCTGCGTGAGGCGTCGCTCAAGCTCGAACAGAAGGTGCAGGCCGCCCGCATCGGCAAGAGCCGGGACGAGGCGCGGATCGCCGCGGACATCGCGTTGCTGGCCGAGGGCCAGCGGCCCTACCGCAACGCGGTGCAACGCCTGCAGGCTGCCGGCCAGTTCGCCGCGCCGCAGTTGCTGGCGACGCTGCTTGATGACAAGCAGAAGACGCTGCACCCCTACATCATCACCGCGATGGTCACGGTCGGCCGGCCGATGGTGACGCCCCTGGCCATCGCCCTGCCCGACGTGAACCCCGTCGCTCAACGGCAGATCGCCCAGGTGCTGACCCAGATCGGGTACCCCGATCCGCTGCCCTACCTCAAGCAGGTGATGGAAGATGAGCAGACCGACCCCGACGCGCGCAAAGCCGTGGCGGTCGCCTACGACCAACTCTCCGCCAAGGTCGACCTGCCCCGCGACATCTCGGCCGCGGGCCTGTTCTACATTCTGGGCAAGTCGCAGTTCCGCACCGCCACCCATTCGCCCGATGACTTTGTGGGCTACGACAAGACCGATGACGTCGGCCTGTTGTGGACCTACGGCGCCAAGATCGGCCTCGTCTCCATCCCGGTGCCGGGCCCGATCTACGGCGACGTGCTGGCGATGCGCAACGCCAAACACGCCCTTAAGCTCAACCCCGCGATGGACCAGGCCCTGAGCCTCTACCTCATGGCCAACCTCCGGCGTGAAAACCGCCTGCCCGACGGCGTGGCGGACCCGAGCTATCCCGACACGATGGAGCCCCCGGATTACTACGCGATGCTCGCCGGCCCGGCTCGGGTGAACGACGTGCTGGAGACCGCGCTGGACAACGCCGACGCCGCGCTGGCGCTCGACGCGATCGGCATCCTCGCGGGCATCGCGGGCACCGACGCGCTGATCAACAAGGGCGGGGCCTATCAGCCGCTGCTCCGCGCCCTGTCGTACCCCGACCGCCGCGTCCGCTTCAACGCCGCCGTGGCGCTGGGCAACGCCCGGCCAAGCGCGGCGTTCGACGGGTCGTTCCGCGTGGTCCCGGTCCTCGCCGAGGCGGTGCGCCAGTCCGAAGACCGCTACGCGCTGGTCCTGGCCGACAACCAGGAAGACCTCAACGTCAAGATGGCCGCCATGGGCGACCTGGGCTACCGCGTGATCGGCGGGTTGAGCCTGACCGACGTGTCGGGCGAGGTCCAGAGCAGCCCGGGCGTGGACCTGATCGTCACCGACGTGAGCCCCGACGCCCTGTCGGGGATCGTGGCGCAGACGGCCAGCGATTACAAGCTCGGCGCGGTGCCGATCCTGGCGCTGGTCTCGGCCGAGTCGCTGCCGCGTCTGAGCGACTGGGCGGCGGATCATCCACGGGTTTCGGCCGCGCTGGACACCGACGAGCCCAGCGATATCCGCGAAGCCGTCGAAGCCGCGACCGCCTCGTACGTGGGTCAGCCGATGGACGCCGAGGAGGCGACCGCGTTCTCCGAGTCCGCCCTGGTGGTGCTGCGTGAGCTGGCGTTGGAAGCCAACGGCATATACCCGATCGCCGACGCGCAGTCCGCGTTGATCCTGGCCCTCAAGGACGAGCGACCGCAGATTGTCGAGGGCGCCGGGGCGGTGCTGTCGCTGATCAACAACGCCGACGCCCAGCAGGCCGTCGCCGCCGCCGCGCTCACCGCGGGGGGCGATGAGCAGATCAGCCTGCTCGACAGCCTGTCGGAGTCGGCGACGTATTTCGGCAACCTGCTCAAGCCGGCCCAGCTGGACCAGATCACCGAGCTGGTCGAGTCCAGCACGGGCGACACCGCCCTCGCGGCGGCCCGGGCCTACGGGGCCCTGGGGCTGCCGACGTCCGACGCGGTGAAGATGATTCTCAAGTGATGGCCATCCGTTAAAGCCCGGGACCGCCGTCCCCGGGCTTTCATTGAAATGTAAAAAGCCGCCGCCCCGGGTTCTGGCCCGGGGCGGCGATCGTTTGGGCGGCGGGGACTGATAAGCCGAATTCTGTGATCCCGCTGGGGACCGACGACCATTTCTCTAGGCCCGCCGTTGCCGACGGGCTCAAGCGACCTACCCGCCTTCATCGCCCGGACCGGGCTCGAGCGAAGGCTGTTTGGTCTTGCACGCGGTGGGGTTTGCCGTGCCGTGGTTGTCGCCAACCACGCGGTGCGCTCTTACCGCACCCTTTCACCCTTACCCGGGCGGGCCCGGGCGGTTTGCTTTCTGTGGCACTTTCCCTTGACCGGCCGTTCCCAGCCGGCCCGGTGGGCGTTACCCACCACCGTGTCCTGCCGTGTTCGGACTTTCCTCAGGCCCGGAGGGGCCCGCGGTCGTCTCGTCCACGCCGCACCATCATTGTAAGCGCTGGCGAGGAACGTACACTCTGCATCATGCCCGACGACCTGCCGTCCCCCGAAGTGATCCTCTGGACCGACGCCGACGCGGTGTCCTGCCTGGCGGGGGCTCTCGACCAGATGGGGGCCGCGGTGGACCCGATCGGCATCGGCGGGCCGCACCGCGGGGCGATCAGCGATCTGGCGGCCGGGCTGGAACTGGAGCCGTATGACGACCTGCGGAAGCTGGTGGTCGACCGGCCGGCGGCGTTCCTGGTGCTGGGCACGATGGAGGGGGTAGCCGCGGCCGACCTGCTCACCGCGGCGGGCCAGGGCACGGCGGTGCTCAGCCTCGAGCCGGTGGCGGCCGGCCTGCCGGAACTGGACGCGCTGCGGCCCGCGTCCGGCCGCCGACGCGGGGCCGCAGCGGCCGCCCCGCCGGCGGGCGCCTTCGCGTTCATCCCCGCGTTCTCCCGCGCCGCGGGGTTCCGCGCCGCCGCCGAGCCGCACGACGCCATCGGCGAGCCCCGAGCCATCTCCCTCACCAGCCTCGGCCAACCCCACCACGGCTCGCTCTTCGCCCGGCTCTTTGACGCCTGGCACACCATCCTCGGCTTCGCCGGCCTGCCGGAAACCATCGACGCCTCGCTGACCTCCGCCAACTTGGACATCCCCGACGACCCCCGACGCCTCAAGGGCCACGTCGCCGCCCACGCCCGCCTGACCGACGGCGGCTCGGTCAGCCTCCTCGTCTCCGCCCACGCCGCCGAAACCCGTCGGCAATTCGAGATCATCGGCCCCGAGGGCTGCCTCCACGTCACCGACAACGCCTATCGCCTCCGCCACGCCGACGGCTCGGAGGTCGACCACGCCCAGGCCACGCCCGCCCAACCGCCCTTCGCCGACCTGATCGCCGACCAGTGGCGCCTCGCCCTGCACCGGCCGATCTCCAACGACCCCCAGCCCGGCAGCCCCTCGGCCCGCTACGCCGATACCCTGGCGTGCTGCCTCGCCGGCCTGCTCTCGGCCCGCACCGGCGAGCCCGAGAGCCCCCAGCGTCTGCTGGACATGAACCGCTGAAGGTCGACGGCGTCAGCTGCCATAAACGATCGCCCGGGCCGGCGCTAGAGCAGATGAACTTTCAATCGCTCGCCTTCTCGGTCTTAGCCGGCGGGCTACGCCCGCCTGGTCCAGGGCCGCGTAGCGGCCCGGCTAAGCCAATCCGAGCGGGAGGCGATGCAGATCAAGGGACTCGCGCTAAACGGCAAACAAGGCACGGCGCAACACGCCGTCAACGGATCTTGATCACGACGCTGGTGATGTCGTCCTTCTGGCCGCACTCGCCCCGGAACGCGGCGACGGCGGCGTGGACGGCCTGGTTGATCTGCTCGGCGCCGTCGCCGGCGTGAGCGCGGATGACGTCCTTGAGGCGGTCCTTGCCGAACATCTCGCCCTCGGCGTTGAACGCCTCCCAGATGCCGTCGGTGCCGAGGAAGATCACCTGGCCCGACGCCCAGGGGATGAGGTGGTCCTGACGCTCATTGAAGGTCCACCCGGTCTGGATGCTCAGCGGGATGTCCTGGCCGAAGAGCTCGTCGAATCGGTCGGAAGCCGGGTCGTAGACAAGGGCGGGGTCGTGGCCGGCGGAGAGCCAGCGGGCGTGGATCGGGTCGGAGGTGAGCTCGATGTAGAACATCGTCATGAAGCGTGCCTGGAACTGGGAGGCGCAGAGGTCGTCGTTGACCTGGGTGAGGACGGCGGCGAGGCCGCAGCGCTGGGTCGCGCGGGAGCGCAGCAGGGCGCGGGCGGTCGCCATGAGCAGCGCGGAGGCGACGCCGTGGCCGACGACGTCGCCGATGACGACGCCGAGGGTGGGCTGCTCGCGGTCCTCGAACACGATGAAGTCGAAGTAATCGCCGCCGGTCTCATCGCAGTAATCGCTGGCGCCGGCGATATCGAACGCGTCGAGCTGGGGCGGCTGAGCGGGGAGCAGCGCCTGCTGGACCTCCTTGGCGAGGTTGAGGCTCTCGCGCATGGCCAGCCGGTCCTGGAGCTGGGGCACCATGTCGTTGAACGCCTTGGCGAGCGCGCCGATCTCATCGGACTTGTGCCGCGCGATCTCGGCCCGCGCATTGAGGTCGCCGCCGGCGATCCGCCGGGCGGTGGCCGCGAGGCGCTCGACCGGCTCGGTCACGGTCCGGGCGCCGATCAGGGCGACGAGCACCACCCCGATCCCGACCAGGCCCACCACCACGGTGCTCATCAGGAGCATCATCCACGTCCGCTCCCAGACGGTGGCTTCCATGCGCTCGACCTGGCGGGTGATCGTGGCCCGGGGCGTGGCCAGCACGACGGCCGCGTCGTTGCCGATCGGCCCGTACGCGAGGATGGTCTCCTTGCCGTCGAAGACGCCCAGCAGCAGGTTCGATCGCTCGTTGGCGACATCCTGGGTCATCGTGCGGAGCTGGGCGGGGTCCTCGAGGCGGAATTCATAGGGCTGGCTGCTTTCGCGCCAGTCGCCGGCCTGGTTGAGGGTCTTTTCATCCGCGAAGACGTAAAGCCGGTCGGGTTCCTGGCTGCCGGGGCGGGCGATCTCGTCGGGCGCGACGGCGACGAGCAGGACCCGGCCGTTCTGGCCGAGGTCGGCGGGGAGGCGGGTCGAGCTGACCACGCCGGTCAGGGGCACATCGATCGCGGTCACCCCCGCGGGCCGGCCGTCGGGGCCGTAGACGACGCGGGACGCGGTCAGGGTCAGTTGACCGGTGGTGGCGTCGACCACGGGCGAGACCCAGGCGGTCGGGCCGTCCTCGCCCGGCGCGTCCTCGGCCGCCGCCATCGCTGCGCGGTACCAGTCGCGCTCACGCGGGTCGTAGTCATCGGGGAGCCCGCCCTCGCCGGGGAAGGAGGAGAACAACCCGGACGCGAGCGCGGTGTACTGCCAGAGGACCAGCCCCTTGCTGCGCATCACCCGGAAGACGTGCTGGTAGACGCGGGTCATGTCGGACAGCGCAGCGACCTCGCCCGTCAGGGCCTGCCGGTCGACGCCGGGGGGCAGGCGGATGACCTGCTCTTCGTAGCTGACCGGCAACGGCCCGAGCGTGCCGTCGGGGCTGATGTCCACATGATGCGGGGAGAGGGCGAGCCCGGGCACGCGGCCGGCCTGGAAATCGGCTTCGTAATAGACCGGCCGGCGGTTGGCGGTCCGCCCGGCGGCGAGGCGGCGCTCGACGGCCTGGACCTGGACCGACAGCAGCGCCTCGACCAGACGCGACTCGACATCGACCTGCTGGGCGTAGTCGCCGATCTGCTCCCGCAGCCGCAGCCGCGCCGACTTGAGCAGGTCCTGCCGCGCCTCGGCCGCGAGCTCCCGGCCCAGCAGACGGATCGCGATGTGGTCGCCGATGGTCCCCACCACCAGCGGCGTCAGCGCCATCGCCAGCAGCAGGATCAGCAGCTTGCCGCGGAGCTTCATAGCGACATGGTACTCGCGGCGAAGCGGCGGGTCAGTCGCCGAAATCGATCTCGTCGCCGGCCTTCATGACCCGGACCTCGACGCCCTTGGGGGCAAACTCGTTGATGTCGATCTCGATCATCGGCCAGGTGTTGTAGTGGATCGGGATCGCGAGCTTGGGCTGGAGCGTCTCGGCGGCGATCGTGGCGAGCATCGGGCACATGGTGACCTGGTCGCCGCAGGGGATCATGCACACGGCGGGCTCGGCGATCTTGCGGGTCAGCTCGAAATCGCTCTGCAGCGCGGTGTCGCCGAGGTGGTAGAGCGTCACCCCGCCGATGTCGAAGATGATCCCGCAGGCCTGGCCCATGTACCGGCCCTGGTAGCTGGAGGAGTGGATCGCGGGGGTGAAGGCGATGTGTCCAAATTCGGTGTAAATCCGCCCGCCCGGGTTGCCCGGCTCGGTGTTGGCGTGCCCCTGCTCGGTGACCCAGACCGACAGCTCGTACGGTGCTAAGACCTTGGCGTCGTTGGCCTTGGCGATGGCGATCGTGTCGCCGACGTGGTCTTCGTGGCCGTGGGTGAGGGCGATGTAGTCGCAGCGGATGTCCTCCGGCTTGTGGACCGCCAGGTCGTTGCCGGTCAGGAACGGGTCCACCGCGATCGTGTGCTGGCCGTCGCTGAGGAGGAAACCCGCGTGGCCGAGGTAGGTGATTTTGACGCTCATGTGTCAGATTCCCCTGGTGAACTTGTAATGGTGAATACCTCCCGGGCATAATAACGGATTGCCCGGGGGCGGTTCGGAACTCGTACCTACAGTTAGGGGGTTTGGGATGCCTGCTCGCCCTTACGGCGGTTTTCGTTGTGCGTTTACCCTGATCGAGCTGCTGGTGGTGATCACCGTGATCGCGGTCTTGATCGGGGTCCTGCTGCCGGCGCTGGCCAAGGCGCGGGACACCGCGCGGATGATGGTTTGCAACAACAACGTCGACCAGATCATCACGGCGTTGTCGGTGTATTCGGTTGACAACCGCGAGGTGTTTCCCCGCGTGAACTTCGAGCCGCCGGACCCGTTGGGCGTCAATGTCGTATCGCGGGCGGACGCCGACCCGGCCGTGTATCAAAACCCGTTCGAGGGAGGCGCGCCGCTGAACGACATCCCCGCGGCGCTGTTCCTGTTGATCAGGCAGACTTACGTCACTTCATCCGAAGTCTTTGTCTCGCCGGATATGGAAGAGCACTTCGCGGATACGTACCCCCTGACCGGAGGAAACCCGCGTGAGCAGACCACGTTCACCCTGGTCGGCAGCAATGTCAACGATGAAAGCAACCTCAGCTACGGCTACACCAATCCCTACCCGGGGTATGGCGCGTTCGGGGAGGGGACCGACGACTACATCCTGACGTCCGACAAGATGACCAGCGAGCTTGTGGTGGTCGCGGACCGCGGCCCGGCGTGCTGCAACCCGCCATTCGATAACCCCCCCTTCGTGAACAGCAACATCCACGGCCGGGAGGGCAACGAAAAAGGGCAACACCTGGCGTACGGCGATGGCTCGGCCACGTTCTCCGACACCCCGAGGGCCCGCGGCGGGGAAGGCGTTTACCCCGCGAACGACCAGATCTTTGCGAAGAACGATAAGGATATCGTCATCCTGCCGCTGCTGATCGAGTAGCGGCGTTACTCATGTCGTTTTCAGCCGCGACGTCCTCGTCGCGGTCGTATCGTCCACAGCGGACCGCGACGAGGACGTCGCGGCTACGAAGTGCATGGATTGGCCCGCTCAGTGATACGACAGCTTCTGGGTGAACAGGTTGAAATGAACCGTCAGCGGAGCGGTGTCGCCTCTGACCCCCAGCGTATAGCCCGGGGTCGAAGGTTCTTGAGCGACATCCTCGCCGCCGCCGTAGTGAAGCACGTATCGGCCGCGGGGCAGTTCGACGATCTTCGGGCTCGTGAAGCTCTCCAGGACCTCGCCGCTGTCTTCACGGCGGACCTGGACCTGAGCCGGTGAGGGGTCGGTGGTGAAAAGAACGGTGCGGCGTTCGGGGGCCAGGACGATCGGCTCGTAGGCGTCGCCGGTGATCCGTCCCCACTTGACGTGAACGGTTCGGGGCTGGGCCTGATAATGATTGGGGAGGACCAGTTCGATGGTGTGCGTGCCCGGGCCGAGCTCCGCGCGGCAGGGGGTGACGCCGCAGCCGAGCTTGAGTTGGCCATTGATCTTGAGCTGGGCGCCGGCCGGGTTGGAGCTGACCCGCAGCTCGACCGGGCGGTGGTAGAGCCAGTACGCCCCGGCCCCGACGGCGGCGGCGGCGAGGAGCACCAGGCCGCCCGCGATCGCCGCCCCGACCCGGTGCTTGACCAGCCGCTTGCGCAGCACGTACGTCACCGTCGGCCGCTTGGCGATCAGCGGGTCGCCGCTGAGGTAGTTGCCCAGGTCGCGGCTCATCTCGTCGGCGGAGCTGTAGCGCTGCTCGCGCTCCCGGGCCAGCGCCTTGAGCAGCAGCGTCTCCAGCTCGCGGTCGATCACGGTGGTGGTCGTGCGGTCGCCGCTGCGCGACGCGTCGCGCGGGCGGCGGACCTCCTGCTCGCCGATCCGCTTGATGATCTCTACGTACGAGCCGGTCAGGTCGTGGGGCATCGCGCCGATCAGCAGCTTGTAGAGGATCACGCCCAGCGAGTAGATATCGGTGCGGGTGTCCAGCTCGGTGATCCGCCCCGCCGCCTGCTCGGGGGACATGTACGCCGGCGTGCCCGCGACCTGGCCGTCGACCGAGATGTCGCTGCCGTGGTCCGCCTCCAGCATCCCCTTGGCGAGGCCGAAGTCCAGCAGGTACGGCTCGCCCGCGTCGGTGACGACGATGTTCGAGGGCTTGAGGTCGCGGTGAATGATCCCGCGCTGGTGGGCGAACTGCACCGCGTCGCAGACCTTGCGCATCAGCGACAGGACCCGCCGCTTGTCGAGCTTGAACGCCTCGACGTAGCGGTCCAGCGGCAGGCCGTCGACCAGCTGCATGGCGTAGTAGTGGACGCCGCGGGTCAGGCCCGACTCGTAGACCCGCGCGATGTTGGGGTGTTCGAGGCGGGCCGCGAGCTCGACCTCGCGCTCGAACCGCTGCATCGCCCGCGCCGAGCCGAACGCCGAGGGCGCCAACAGCTTCAGCGCCACC
Organism: Phycisphaeraceae bacterium; assembly: GCA_028277745.1. Taxonomy (GTDB): domain Bacteria; phylum Planctomycetota; class Phycisphaerae; order Phycisphaerales; family Phycisphaeraceae; genus JANQFR01. Next base: position 83,190 of record JANQFR010000009.1, read on the forward strand.
TCGCGGCGGGTCGACAGCTGCACCGCCTTCCACACCACGCCCATGCCCCCCTCGCCCAGCCGGCCGGTGATCTGGTAGTCCGGCACCTCGGGCGCATCGGCGGGGGGAGGGGGCAGTCCGTCGGACAGGACGGTCACGTCCTCCGTCTGCGTTGCGGGCACGGTGGGTTCCTCGTCTTTGGCCACGAAACCATTTTAAACGGTCAGCCGCCGATACGAGGATTGGCGCGGGATCTGACAGGCGAAAACGCCAAAACCGGTTCTGAGCGGAGCGAAGATCCGGATCTTCGCTCCGCTCAGAACCGGCTTGGACGTGCGGTCAGGACTCGTCGGGGGTACGGGGCATCGGCATCACGCGCGACGCGCGACGCTGGGTCTCTTCCGGCATGGTCGGGAACGCCTGACGCTTGAACGCCTCGGCGTCGAACCGGTCGGTGACGATCTGGACCGCCTCCTCCACGCTGTCGGTGACGTGGAACAGGCCGAGGTCGCTGGGGCTGATCGTCTCGTACCGGTCGCGCATGGTCTGCTTGATCCAGTCGATCAGGCCGTCCCAGAAATCGTGCCCGACGCAGACCACGGGGAACGGCTCGATCTTGAGGGTCTGGATCAGGGTGATCGACTCGAAGAACTCGTCCATGGTCCCGAACCCGCCGGGGAAGATGATGAACCCGCTGGCGTACTTGACGAACATGACCTTGCGGACGAAGAAGTAGCGGAAGTCGAGCTCGTGGGTCTGGTAGGGGTTGGGGTCCTGCTCCATGGGGAGGTTGATGTTGAGCCCGACCGAGACGCCGTCGGCCTCCTTGGCGCCGCGGTTGGCGGCCTCCATGATGCCGGGCCCGCCGCCGGTGATGACGGCGAAGTTCTCTTTGACCAGCCGCCGACCGCACTCGACGGCCTGCTGGTAGACCGGGTCGTCCTCCTGCGTGCGCGCCGAGCCGAACACGGTCACGGCCGGGCCGATGTCGGACATCGTCTCGAAGCCGTCGACGAACTCCGAGAGGATCCGGAACAGCCGCCAGGCTTCGCGGGATAGATCGCCGTTGGTGGACATAGCGCCTCGGTCCTTTAGCCCCCGGGCGGAGCCCGGGGCTAACGGGGTCAGGCGGAAGCGGCCTTGGCCTGCTCGACGATCGCGTCGAAGTCCTCGGGATCGTGGATGGCGATCTCGGAGAGCATCTTGCGGTTGAGGGTGATGTTGGCGAGCTTGAGGCCGTGGATGAGCTGGCTGTAGTTGAGGCCGCGCATCTTCGCGGCGGCGGAGATGCGGGTGATCCACAGGGCGCGGTAGTCGCGTTTGATGTTGCGTCGGTCGCGGTAGGCGTAGACGCCGGCGCGGGTGACGGCTTCCTGGGCTTTGCGCCACTGGGTGCGGCGGGCGCCGCGGTTGCCTTTGGCGAGCTTGAAGACCCGGTTCTTGGCTTGGCGCCGGGCGGCGCCCTTCTGTGCGCGGGGCATGGGGCTGCTCCATCTGGGCGAGGACGGGGGTCGTGGGTTTCACGACGCTTGGGGCCCGGCTCGCGGGGTGTATGACGCGGCGGCCGGGCTCAGGCCTGGGCGTCGACGGCCTTGAGGGGCCGGTGCAACATTTTTTCCAGCCGGCGGATGTCGCCGCTCTTGGCCAGGGCCGTGCCGCGGAGCTGGCGCAGCTTGTCGCCGCTCTTGCAGCTCATCAGGTGGCCCTTGAACGGCTTTTTCCACTTCACCTTGCCCTTGGCGGTGATCTTCACGCGCTTGAGCAGGCCTTTGTGCGACTTGAGCTTGGGCATGGCGGAACGGTCCTCGGTTCGGTCTCAACAGCGAGCCGCGTATTGTAATCATCCGGCCGGACCACGCAAACCCGGACTTGTCGGCCCGGGCGCGGATCGTTACAACCGACGGTCATGCTTGACCTTCTGATCCTGGCCCAGGACGCCCCGCCGCCCCCCGAGGCCGGCCCGAGGCTGTGGGCGGTGCTGCTGGACAACGCGTTCCCGCTCACCATCCTGTTCATCTTCCTTGCGGCGATCGTCAGCGTCGTGCTCAAGGTCCGCCGCAAGGACAAGTGCCTCAAGCTGCTCAGCGGCTACCACGTCGGCTACCTCACCACCGCCGGCAAGGCGCTGTGGGGCGACCTGATCGTCTACAGCTCCGGGATCGAGCTGGAGTTCGACGCCCCCTACACCACCCGCCGCGGGCTGCACAAGCGCAGCGCCCTGATCTACGACAGCGAGCTGGCCAACTGCCTGGCGATCTGCCGGACCGAGGACAGCCTGACCGAGCAGGAGAAGGCCCAACGCCGGGCCCAGGTCCGCCGCAGCTACGCCCCGGGCCTGATCCGCCGGTCGATCCGGGGGTTCCGCAACTTCGTCAACACCCTGCGCGACGCGTTCAGCAAGGCCCTGACCGCCCTGATCGGCCAGTTCGCCAAGGCCCGCCCGGGGTCGACCATCGCCAGCCAGCAGGGGCAGGTCAACGAGATCGGCCAGACGCTGCTGGGCGCCGCGGGCAACGCCTACGAGCCGATGCTCGAGGCCCACATCGGCCGGCCGGTCATCCTCAAGCTCGCGTCGCCGACCGAGCCGACCCAGCAGCCGCTCGAACTGCCCGGCTACCTCGTGGACTACACCGAAAAGTACGTCGCGGTGTTCAACGTCGAGCACCAGCCGATCGAGCCGATCAAGCTGACGCTCGACGCCTCGCACGAGCAGCCGGGGCTGAAGGTGGAGCTGCTGCCCGAGGACGTGGTGATCACCTGCACCGGCCCGGAGGTGATCGTCGTCAAGACCTTCCGCAGCCGGTCGCGGTACAGCCAGCTGTCGGCGCCGCTGACGCCGGGGTGCTCGCTGAGCCTGCGGCGGGCCCCGGACGGGCCGGTCGAACTCGAACTCGAGCGGACCCGCAGCATCGACCTGGTGTGCCCCCGGGCGATCGCCACGATCCACTTCGGCGCCGACGACCGCGTGGACACGCGCGACAACTGGGTCGGCGTCGCGCCCGAGCGCGAAGCGGAGTCGGAGGCGTCGGCCGCGGAGTGACTCAACGCTGCCGGGACGGGACCCAGGCGGTGGTTCGGCCGCCGACCTCGTCAAACACGATCAACTCGCCCGCGGCGGTGACGGCGCCGTGGTTCTTGCCCCAGCGGTCATGGAACAGCCACGACCGGGGGAAACGCTCCTTGTCCGCATCCACGTCGCACGCCTTCTTCACCACCGCGCGCAGCTTCATGCGCAACGCCCGCGCCTCATCCGCCGACAGGTCGCTCGCCAGCCGTTGCGGCGCGACGCCCGCCTGGTACAGCACCTCGTCGGCGATCCAGTTACCCACCCCCGCGGCGAACGACTGGTTGAGCAGCAACGCCTTGATCGGCGTCTTACGCCGGGCCAGC
>JANQFR010000035.1 GCA_028277745.1 Phycisphaeraceae bacterium
CGGGGCTGTTCGACCTGACCCGCGGGTCCGGCGGCGGGCCGCGGGTGGCCTCCAGCGTGAAGCCGGCGCCGGACGCGCTCAAGATGCGAACGACGGACCGCTCCGCGATCGCGGCCGCCGAAACGCCCGCGCCCGCCGACGCGCCGCCGCCGATCGCATCGCACATGCCGTCGGCGCCCGAAATCGATCTCCCCGCCCGCCTTGCGCTCGCCGATGCGCTGGAAGCGGCGCATGAAGACGCCGCGAAGGCCGCCGAGGCGACGACCCTGGCCGGCGGCGAACCCGCGGTCATGGAAGCGCTCGGCGAAACCGTCGAGGGCCCCAGCCTCGACGCCGACGCCGACGCTGTCATGGTCAACGTCGAAACCGACAGCCCGATGCAGACCACGCGCGAGCTGTACGCCTGGGCGCGGGACAACCGCGTGGAGATCGTGGATGAACCCGCGTCCCGCCGTGCGCTGACCTACGTGGTTAAGGAGCGGGCCGCCGACGGCGTCGATGAACAACTCGGCGTCGATGGCCCCGCCGCGCCCGCCGTGGCCGGGGACATGAGGCTTGAACCACTCGACCAGGAAGACGCCGCCCCGCCGGCCGACGCTGAGCGCGAGCTGTTGCTGGTCGTCGAGGACCGCCAGGTCCCCATCCTGCTGACGCACCTCAACAGCCGGGCCGGGCAGCGGGCCAACCTGGAGGTGAAGGGCACGTTCTGGCTGCGGGACGATGGACCGGTTTCTAAAGGCAAAGCCGCGCCGGTGGCGGAAAACGAACGGCTCGACCGTCAGCGTGGTGTGTATGAAGGCTACTACGATTCGGCCGGAGGCCGGCAACTGGCTTATGGGTTGATCCTCGAGCCGCAGCTGCCCCTCGCCGAGCCGACCCCGCTCGCCGCGCTGCCCCGCCGCGTGCCCGTCCGGCTGAAGGTCCAGTTCCTGCCGACGACGCCTGTGACGGAAGATCAATAAGTGTGACGCCTCGGTCCCGTTAGCCCCGGGCTCCGCCCGGGGAAAGAAACGCCCACAAACCCCGGGCAGAGCCCGGGGCTAAAGGGTAGACGCTACGCCTCGCGCTCGACGAACCGCAACGCCGCCTGAAAGTACGCCCGCACCTCCTTGGGCATCGATCGGCCGCAGGCCCGCTCCAGCCGGTCCGCCTGTTTGGCCAGCCCCATGACCTGCCCGCGGGTCAGCCCGCGCGCGTCCATGACCAGCTCCATCATCTCGACCGCCCCGCCCTTGGCGGCTTCGAACGCGGTCGTCGCCTGCGACAGCACGCCCGGCTCGCCTCCCACGTAACGCAGGTACGCCAGCATCATCACGTCGTTGTGCGCGCCAAGGGCCAGGCCCGGCTCCCAGCCCAGCCGCACGTACTGCTCCACCGCGCGCCCGGCCCACACCACCGCCTCGGCCTCGTCGCTCAGCACCGACGAGCGCCCCGCCATCGTCTGTGGGTAAACCCACGCCCCCAGCGCCATCCGCCGGCCGCGGTACAGCGTCACGTGCTCCAACCCGTCCGCCGGGCTGCAACGCGCCCGCAGGTTCGCCGCGTCCAGCAACAGTTCATGCCCATCGGCCAGCCCGTCCAGTTCGGTCAGCCCGCCGTCCACCGCCGGCCGCCAGCCCAGGAAGTGGTCCTCCCGCTCCGCGATCGCGTCGCACCGCCGCCGCAGCCACGCCCCGTCCGTCAGCAACGCGTCCAGCTCGTGCAGCAACACATAACGCGTCGACGCCTCGGCCAGCCCGGTCGCCACGAGCAGCCATCGCGTCGCCTCGTACGACTTCACCCGACCGATCAGCGTCCTGGCCAGCTTGCCGGGATAGACGAAACGCACCTGCATCTCGGTGAAGCTGCTGCGCACCTCGTTTTCGAGGTTGCCCAGCGCCGATGCGTCCTGATCGCTGACCACGATCACCTCATACGGCGCCAGCTCCTGCCGCTCCAGCAGCTTCAGGTTCGCGATCAGCACCCGGCCCAGCCCGGCGTACAGCGGCATCACCACGCTGGTCCCGTCGCGCGGCTCGGCCATCGGCTTCCACGACACCGCCCGGCCCACCGTCCCGACCAGTACGTCCCGTTTCCGTTTCGCCTGTCGATAGGCCCCGTCGTCGTGGAACGCCTCGTGGATCATCCCCGCAGTGTAGGGCTTCCCACGTCGGCCTGCGTCCAGGCCTCATCGATCATCCGCCATGTTCGGCCGGTCGGGTTGGGGTCCTGCAGCAGCGGGGGCAGCCGGTCGTGACGGACGTGGTCGTAGCATCGCAGCATCGCGAACCGGCGCAGCGACGCCGGCACGCCCACCGCGGTGAACCCGCCGTGCCCGGTCGCGGGGTAGGGCCCGCCGTGGTTCATCGCGCCGGTCACCGTCACGCCGTTGGTCATCCGGTCGTTGAGCATCCGCCCCACGTGCTGTCGCAGGTCCGGCTCGATGAGACGGTAGGCTTCGTCTTCGGAGCCGTCACCGCGCGACCAGATCGAGCCGGTCAGGTTGCCTTCGAGCCGGCGCACCGCGGCGGCGATCTGCTCGACGTCCCGGCACACGACATAGAGCGACGCGTTGCCGAACGCTTCGGTCTGGAACGTCTGGGGGTCGTCGAGGAACCGGTCGCCGCTGACGCGCGCCGCGGTGTTCTCGAACGCGCAGCGCCCGCCCGGGATCGGCTTGCCGCCGGTGAGCAGGTCAGCGCCGGCGCCGACCCACAAGCCGACCGCCCGGGTCAGGTTGTCAACCAGGCCCGGCGTGAGCAGCGTGCCCGCGGGGGCGTTGCTCAGCCGCTCGGCCACCGCGGCGAGGAACGCCTCGGTTGGCTCGCCCGCCGCCAGGAAGACCAGCCCCGGGCACGTGCAGAACTGGCCGGTGCCCATCAGCAGGTTGTCGAGCAGCGCATCGGCGATCGCCGCCGACCGCTCGGCCAGGGCGCCGGGGAGGATCACCACCGGGTTGACGCTGGACATCTCTAGGTACGCGAGCTTGCCCGCGTCTTCCGCGGCCCGTTTGATCGCCAGGCCCGCGGGCTTGCCGCCGGTGAACCCGATCGCGGCGTTGCGAGGGTCGGCGACCATCTTCAGACCGTCCTCCGCGCCCATGTGATAAAGCAACTGCACCGCGCCGGGGGGCAGGCCCGCGTCTTCGGCGGCTTGCCGGGCCAGCTCGGCGAACCGCCGGTCGACGCCCGCGTGGGCCGGGTGGGCCTTGCCGATGACCGGGTTGCCCGCCGCGATCGCCGCCGCGAAGTCGCCGCCGCTGACGCAGCCGTAGGCGAACGGGAAGTTGTTGGGCCCGAACACGCACACCGGCCCGATCGGCCCGAGGCAGCTGCGGATGTCGTGCTCGGTGTCGATCGTCGGCAGCGCCCAGCCGCCGTCCCGCGCCGCCTCGGCCGCGAGCCGCAGTTGCTGCAGGGTGCGCGGCAGCTCGACGTCGCGCAGCCGCGGCGCCGCGTCCAGCGCGGTCTCCCGGTGCGCGATCGCCGTGAGCCCGTCGGCGTCCGCCTCGATCAGGCTGGCGTACGACGCGATGAATCGGGCGAACGCCTCGCCGCCCATCCCGCGCATCGCGCGGTAGGCCGACGCCGCCGCGTCCAGCGCCGCGTCGAGGTCCGACCATCGGCTGACCGGGTACGCCGGCGTCAGCGCTTCGCCGGTCGCCGGGTCGATGGTGTGAAACACGTCCGACGCCTCGGCGCCGCGCCATTCGCCGTTGACGAGGATCGGGGCGGTCTCGGTCATGGACCCATCATAAACGAGGCCCCGAAGCCCAGGGATTGCAATCCCTGGGCTTCCTCACTCCTTCAGAAACACCTCGATCACCGGGATCGTCGCGTTGTCCGGCTTCCGGATCGGCAGCGACAGCGTCACGCTCGGCTCGTCTTCGCCCGCCTCGCCGCCCAGGTTCTCCTGCCATTGCTCAAGCCCCTTGGCCCGGACCTCCGACGCGTCGTTGAGCAGCTGGCAGTACTCGACCCGGTCCGCCCACGCCTGGCCGTACAGGTGCAGGTGCCTGAACGGCCAGGCGAGCACGTGGATGTACATCCGCCGGGTCGTCGGGTTGTACGTCAGCCGACAGTCCTGCGGGCAGGCGAACTCGGCCGGCGCCTGCGTGCAGCCGTAGATCGACCGGCCGTGACGCTTCATCCACGCCCCCATCCCGCTGAGCCGGTCCAGCGCCCGCTCATCGAACTCGCCCCGCCCGGTCGGCCCGACGTTCAGCAACAGGTTGCCCCCCTTGCTCACCGAGTCGATCAGCATCAGCAGCAGCTGCTCCACGCTCTTCCACGACGCCTCGTCGCGGTGGTAGCCCCACGACCCGCTGAACGTCTGGCACGCCTCCCACACCACCGGCTTGCCGTCGACGTGCACCCACCGCCGCGGCTGGAACTGCTCGGGGGTCTTCATGTCCCACGCGCCGGGCGTGTCGGGCAGGTCGAGCCGGTCGTTGAGGATGATGTTCGGCCGAAGCTCGCGCACCAGCTTCACCAGCTCGTCGCTGCGCCAGGCGTCGCGCCCCTTGCCTTCCGGGCCGCGCTGCGGATACGAAAAGTCGTACCAGAGGATGTCGACGTCGCCGAACTCGGTGAGCAGCTCGCGGGTCTGGCCGTGCAGGTAGTCGGCGTATTTCATCTGGTCGCGCCCTTCGTTCATCGCGGCGCGGTCCTCGGCGTTGCGGTACGGGCCGATGTACGGATCGACCAGGTAGTGCGGGTGATGCCAGTCGATCAGCGAGTGGTAGAACCCGACGCGCAGGTCGCGCGAGCGGAACGCGTCGACCATCGGCCGCAGCAGGTCCTTGCCGTAAGGGGTGTTGGTCGCCTTGTACTCGGTGAGCTTCGAGTCCCAGAGGCAGAAGCCCTCGTGGTGCTTGGTCGTCACCACGAAGTACTTCATGCCCGCGCCCGCGGCGGCGTCGGCCCAAAGCCCCGGATCGTACAGGTCCGGGTCGAAGTATTTGAAGTATTTCTCGTAGACCTCGTCGGGGATCTCTTCCTTGTGCTTGACCCACTCGTGCCGGGCGGGCAGGGCGTAGAGGCCCCAGTGGATGAACAGGCCAAAGCGGTCGCGGGTGAACCAGGACGTGTCGCCGACGGTCGGCTCGGGCTGCAGCATGTCAGGCTCCTTGAGATGAACAGACGCCAACCATACCCCCGCGCGTCGCCCCCGGCGATGGACAATCGTCGGCCCCCATCTGGATTTTCTTACGCGCCCCCTACACCTACACCCTACACCCTTAAACCCTATCCCCCTCCCCCCCC
>JANQFR010000047.1 GCA_028277745.1 Phycisphaeraceae bacterium
CAGCACCCCCCCGCAGATCAGCACCAGCGCCGCGATCGCCGACGACGCGAGCACCCGCGTCAGCCGGAACGTCCGCACCGCGGCCGGGTCTTCGTTCTCCGGGATCGGCGGCGCATCGGGCTCGCCCAGCAGCAGGCTCCGCTCCTGCAGGTGGATCGCGTCCTGCGCGAAGTTGCGCGGCGGATCGGGCCTGGGCACGGCGCGCAGCGCGGCGCGGTCGCGGGCCAGGTCCTCCACCAGCCGGCGCAGGGCCGGGTCGGCGTCGAGCTGGAGCTCGAACCGGCGGCGCTCCTCGTCGCTCAGCTCGCCCTCGACGTACCCGAGCATCAGGTTTTCGTCATATACGGGTTCAGCCATCGGCCGCCTCCCGTCGGGGCTCATCGGCCGGTTGGTCCGCCCGCTGAAGCTGCTCCCGCAGCGCCAGCCGGGCCCGGAACAGCCGGCTCTTGACGGTCCCGATTTTCAGGTCAAGCACTTCTGCGATCTGCTGATAGTCCATCTGGTCGAAATCCCGAAGCACGATCACCGCCCGGAACTCGTCGTCGAGCCCGGCCACGGCGTCGAGCAAACGGTCGGTCATCTCCCTGGTTTGGACGCGTTGCTCGGGAGACGGTTCCCGCTGGTCCGCCAGGCGATGCCGCAGGACGGTGGCCTGGTCATCTCCATTATTGTTGGCGCCGGCCGGCCCCGCGTCGAGGCTGACGGCCCGGCGGAGCTTGCGTTTGCGCAGGTGGGAGATCGCCTGGTTCATGGCGATGCGGACCATCCAGGTCGACAGGGCGGCCTCCCCGCGGTAGGAGCCGATGTTCTGGATGATCTTCAGCAGCGTGTCCTGGGTGAGCTCGGCGGCGTCGTCGCGGTTGGCGACCATGCGGAGGATGACCCCGTAGAGCCGGCCCTGCTGGGCCTCGAGCAGCATGCCCAGGGCCGCCTGGTTGCCGCGGCGGATTTGCGAGAGCAGCTCGTGCTCGGCCGTGCTGGTCATGCGAGAAACCCACGGGCGGGGCCGACCCGCCGCTGAACACCGTCAAACGATACTGCTACTATGCCGGTCCGGCCCCGCGCGGTCAACCGAGCAGGAAGCAAGATGGACCACGATCTGCAGTACGTTTCGCCCCTGGCCAGCCGCAACGCCTCGGCCGCGATGCAGGCGATCTGGTCACCCAGGCGAAAGTTCACCACCTGGCGCCGGCTCTGGCTGGCGCTCGCCGAGGCCGAGGCCGAGCTGAGCCTGCCCATCACCGACGCCCAGCTCGCCGAGCTGCGGGCCGCGGTCGACCAGCCCATCGACTACGCCGCCGCCGCCGCCTACGAGAAAAAACTCCGCCACGACGTCATGGCCCACGTCCATGCCCTCGGCGACGCCGCCCCCGACGCCCGCAAGATCATCCACCTCGGCGCCACCAGCCAGTTCGTGAATTGCAACACCGAACTCATCCAGCTCCGCGACGCCCTGACCCTCGTCGCCCGCAAGCTCGCGGCCACGATCGATCGGCTCGCCGCGTTCGCCGTTCAACACCGCGCCCTGCCCACCCTCGGGTTCACCCACTACCAGCCCGCCCAGCCCACCACCGTCGGCAAACGCGCCGCCCTCTGGGCCCAGGACCTGGCCATCGCCCTCGAGGAGATCGAGCACCGTCTCGACACGCTCCGCTTCCGAGGGATCAAGGGCGCCACCGGCACCCAGGCGTCGTTCCTCGCGCTCTTCCACGGCGACCACGACAAGGTCGACCGGCTCGACCTGCTCATCACCCGCAAGATGGGCTGGCCCGAGGACCGGCGCCTCCCGGTCACCGGCCAGACCTACCCGCGCGTGGTCGACGGGCTGGTCGTGTCGAGCCTCGCCGCCGTCGCCGCGGGGTGCCAGAAGATGGCGACCGACCTGCGCCTGCTGGCCAACCGCAAGGAGATCGAGGAGCCATTCGAGGCGAGCCAGATCGGTTCGAGCGCGATGGCGTACAAGCGCAACCCCATGCGTTGCGAACGGGTCTGCGGCCTGGCGCGGTTCGTCATCGGCATGACCCAGACGCCCTTCGTCACCGCCGCTGAGCAGTGGATGGAGCGCACGCTCGACGATTCGAGCTGCCGCCGGCTGACCCTGCCCGAGCCGTTCCTGGCGATCGATGGCGTGCTCGACCTGACGATCAACATTACCTCGGGGCTGGTGGTGTACGAGAAGACGATCGCCGCGAACCTCGCCGCCGAACTGCCGTTCATGGCCAGTGAGAACCTGATCATGGCGGCGGCTCAGAAAGGCCACGACCGCCAGGAGGTGCACGAGGTCATCCGCACGCACAGCCAGGCCGCCGCCGCCCGGGTCAAGCAGGAGGGCGCCGCCAATGACCTGCTCGAACGCCTGCGGAGCGAGCCGATGTTCGACGGCATCGACCTCGCCGCCGTGCTCGACGCCTCGCAGTACGTCGGCCGCGCCCCCCAGCAGGTCGACGCGTTCCTCGCTCAGGTCGTCGAGCCGATCCGGCAGCGCTATCGCGATCACCTCGGGCCGGACGTGCAGTTGAAGGTCTGAACAGCCAACAGCCGGCGGGCTACGCCCGCCTGGTCCGGGGCCGCGTAGCGGCCCGGCTATCACGATCAACCGAAATCGTTGACCGTGTCCCCGTGGGCGGGGGGGCTCAGGTAAAGCCAATCGTTTCTACAGCTCCCGTCGTCGGCCTGGGCGACTTCAACGGGCACTTCGATGACCAAGTTCGGATCAGGCGTTGGCTTCTTCCGCCTCTTCGACGCCCTCTTCCTTGAGCGCGGCCTTGCGCGACAGCTTGACGCGGCCCTGGTCGTCGATGAGCAGCACCTTGACGCGGACCTTGTCGCCGACCTTGAGGACGTCGCTGACCTTCTCGACGAAGCCGTCCTTGAGCTCGCTGATGTGGCAGAGCCCGTCCTGGCCGGGGATGACCTCGATAAAGGCGCCGAAGTCCTTGATGGTGGTGACGGTGCCGGTGTAGAGCTGGCCGACCTTGACTTCGGCGCAGAGCTTCTCGACCTCTTCGAGGGCGGCCTCGGCCTTGCCGGCGCCGACGCCGCTGATGAGCACGGTGCCGTCCTCCTCGATCTCGATCTTGGCACCGGTGTCGGCCTCGAGGGCGCGGATGGTCTTGCCGCCGGGGCCGATGAGCTTGCCGATCTTGTCGGGGTGGATCTTGGTCGACAGCAGCCGCGGGGCGGTCTCGGCCAACTGGGCGCGGGGCTCGGGGAGGACCGCTTCGATCTGCTCGATGATCTGGACGCGGTTCTTGTGGGCGAGCTCGAACGTCTTGGCGATCTGCTCCATGCTCAGGCCGCGGATCTTGAGGTCGAGCTGGATGGCGGTGATGCCCTGGCGGGTGCCGGTAACCTTGAAGTCCATGTCGCCGAAGTGGTCCTCCTCGCCCTGGATATCGGTGAGGAAGCAGTCCTCCTGGCCGGGCTCATCGGCCTGGATCAGGCCGATGGAGATGCCGGCGACGGGGGCCTTGATGGGCACGCCGGCGTCCATGAGGGCGAGCGTGCCGCCGCACGCCGACGCCATGGAGGACGAGCCGTTGGACTCCATGATGTCGGAGACGAGGCGGACGGTATAGGGGAACTGATCGGGCTCGGGGAGGATGGGGACCAGGGCCTTCTCGGCGAGTTTGCCGTGGCCGATCTCGCGCCGGCCGGGGCCGGTGATGCGCTTGGCCTCGCCGACGGAGAAGGGGGGGAAGTTGTAGTGGAGGTAGAACTTCTCGGAGTATTCCTCGCCGAGGCCGTCGACGATCTGCTCGTCCTTGCCGGTGCCGAGGGTGGCGGTGACGAGGGCCTGGGTCTCGCCGCGGGTGAACAGGCCCGAGCCGTGGACGCGGGGGAGGATCGCGACTTCACACTCGATGGCGCGGAGGTCGTCGAACGCCCGGCCGTCGGTGCGGCTGCCCGATCGGATGATCTCGCGGGTGATGTCTTCCTCGAGGTCGTGCACGGCGGTCTTGGCCTGCTTGAAGCGGGACTCCCACTGCTTGTGCACGCCGACGCCGGCCTCGGCGGGGGGCTCGGGGAAGTTGGCGGCGAGGAAGTCCTTGGTCGCCTGGCGCACCGCGTCGGCGCGGTCGGCCTTGTTGCCGTCGGTGGTCTTGGCGGCCTTGAGGGCGGGGCCGAAGTCCTTGACGACCGTCTTGACCTCGTCGCTGACCGAGGGCTCGGGGACCTGCTTTTCCTTGCCGACCTTGCCGACCAGTTCGTTGATCATCGCCACGACCTGCTTGACGTGGTCGTAGCCGAACTCGATGGCCTTGAGCATCTGGTCCTCGGGCAGCTCGTAGGCGCCGACCTCGATCATGTTGAGCCCCTCGTCGTGGCCGCAGAGGAGCATGTCCAGGTCGGAGTAGTCGTTCTGGGCGACGGTGGGCATGATGACGAACTGGCCGTCGACGCGGCCGACGCGGACGTTGCCGACGGGGCCCTGGAAGGGGACGCTGCTGATCGACAGCGCGGCGGAGGCGGCGATGCCGGCGAGGACGTCGGGCTCGTTCTGTCCGTCGGCGGCGAGGACCCAGCACTGGACCTGGACCTCGTCGATGTAGCCCTTGGGGAACAGCGGCCGGATGGGCCGGTCGATGTTCCGCATGGTGAGGATCTCTTTCTGGTTGGGCGCCCCCTCGCGTTTGCGGAACCCGCCGGGGAACTTGCCGGCCGCGGTGAGCTTCTCGCGGTAGTCGACGGTGAGGGGGAAGAAGTCCAGGCCCTCGCGCGGAGGGGCGTGGACGGCGGTGCCGAGCACGACGGTCTCGCCGTACTGCACGAGCACGGCGCCGTCGGCCTGCTTGGCGACGTGGCCGGTCTCGATCGAAAGCGTCCGGCCGCCGAGCTGCATTTCAACGCGGGTGGCTTCGGGGTGAGGCATGGATGACTCCTGTGGGGAGGGGGCCAGAAGCCGGGAGGGCTCATGGCCGGTCGTGATGAACCAGGCCGCCCACAGGCAGGAGAGAGGACAGGGGGTCTGACGCACCGGCGGTTCGATGCGGCGGATCAACTGTCGTCGCTCCTCTGGCCGGCGTCCGGACCGGCGACTAGGCGGCGACAAAAAAGGCTGCGCTTACTTGCGCAGCCCGAGTTTGCTGATCAGTTCGAGATAGGCCGGCCGGTTCTTCCGCTGGAGGTAGCGGAGCAGCCGGTTGCGTTTGGAAACCATCTGCAGCAGGCCGCGCCGGGATGCGAAGTCGTGCCGGTGCGAACGCATGTGCTGCGTGAGGCTGTTGATCCGCTCGGTGAGGACGGCGATCTGGACCTGGGGGGAGCCCGAGTCGTTGTCGCCGACGGCGAATTCGCCGATCAACGCGGTTTTCCGTTCAGCGGTAATGGACATAACGTACTCTCTAACTCTCTGCAAATGCTCGGGTAGCGGCCCCGAGCGTCGTCGTGGGTGGGTTTCCGGTTAGTCGAGCCGCGAAGTGTAACACAACGCGGCGGTTAAGGCAAAGCCGCATCGCAATAGCCGGGCCGCTACGCGGCCCTGGCCCAGGCGGGCGTAGCCCGCCGGCTATGACTCAGGGGCTCAGAACTTGAAGCGGAGCCGGAGGCTGGTGATGACCACGAGATCGGACGCGGGCTGGGCGCCCGGGTTGAAAACGAACTGCAGGTCGGGCGTCAACTCAAGCATATCGGTGACCTGGATGCGGTAGAACACCTCCAGCATGGTTTCCTGGCGGACGGAGGGGTTGTTGGACCGCGACCACGCCACGGCGGCGCCGAACATGTCCCCGCCCCGGCCGAACGGCTTCATGATCCCGAAGCCCGCGGAGAACTGCTCCTTGAACGGCGCGATGTTGGTGGCGAAGTTGCGGCCCCACCGGACGAACGGGATGAACCGCTCCTTGTAGGTCATGTCGGCGCTCAGGGCGAAGCCGTAGCCCTCGGTCAAGCGGTTGGACGAGTGCGAGTTGATGATGCGGAACTGGCCTTTGAGGTCGTCGTTGAATTGCGGGGTCCAGCCGAGTTCGTTGCTCACGGTGAAAAAGCCGTCGAGGACCGAACGCACGCCGGTCTGGGGCGACCCGAGGGTGTCGCTGAGCACGGTGTGGGTGTAGAACTCGTCGTTGGGATGGATCAAGACGGCGACGCCGGGGGTGTAGTTGCCCAGGTTGGGGATCGTCTGAGTCCCGTCGAACGGCCCGCCGATGAACTGCTTGGACTCGTCGTTGGCGACCGGCGACAGGTCGATGTACTGGTTGGGGTGAATCTTCCCGATCACGATCGCGGCGCGGTCGTCGAAGAGGCCCTGCGTCCAGGAGACGATGTTGAAGGTGTCGGCCTCTTCATCCCGCAGGTTGTTGATCCCGCTGATCACGCCCGCGTTGCGGCCCAGGGCGGTGTTGCGGTTGTGCCCGATGACCTGCCCGGAACGCAACAGGAACTGGAACTGGCTGTGGCCGACGTTGGGGATGTGCAGCAGCTCCCAGTTCATGGCGAGGTCGAACCGGCCGCTGAGCAGGTCGCGGGGCTCGCGGGTGACCGCGGACGCATACTGGTAAATCAGCGTGTAAAAGATGTTGAGCGCGACCTTGTGCTCCTGGTAGAGCTCGTGCTCAAGGTCCTTCCACGGCTTGAGCACCGCCGCGCCCGGGCCGGAGCCGAGCAACGGGTTCTGGGGCGTCCAGAAGATCGGCGGGGGCACCGCCCCGCCGCGGGGGTCGACCGCCTGCGGGGTGAGGATCCGGGTTTCCTCCTGGGCCCGCGCGTCGAGCGCGAAACCGGCTACCCCTGCCAACAAAATAATCAGAGGTCGGCGCCAGCCGCCGGTTTTAAAGCACATATCAAGAGACTCACGGGAGCTGAACCCAAATCAAACAGATGCGCCTTAACTTTCTCTATCGGCACAATTATGGAAGCGGGTGCAATCATATTTCTGCCTGTGTTTCGCGCATTGCCCGCTTCGCCGCACGTTATTTGGAGCCTGCGTCAGAGGATTTTCGAACCCCACCGGGTTGGCCCCGTTTTTGCACTTCGTTTTCTGAGGTGTTGTTCATCTCACAAGGATGTGAACCATGAGGTCTTTCACCCTGACAGGAAGTCGGGAGCGCTGGGGAGCGAACGCCGCCGGGCGCCGGGTGTTGTTGGGCCGCCGCATCGCGTTTTCCGATCACCGCAAGCTCGATCTGTTCGCCAGCCTGCTCGCGGCTCGGGGAGCCAAAGCCGTGCGGCGCCCGCTCGCCCTGACGCGCCCGGCGGCGGATGACGCCAACGTCAACCGCTGGATCGATCAGGCCCTCGCCGGCCGGCTTCAGGAGATGGTCTGGCTCACGCCCGACGGGGTGCGGGCCGTGGTCCGCGTCGCCGCGCGGACTGGGCGCGACTGGCCGCTGATCTCGGCCCTCAGCGGCGTCCGGCACTTCGCCGCCGGCGCCGGCGCCGCCAAAGCGCTGGCCGGCCTGGGCCTGACCGCCGCCGCCCGCAGCTCCGACACCGGAACCTTGCCCGAAACCCTGCGGCGTTTCGACCTGCGCGGCCGACGCGTCGGCGTCCAGCTGCACACGCTCAGCGGGCAGGCCGATCTGCTCAAGTTCCTCAAGTGGATGCGCTGCGAGCTCGCGCCGGTGCTCCCCTACGCCCTGCCCACGCCGAAGCAGGACCAGAAAACCGCCCGGCTCGTCGCCCGGCTCATCGCCGGCGAGATCGACGCCCTGGCGTTCAGCGACGTCGAGCAGGCGACCCGGCTGTTCCAGATCGCCCGGCGCCAGGACCAGCACGAGCGGCTGCGCGAAGCGCTGGATCACGTGGCGGTCGTCGCGCTGAGCCCGCGCATCGGCGATGAACTCACCCGCGCTCATCTCCGCGCCGACATCGTCCCGTCACGCTCGTTCTTCCTGCGCCCGGTCGTCGACGAACTGGTCAAAGCGCTGAACGCCCGCACCAGCGACGCGCTGGTCTCGCAGCCGGCTTAGCTCAATCCATCTCAGGTCTACTGTTTTGGACCATTTAGCCCCGCCGCTTGCGGCGGGTGAACGCGGGGCAAGCCCCGCGGCTAAATGGGGGCCAAGCGATACCGGATGGAAATCTGGGGCCGCGTCGCGGCCCGGCTATTGGGCGTCCTGCTCCGTGCCGCAGGGCCCGCCGTCGGTGACGAACACGCGATCGATTTCGCGTCCCTGGAAATCGAGCAGCGGCTTGTAATGCACCGCCACCTCGCGCGCCGAGCGGGGCATGTAGTGGCAGATGAAGCTCCGACGCCACAAGTCAGCCGAGGCGTTGGGGTAGGAGCCGTGGATGACGCTGCCGTTGAAAAACAGCACGTCGCCGGGCTCGAGCTCGGCCGGGATCGGCTCGACGCCGGCGGGCGGGCGGACCAGGTGGGTGGTGAAGCTCTCGCGGGCGTCGGCCTGCTCGGGGCAGACGACGTCCATCTTGTGAGTGCCCGGGCAGACGTGGAGCCCGCCGTTGTCCGGCCGGGCCGGATCGATCGCGGTCCACGCCGCGATGCAGGAATGGGGCTTGACCCGCAGGTAAAAATTGTCCTGGTGCAGCGCCTGGCCCCGGGCGCCGGGGGGCTTGAAGTAATACATGCTCTGGCACGCGATCGGCTCCTCGCCCAGCAGGTCCGACAACACGTCACGGATACGGGGATCGAGCAGGGCCTGTCGGCAGACAGGGAACTGACGGTGGGGGTGCATCATGCGCGGGTAGCGCTTGAGGGGGTCGCCCGCGGCCTGCGGCGAGAGGTCCGGCTCCCAGCCGGGGATCGGCTCGCCGCGGTCGGCGGTCGCCTGGACCGTATCGCGGATCTGCCCGATCTCATCGGCGCGGAACAGCCCGCGAACGATCAGGTAGCCGTCGCGCTCATACGCGGCGGCCTGTTGGCCATCAAGGAAACGGCGGGGACTCACAGCGGTCGACATCGGCTGGCTCCATTCGGTGTTCGGTGATCAGACGCCAAGCCCTGATTGTCGCCCACGCGGCCCGGCAAGCCATGGACAGGGCCCGCAAAAACATGGATAATTCTGCTATGAATGGCTCCTCAGATAACTTTTTTTCCGCATTATTGCGGGTCAACGCGGCTGGATATTTCGACGATATGCCGCGGGTGTTCACCCAACGGGACCGGCCGGACGACCACCTGTTGATCTGGGTGCTGCGCGGGGCGTTCCGGACCGTGATCGGCGGGGTGGAGCACCACGGCCGGGCGGGGGACCTGTTCGCCTACGCCCCCGGCGAGCCGCATGCGTACCACACGTCCGGGGACGAGCCGTGGGCGTGGCTGTGGGTCCACTACAGCGGCCGCTGCGCCGACGCCGCGGCCGACGCGATCCGCAGCGGCGGCCAGCCCCGGCCGCTGGGGCTCGACCCGACGATCCGCGCGCGGTTCCTCGAACTGGTCAGCGTCTCCTACGCCCGCGTCGGCCGGCCCCGCCGCGAGCGCGACATGCTTCACGCCGACACGTGCCTGGCCAGCCTGCTGGGGCTGATCATCCAGCGCCTGCGCGCAGCTGACGGGCTGTCGCGCAGCGCCGAGCCGATCGACCTGGCGATGATCCAACGCAACATCGACCGCCGGCTGCACGAGCCGATCACCGTCGAAGACCTCGCGGACCTGGCGAACTATTCGCCGGCCCACTTCTCCCGGGTCTTCCGGTCCCTGACCGGCCGGCCGCCTATGCGGTACGTCAACGAGCGCCGCATCGACCGGGCCGGGGTCCTGCTGACCCAGACCACGATGAAGCTCAGCGACATCGCCCGAGCCGTGGGTTATGACGACCCGTTCTACTTTTCGCGGGTCTTCAAGAAAGCGACCGGCTCCAGCCCGTCGTCGTTCCGCGCCGCCTTCGGCGGGTGACGCCGCCGCGCGGGCGCTCACCAGGACGCGGACAGGACGTTGGCGGCCAACTGCGGCGCAGGGAAATTGTGGGCCGACACATCCCGGCCGTCGGCCCACGCCACGGCCAGGTCGGACGGGGCGGTGCTCAGGTCGAGCCGCTGGCCCGGGGGCAGGTCATCAGCGTCCGGGGCCAACTCCTCGGGGTCGGAGATGATCTGCACCACCGGCCGGCAGGGGTCGTGGGAGTTGTGATCGATCGCCACCGCCCAGCGGTCGTCGCTCAGCCGCAGCACCGTGCCCGGCGCGTATGGCGGCACGACCTCCATCAGCGCCTGGAGCACGTACGGATCGAACAGCTTGGCGACGTCGGTGGTCAGGATCGCCGACAGCACCCACACGGTGGGCTGCTCCGGGTGGCCGGGCGGATGGCGGAGCCGGTCAAATGCGTCGGCCACCGCGGTGATCCGGGCGAAGATGTGGATGTTGGTCCCGCTGAGTTGGGGCATCCCTTTGCCGCAATAGCCCGTGCCGTTGAAACGCTGGTGGTGGTTCAGCACGACGGTGGCGGCCGAGGGGTCGATGTGGCCCCGCACCATGCGGAACCCCAGCAGGGGGTGCTCGCGCCAGGCGGGGTCGGACTCATCGCCCCGCTCGCGGTACCGCGTGCGCACCTCCTCGGGCAGTTGCGTCACGCCCACGTCGTGCAGCATGGCGCCCAGCCCGAGGTTGAGCACGTCCTTGGCGCGATCGGGCGGGACGTGGGGGCGTTGCTTGACGATGTACATCTCGAGCTTGAGCCCTATGAGGATCGACAGGTAGGACACCGCTGCGGCGCGTCGCATCATCCCGTCGTCGGATTCGCTCAGGTCGCCGAGGAACACCGCCGAACGCGGGTTGCCGACGATGTGGTCGATCATGTCGCCGATGGTGTTGGTGTACTGATCGTAAGGCAGTTTGGCGGCCGACTCACCCTGGAGCGTCTCGAAGGTGTCGCTGATCGTCGAAACCAACGCGGCTTGTTTCTGCTGCGTCTCGACATCCAGAATATCCTCGAGGAACGACAGGCTCGGGTAGCGGACCCAGACCGACCTGACGCCGGTGTCGATCAGCTTGGCGATGGTTTCCTCGGTCAGGGTGTAGCCCACGCGCAGCAGCACGCGCGACGGCGCACTGGGGTTGTGGACCGGTAAGGCCAATTTCATCCCCGAGGCGGCTCGCCGTAAATCCATCCGCAACATGAAGACTGCACTCCGGGCCCCACCCCAGTCTCATGGGTACAGTCGGCCAACCGCGCGGGCGGCTTAAACTTGCTATACGACCGACCGATAAGATCAGGCGCGGGGCGGCGTGGAACGAGAAGGATGGAAGGAGCGTGATGGCGTAGGCGGGGTCAAACCAGCAGCGACGCCGGGTTTTCCAGCAGCCGACTGAACGCGGCGAGGTACTCGGCGCCGATGGCGCCGTCGATCACGCGGTGGTCGCCCGAGAGGGTGACGTTCATCTCGTGGCCGACCACGACCTGCCCGTCGCGCACGACCGGCTTCTGCAGGGCGGCGCCGATGGCAAGGATCGCGGCGTTGGGCGGGTTGATGACGGCGGTGAACTGCGTGACGCCGTACTGCGGCATGCCGAGGTTGGAGATCGTGATGGTGCTGTCGCTCATGTCCTGGGGCGAGAGGCCGGACGTGCGCGCCTTGTTGGCCAGGGTCTTTACGTCGGCGGAGATCTGGCGCAGGCCCTTGGACTGCACATCGCGTACGGTCGCGACCACGAGGCCGCCGCCCTTCTCGGCCGGCAGCGACACCGCGACGCCGACGTTGACCGTGCCGTGGTAGACGATCGTGTCGCCCATCCATGAGCTGTTCACGTCCGGGTGCTGCACGCACGCGAGGGCGGCGGCGCGGGTGACGAAGTCGTTGATCGAGAGCTTGACGCCCTGCGATTCGAGCTGGGCGTTGAGGGTCTGGCGCAGCTCGATGAGCGGGTCCATGTTGACAGCGACGCTGACCTGGAAGTGGGGGACCTGCGTCTTGGACTCGACCAGCCGGCGGGCGATGGTCTTGCGCATACCGGAGACGGCGACGGTCCTGGCCTCGAGGCCAGCGACGGGGATGGGCGCGGGGGCCGGGGCGGTTGCGGCGGGGGCGGACGGGGCGGGGGTCGTCGGGGGCGCGGCGGCGCCGGGGGCGGCGGCGAGGACGTCGCGTTTGATGATCCGGCCGTCGGGCCCGGAGCCGGTGAGGGTCGCCGGGTCGATGCCGCGTTCCTCGGCGAGCTTGCGCGCCAGGGGCGAGATGCGGACGCGGCCGTCGCCGCCGGCGGGCTTGGGCGGGGCCTCGGCGACCGCGGTTGCGGCGGCGGGCTCGGGGGCGCCGGTCGCTCCGCCGGCCGCCGCCTTGGACGCGGGTTTGGCCGCGCCGGCGTTGGCGGCGGCGTCCTCCACCGACTCGCCCGCCTCGGCCAGCACGAGGATGACCTCGCCGACCGGCACGGTCTGCCCCTCGTCGGCGCTCATCTTGGCCACGGTGCCGTCGTCAAAGGCCTGCAGTTCCATCGTGGCCTTGTCGGTTTCGACATCGGCGAGATGATCGCCGCTGGACACCGCGTCGCCGACGCTCACGTGCCACTTGACGAGCGTGCCTTCTTCCATGGTGTCCGAGAGCCGGGGCATTTCGATCGGAATGGCCATCGCCGATACGCTCCTGCGAATAGATGGATGGGAAAGTCGGGTCCGGGCGTCGCATCGTAGCAGGAAAAAGGCAGGAAAGCAGGAAAACAGGAAAGCAGGAAAGGAAGAGACCGGTCAGGTCGTCGTGAGATCCGCGAGGCGTTGCCGCGGCCGGGATTCCTGGTTTCCAGCCCCTCATTTCCTGTTTTCCTGCTTTCCTGTTTTCCTGCTTTTCCCACCCCCGCGGCGGCGTGGTAGACTATTTCACGCCTCATGATTGTCGACCTGAACACCCGTATCTGGGAGTCCGCCGAGCAGCTCGGCCCGTCCGTCGAGGCGCAGATGCGCCGCCGCCGTGGCGAGCCCTGGCATCGGCCCGCCGCGTCCACCGACAGCCACGACCAAGCCATGAGCCCGGTCGGCAACGCCGTGATCCTCGGCTTCGCCTCTCAAGCGCTGGCCGCCCGTATCCCGCACGAGAAAGTCGCCCAGTACGTCGCCCGCAACCCCAAGCGGTACGTCGGCTTCGGCGGCATCGACCCGACGGCCGACGACCCGGTCGCCTCGCTCGAAACCGCCCTCGGGCTGGGCCTGTTGGGCGTCACGGTCAGCCCATCGGCCCAAGGGTTCCACCCGGCCGACACCCGGGCGATGACGCTGTATGAAGCCTGCGAAGCCAAAGGCGTCCCTGTCTTTATCGAGTGCGACCCGATCCTGGCCCGCGACGTCAAGATGGAATTCGGCCAGCCGTACCTGCTCGACGAAGTGGCCCGGTCGTTCCCGGACCTGAAGCTGGCGATCTCCTCGCTGGGGGCGCCGTGGATTGACCAGGGGATCGCGCTGATCGGCAAGCACCCGACGGTGTTCGCGGACCTGTCGGACCTCGTCAACCGGCCCTGGCAGCTCTACAACGCCCTGCTGCTGGCGTACCAGCAGCAGGTGATGGGCCAGATCGTGTTCGGGTCGGGCTTCCCGTTCTGCACGCCCGAGAAGGCGATCGTCACGCTCTACTCGGTCAACACGTTGATCCAGGGCACCCACCTGCCGAGCGTGCCGCGGGAGCAGCTGCGGTCGATCGTCGAGCGCGACACCCTCAGTTGCCTGGGCGTGCGCCATCAGCACGAACAGTTCGAGACCGCCGCCGACACGAGCGCCCCGGCCGCCGCGAGCGAGGACAAGCCCGACGAAACGCCCGAGCCGGCGCCCGTCGAGAAGGGCGCGGAGGCGTGATGCGGCGG
Source organism: Phycisphaeraceae bacterium (assembly GCA_028277745.1). Taxonomy (GTDB): domain Bacteria; phylum Planctomycetota; class Phycisphaerae; order Phycisphaerales; family Phycisphaeraceae; genus JANQFR01. Next base: position 13,685 of record JANQFR010000047.1, read on the forward strand.
ATCGGCCCGGTCCTGTTGCTGTCGGTGCTCGCCCTGGGGATGGGCGCCTGCACGCTTCCCCAACTCCCGCCCATCGGCGGGACCGGGGGCGAGTTAAACCTGCGTTCGGCGTTCGATCCGGACGCCGTGCTGCAGGGCGACTTTGACACCGCGATCTACAGCGCCCCCACGCCCAACAGCGTCAAGATTGTGCTGTTCGAGGGCCCGGTGGACGACCCGAGCAAGGCGTGCGTGATCCGGCTGCTGTGGAAGCCCAGCGCCGCCCAGACGCCGATCGACGCCGACGCCACCAACGCCACGATCCAGCTGGTCGTGTTCGAGCCCAGCGACTCGCCCGCCGGCGAGGAGATCGGCGTCTACAGCGGCGCCGGCTATATGTTCATCAAGCACCGGCCCGGCCGCGCGCGGATCGGGGCCTCGGTGTGGCAGGCGACGCTGGTGCTGACCGAGTCCTCCGGCCAGTTCGAGGACCGCCTGGGCGAGTCGGAACTGACCGGCCGGCTCATCCTCGAACGCAACGAGCCGGCGGTCGAGCGGCTCAACCACCGCATCAACGCGATGGTCGCCACGCGTCTGGGCTACCCGCGCCTGGTCGAGGCGGAGCCCGCGTCGCCGCCCCTCGCGGCGCGTTGATCGTCCGGCGGGATGAGCCGTCTCACGGATGACGCCGGGTCGGTGACAGACCACGACTTCAAAAGAGAAAAGACTTAAAGTTGCCCCATGCGGATCGCCGTCCTGACTTTAGGCACGCGCGGAGACGTGCAGCCTTACATCGCGCTGGGCAAGGCGCTGCAGGCGCGGGGGCACGGCGTCACCCTCACGGCGCCCGACAACTTCGCCGCCTGGGTCGACGAGCACGGCCTGCGGTTCCAGCCGGTCGGGATCGATATGCAGACCCTGATGCAGCACCCGCTTATCCGGCAGCTGCTGTCGGGCAACTGGCTGGTGCTCCGCAAGGTGATGCGCGAGCTGACCGGCCCGATGCTGCGGCGGACGATGGACGCGGCGTGGCGCGCGGGGAAGGGGGCGGACGCCATCGTGTATCACCCGAAGATGAGCGTGGCGGTCGATGTCGCCGAGGCGACCGGCGCCGCGCCGATCTGCGCGTCGCCGATCCCGCTGTTTGCGACCGGCGACTTCCCGATCGTGATCAGCAACCGCAGCCTCGGCCGGCCGCTGAACCGGCTGTCGTACAACGTCTTCGGCCTCTCGCGGCTGGTGTACGGCCGGATGCTCAACCGTTGGCGGCGGGAGACGCTGGAGTTGGGCAAAGGGCCGCGGTTCGCGCCGCTGGGCGCCTTCCGGGGCCGGCTGGCGACGCGGCTGTGCTGCGTCTCGCCGGCGGTGGTCCCGCGTCCGAGCGACTGGGACGCGGATGTCCACATGACCGGTTACTGGTTCCTCGATGAGGCGTCGGGCTGGCGGCCGGACGACAGGCTCGCGGCGTTCCTCAGCGCGGGCGAGCCGCCGGTGTATATCGGCTTCGGGTCGATGACCGACCGCCGCCCGGACCGGATCGCCCGCCGCGTGGTCGAAGCTGTCCGCCGCGCCGGGGTGCGCGCGCTGCTCGCAACGGGCTGGGGCGGCATGGATGACATCGACGCGCCCCCCAACATGCACGTCATTGAAAGCGCACCGCACGATGCGCTCTTCCGGCACGTCAGCGCGGTGGTCCACCACGGCGGCGCGGGCACCACCGCCGCGGGGTTACGCGTCGGGCGCCCAACGCTGGTCTGCCCGCAGGCGGTGGACCAGCCGTTCTGGGCCAAACGGGTGTGGGAGCTGGGATGCGGCCCGCGGCCCCAGTCCCTGCGCCGGCTGAACCCGAAGCGCCTGGCGGCGGGGTTGAAAGAACTCGTCAGCCGTGCGGATTACCGGCGGCGGGCCAACGAACTCGCGTCCGAGATCGCCCGCGAGGACGGGATCGGCAACGCGGTCGAGGTGATCGAACGGGTTGGGGCGAACTATCGTTCGTGTTGAGCTTAGGTTGTGCGGACATTGGCCACACCATCCAGGCGCCGGCGACGCTTTGTTCAGCCGCGACGTCCTCGTCGCGGTCGTGTCGTCTCACGGGTCCCGCCACGGCGGACCGCGACGAGGACGTCGCGGCTGAAACAACACGAAAGACGTAAAAAAAACGGCGTTAGAAATATCCGCACCACCTGACCCCGGGCAAAGCCCGGGGCTAACGGGGGCTAATCCTCGTCGACATCCGGGGTGTGGATGTCGGCCTGGCTGTGCATGTGCTCGGTCGCGCCGGGCGTGGTGACGACCTTGGTGATGCACCACGCCAGCATCGCGGTCATCCCGCCCACCGTGACCAACAAGATGATCCAGCCGGCAACCGTCATGAGGAGGCCTCCTGCTGAGCGGCTTCGTTCTCCCGCCACCGCCTGACCGCCAGGACGGTCAACAACGTGAAAAAGACCGCGGTCAGCAGGACCAGGCCCACACTCAGCTGGGCGGTCCGGTTTTCCGCGATCGTGTCGAGGTAAGACGACGTCTCGGGGTCCAGCGTTTGGCGGACCTGGTCATAAACGAACCACCCGAACAAGAGCAACAGGTAAACGGGCGCGACATACTTGATGATCGGCCCGATCCAGCCGGGCACGGGCATCTCGGCGCCGCGGCGGAGCTCCTCGAGGCCCTTGTTGATGCCCAGCACCCACGCGAACAGCACGACCTGGATCGTGGCCAGCAGGTAGATGCAGACCGTGCCGACCCAGAAGTCGATCGTGTCGAGGGCGAGCAGGCTCTGAGAGAAATAGACGATGAACCCCGACCCCAGCGCGGTGATCAGGCTCAGGAGCGTGACCGACACCTTCCGATCGACGCCGATGCCCTCTTCGAGGAACGCGATCGCGGGCTGAAGCATCGAGAGCGAGCTGGTCACCGCGGCCAGGAAGAGCAGGAAGAAGAACAGGAAGCCGAAGAACGAACCGGCGGGCATCTGGTTGAACACGCTGGGCAGCGCGACGAAGCCCATGCCGAAGGTGCCGGGGGGGTTGTCGACAAAGGCCTGGCCGAGGAACACGAACGCGGCGGGGATGGTGATCATGCCGCCCAGCGCAACCTCGCACCAGCCGTTGCCCGCGGCGGCGGTCATGCCGCTGAGCGCGACGTCGTCGTCGCGCTTGAGATAGCTGGAGTAGGTGATGACGATGCCGAAGCCCACGGACAGGGAGAAGAAGATCTGGCCGGCGGCGGCGACCCAGATCTCCGGGCGGGCGAGGGACTGGAGCATCGTCTGCCCCTCGCGGGCCGGGTTCCACATCGCGCCCAGGCCGTTGACCAGGTTCTGGTCGGGCAGGTCGGGGTTGGGCGTCCCCAGCGTCAGCACGCGGACCAGCACGATCAAGGCACAGATCACCAGCGCCGGCATCGCCCATTTGCAGAACCACTCGATGCCCTTGCTCAGCCCCCGGTAGATCAGCACGAAGTTGATGACGAAGCAGACGATCAGGAACCAGATCGCCGACGTGCCGAACGCGCTGCCGTTCTGGTTGATGCCGACGAAATGGTTGAAGTGGTCCTCGTAAGCGCCTGGGTTGGCGCCGAGCCGCAGGCCGCCGGTGAGGTACTGGAACGCGTAAGCGAGGCACCACGCCTCGACGAACACGTAGTACATGTAGATCATCACCGGGATGATCAGCCCGAGGACGCCCGCGTAGGCGCCGGCGTCGCGGCCCCAGACGCTGCGGAAGATGCCCGGCAGCGAGTTGAACCCCTTCCGCCCGCCGTACCGCCCCAGCGCCCACTCGACCCAGGCGATCGGCAGCCCCAGCAGGATAAACGCCACGATGTAGGGGATCAGGAACGAGCCGCCGCCGTTCTGGGCGGCCTGCCCCGGGAATCTCAGGAAGTTGCCTAACCCGACGGCCGAGCCGGTGACCGCAAGGATCACCCCGACCCGGGTGCCCCAGGATTCGATCGAACGCGTCGGTTTGGCCATTCGGTAACCTCGAAGACGAAAGACAGGCGTGGGGCCAAGTTAACGTTTGAGGCGCAATTGGCAAGCATGCGATACCATGCCGCGGCCATGAACCCGCAAGACGACCCGACGCCGCCCCGACTCGCTCCGCTCGCGTTGCGCAGCGTGCTCGGCGGCGTGCTGATGGGGCTGGCCAACCTCGTACCGGGGATCTCCGGGGGGACGATGCTGCTGGCCGCGGGCGTGTACCCGCGGTTCATCAACGCGATCGGCGAATTGACGACATTCAAGTTCCGCAAAGCGTCGGTCATCACGCTCGGCGCCGTGATCCTCGCCGCCGCCGTCGCGATCGTGCTGCTCGCCGGGCCGGTCAAGGACCTGGTGGTGGAGGCCCGCTGGGTGATGTACAGCCTGTTCATCGGCCTGACGCTCGGCGGGCTGCCGGTGGTGTGGCGGCTGATCGACCGGCACACCGCGGGGGTGTGGGTCGGCGCCGCGGCCGGGTTCGTCGCGATGGGCGTGCTGGCGCTGCTGCAAACCGGCGGCGCGGGCGCGGCCGACCGCGAGGGGTTCGGGTTCATGCTGCTCGCGGGCGTGGCCGGGGCGTCGGCGATGATCCTGCCGGGCGTCAGCGGCGGCTACCTGTTGCTGGTGCTGGGGGTGTACGTGCCGATCCTCGCGGGGATCAGCGATTTCAAGGACGCCCTGGGCGATCGGGAAATGGGCGAAGTGGTGCGCATCGGCCTGACCGTGGTGCTGCCGGTCGGGCTGGGGGTGGTGGTCGGCGTTGTGGCGGTGTCGAACCTGCTGCGGTTCCTGCTGCGGCGATTCGAGCGGCCGACGCTGGGGGTGCTGCTGGGCCTGCTGCTGGGCGCGGTGGTGGGGCTTTGGCCGTTCCAGCAAGGCGAGGCGCCCGAGCCGGGGGACGTGCTCAAGGGGCAGGTCGTCGCGTTGGACGACGATCGACTGATCTTTGAGGCGACGGGCCGGGCGGTCGAGCCCGACGATTATCCGACGGCGTTCTTCACCCCCACGCCGGTCCAGGCCGCGTCGAGCCTCGGCCTGATCGCGGCGGGGTTCGCGTTGACCCTGGGCATCGACTTCATCGGCCGGGACAGGAAACGCCGGCCCTCATCGGAGCCATCATCATGAACGTCCTCGTCACCGGCGGCGCCGGCTACATCGGGTCGCACGCCGTCCGGCGCCTGCTCCAAGGCGGACATCAACCCGTCGTCCTCGACAACCTCTTCCGCGGCCACCGCGCCGCCGTGGCCGACGGCGTCCCGCTGCTCGAGCTGGACCTGCTCGACACCGCCGCCATCACCACCGCGCTGCGCGAGCACCGGATTGACTGCGTGATGAACTTCGCGGCCCTGGCGTACGTCGGCGAATCCGTCAACGAGCCGTTGCGGTACTACGAGAACAACACCGCCGGCGTCCTGTCGCTGCTCAAAGCCATGGACGAGGCGGGCGTCCGCAAGATCGTCCACTCCTCCACCTGCGCCACCTACGGCGAGCCGGCGGTCATGCCCATCACCGAGGACACGCCCCAGTCGCCCATCAACCCCTACGGCTGGTCCAAGCTGTTCGTCGAACGCATCTTCCTCGACTACGCCCACGCCAACCCCGACTTCGCGTTCGCGGCGCTGCGCTACTTCAATGTCGCCGGCTCGGCGTCCGACGCCTCCATCGGCGAAGACCACGAGCCCGAGACCCACATCATCCCCGTCCTGCTCAACACCGCCCTGGGCAAGCGCGACTCGGCCACCATCTTCGGCGACGATTACCCCACCCCCGACGGCACCTGTATCCGCGACTACATCCACGTCGAAGACCTCGTCGACGCCCACGCCGTGGTGATGGAAGCGCTGCAAGGCGGCGACCAGCGGCTCTACAACCTCGGCACCGGCCAGGGGCTGTCGGTCCGGCAGATCGTCGACGCGGTCAAAGAGGTGACCGGCATCGACTTCACCGTCCATCTCGGCGACCGCCGCCCCGGCGACCCGCCGATGCTCTATGCCGACCCGTCCAGGATCAAGAACGAACTGGGCTGGGAAGCCAAGGTCAAAGACGCCAAAACCATGGTCGAACACGCGTGGGCCTGGTTCCGGCAGCACCCCGACGGCTACGCAGATTCGTAAAGCAGCAAGCCCAGGGCTTCACCTCGGCCCCGGCTTACGCCCCACCGCCATGAACGCGGTCAGCGAGCACTGGAAGTGCCCGGCCTCGGACTGCTCCCGCAGGTCCGCCAGCCAGGCGTCGACCATGTCATGGGCGACGTCGCCCGCTTCCGCGAGGCGTTGCGCGGTCAGGGTCAGGTTGTAGAGGCGGTCGGCGGTGTCGAGGCGGTGAACCACCGACACGCTCGGATGGACCTCGACGTCAACAAACCCCGCCTCACGAAACAGCCGCAGCAGGTCCCGGCCGATCCAGGGGCTGGCCAGCCCCCCGCGCCACGCGGACTCGACCCGGGCCGTCAGCGCGCGGTCCGACGAGCTGATCGCGTAGCCGCCCCAATCGTTGTCGTACGCCAGGGCCCACCCGCCGGGCTTGAGGACGCGGAACATCTCCCCCACCGCACGCTCGGGCTCGGTCAGGTGCTGCAGGACGCGGTCGATCCGCACCCGGTCGAACGCGCCTGGCTCGAACGATAATGAGTGGGCGTTGCTTTGCGTAAACGTCACCGCCTCGCCCAGCGCTGCCGCGTCGTCCCGCGACTTGGCGTGATCGATCATCCTCTCGCTGGCGTCCGCCCCGACCGCGCGGCCGCCCGGCGTCACGAGCCCGGCCATACGCACCACGTCGTCGCCCAGGCCGCAACCGACGTCGAGCACCGACAGCCCCGGCGAGAGCTTCAACCGGCGGTAGCTCTCGGGCTTGCACCGCTGGTAATACGGCAGGCGGTCGATCAGCCGCAGGCACGCCCGGTAGGCCGACAGGTCCGACGCCCCGTCGACATCCCGGAAGCCGGCCGCCAGGTCCTCATCCTTCATGGCGTGAGTCTACCGCGGAAAAGCGGACCGGCCAGAGTTACGGCCCGATGAACAGCGCGATGATCATCCCCAGGATCGACACGCCGCCCAGGACCAGCAGGGTCCAGACCACCCCATAAAACAGCCGCCCGCGCCGCGGCTGCCATGAATCGTCCTGCCGGTTCATCCGAGGCTCCCTTAATGCCCGCGCGCCTTGGAGCCGAACCCCCAGGCCGGCGTCGACTTGAACAGCACGTACCCCAACGGGACCGCGACGAGCGAGCTGTAGATCAGGATGAAGAACCGATTGACCAGTTGCTGCGCCGCCGACCAGCCCGTCAACGCGTCGGCGGTGAGCCAGGGCAACCCCCGCATCGTCAGCAGCGCCACAATGACCAGCTGGATGAAAACCCCCACGATGAACACCATCACCGCGAGCGTGAAAACCGAGTGGCGGAACACCAGGGCCCGCAGTTGCAGCACCGTGTACGCGCCGACCAGGTAACCCAACGCCGCGGGCCCGACGATCGCCCCGGCCGCCGACCCGCTACTGCTGAAGGACGACGAAAGGTCGACCAGAACCCCGCAGACGAGCATCGCCCAGGGCGTAGTCGACGCCGGGGCCATCAGCCCGATGTAGACCGCCAGGATCAACAGGAAGCTCGGGCTCACCCCGGTCTGCGCGTCGGGCGCCGCCAGCAGGGTCCCCAGCCCGGTCTGCAGGGCCAGGCACAGGTAGGCGGCGAGGGTGAAAACGATCCAGTTCATGCGTGGCGACTCGTGGTTGGCGGCTTACCCCACCGGCTCGATCACCTGCACCGTGTTCAACCGCGGCAGGTCGACCAACGGCTGGACGATGACCTTCTTGAGCAGCAGCGGATTACTCGTCCTGTCGTTCACATCGATCACCCGGCCGACCACGAAGCCCTTGGCCAGCGGGGGCCAGTTCCCCGCGGCGTCGTTGAGGTGCGCCAAGTCGCCGACCTGGACCGGGGCGTCGAGGTTGACCACCGCCTCGAACGTTCGGCCGTCATCGGCGAGCTTGATCCGGTCGGTGTAGCGCGGCGCGGACGGGTCGGCGGTCGGTGGAGCGAACGTCACCTCCATGCTCGTCTTGGGCGCGGTGATAAGCCGGACGTCGGCGTTGCGCGACCCGGCGTTTTCGATCACGCCGACGAGGTTGAAGCCCCAGACCGCAGCCATGCCGTTGTTGACCCCGCTCGACGTGCCGCGGGTGAGGTGGAGCACCGGGTGGTTGCGGCGGCTGGAGAACCCCGAGACCCGCGCGTCGATCAGCCGGCTGCCGGTCATCCCCGCGGTCTGCCGCACCTGGCTGAGAACGGCGATCCGCTCATTGGCGGCCTTGAGCTGCGACTGGAGCGAGTTGATGCGTTGCAGCGCCAGCCCCAGTTCGGCCCGCATCTGGTCGGCCGAGCCGAGATCAGGCTCAACGTGCCGCGGCGGTCGCAGGGCCCGCCCCAACGCGTTGAGCGGGGCCGAGACCGGCGCGGTCACCGCCCGGACGAACTTCCGGGGGATCGACGCGATCGCGGACGCGGCCCCGAACGGCAGGAAGCTGGCGATCAGCAACGCCGCCGCGACCAACGCCAACACACGTTTTGGGGTAAAGAGACGGTGTCGCATGGCGGGTCGGGCGTCGGGGCTGGGCGCCGCGGTCCGGCCAGCGCCCGGCGCCGGTTTCACTCGTCCAGGTCGCTCTCCATGGTCTGCTTCCACTCCTCGAGGTGTTCGAGGTAGATGGCGGTGCCGCGGGCGACGCAGGTGAGCGGGTCTTCGGCGACGCGGCAGTCGAGGCCGGTCGCGTTGGAGATGATGGTGCTGATGCCTCGCAGCAGCGCCCCGCCGCCGGCGAGTTGGATGCCGTTGTCCACCAGGTCGGCGGCCAGCTCGGGCTCGCAGCGTTCGAGCGTGCGGGTGACCGTCTCGATGATCGCGCTGAGCGGCTCCTGCAGGGCCTCGCGGATCTCCTCACTGGTGATGACCGTCTTGCGGGGCAGGCCGCTGATCATGTCCCGGCCGCGCACCTCCATGGAGCGCTCGTCGCCGTCGGGCGCGGCGCTGCCGATCTCGATCTTGATCCGCTCGGCGGTCTGCTCGCCGATCATCAGGTTATAGGCCTTTTTCATATGGCTGATAATCGCCTCGTCGAGGTCGTCGCCCGCCACGCGGACCGACTCGCACTGGGCGATGTCGGCCAGCGACATGATAGCGACCTCGGTCGTGCCCCCGCCGATGTCGACGATCATCGACGCGGTCGCCTCGACGATCGGCAGGTTCGCGCCGATCCCGGCGGCCATCGGCTCCTCGACCAGGTACACCCGCCGGGCGCCCGCGCGCTCGGCCGAGTCGAGCACCGCCCGCTTCTCCACCGCGGTGATCCCGCTGGGCACCGCGATCACCACCCGCGGCTTCACGAACGGCCGCTTGCCGTTGACCTTGCGGATGAAATACCCCAGCATCGCCTCGGTGATCTCGAAGTCGCTGATCACCCCGTCCTTGAGCGGGCGGATGGCGGTGATGCTGCCGGGCGTCTTGCCGAGCATCTCCTTGGCGACCCAGCCGACCGCGTTGCCGTTCTGAAGCACCTGATTGGTGCCCTTCTTGACCGCAACGACAGACGGCTCGTTGAGCACGATCCCCTCACCACGGACGCAGACGAGGGTGTTGCAGGTGCCCAGGTCGATGCCCATATCGACGCTGAACCAGCTTAAGACGTTGTCGAGCATCAAGGGAGACGGTTCCTGGGGCGACGGCAACAGGATTGTAGCGGAAGCGACGCCGGCGGGCGGGCCGCCTCGGCGCGGCGACCGCGCTTGAGGTCAGTATCGGCGGCCCAGCCGGTTCCGGATGAATTTGACCCACATCCGCCGGATAAGGTGTTTTCCGAAGAGGCCCAGAGATGGCAATCCCTGGGCTTCGGTGGTTGACGTCAACTTGCGGCGGCGCGGCTCAACGCAGCGTGCGGAGCAGGTCGGTCATCGGCGCCGCCACGTCGAGGCTGAACGGGTTGTACGACCCGAACACCACCCCGTGGCGGACCCAGACGTAGACCACCGCCGCCAGCAGGAGCAGGGACGCAACGAACATCAGGACGGTGTAGATATTGCTTTCTGAATCACCCATGAGATCAGGTCCAAAGCATTAGAGGGCAGCGGGGACTCAGAGGCCGCCGGCGTACACGTTGTCGTTCTTTTCGACATCCTGAATCTCGATCTCCATCACGCCGGCGGACTTGGACGCGTCGACGGTCTGGACGACCAGGGTGCCGATGTACTCGTTGCCGCGGTGCACGAGGAATTCCATGTTCTCCTCGACGCCGTCGGACTGCCCGACGTCGATCTGGACAAAGCTCTGGTCGCCCACGGTATCGACGAGGTCGATCTTGCCGGAGATCGGCTTGGTCGGGATCGGACGGACCGCCAACGTGCCGCTGGCGCCCATGGCGTTCTGCACCGCGTCAGGGGCGATCTGCCGGACGTTGGCGATGACGCCCTCCAGCTCCGCGGTCCGCTCGGCCATCGCCTGGGCGTTCTCCTTCAGGCGGTTGACCTGACGGGTGTAGCCCTGGACGGTGGCTTCCAGCTCGTTGATCTTGTCGACCGACTCGATGAGCTTGGTCTGAGTGGAAACCAGGTCGTCTCGGCTGGTGTTGAGCTCCTTGGTGTTGGCGTCGAGCAGGGCCGCGCTCAGGTCGGCGGCGGCGGTGAGGCGGGCGAGGTCGGCCTTGAGCTGTTGAAGCTCGGCCCGGGCGGCGCTGACGTCGCGGTTGGCGCGGGCCAACTCGTTCTGAAGCGTCGTGTTATCGGCGGTGAGCGAGGCGACCTGGGCGTTGAGGCCGATGACGCGTTGCGAATCCTTGTCCTGGATCGCCGCGATCTCATTCTGAAGCGAACTGGCGGCTCGCTCGGCGGTGATCCGCCCCGCGTTGGCATCGTTCAGCTGGCTCTGGAAGTCCTGCGTCTTGGCCACGAATGGCACGACAAGGGCGACCAGCAGGACCGACAGGATGGTCACCACGACGACAAAGGCTTTGGTGAGTGGACTCAAAACACTGCCTCTCGAAGGGAGGTGCGGACGGCGGGAGCGGCCCGAAATCCAAAAAACCGGGCCCAGACAACCCCATGTAAGTACCGTATCCACCTGATTCTGTCAACCGTCGGCCTCCCCGGGCCGGCCGGCGTCGGCCCCGGCGGGGGCGAGGCGGGCGGCGGCGTGGTCGATCAGCGGCCGGATGGGGCGATCGGTGAACAGCAGCCGCGGGTTCATCGTGCGAACGCCCAGCGCCACGCGGTCGGCGCCCGCGGCCAGGTAATCGTCGATGTCCGCCGGCTCGCAGACCCCCCCGCCCCCGATGATCGTCAGCCGGCCCCCTTCCGGACGCGACCGCAGGCCGCGGACGCACCCCAGGACGATCGGCTTGAGCGGCCGGCCCGACATCCCCCCGGCCGGCACCGGCAGCGTGTTGCAGCAATGAAACGCCGTCACCCCCGCCTCCAGCGCGTGGTCCAGCATCTGCTCATAACGGATCGGCGGCAGCTTGACCACCACCGGCAACCCCGTCGCCACGGCATCGTGGAACAGCGATTCATGCCGGTCGATCTCGCCCACATTCGGGCAGCTCATGTTCAGCTCAATCGCCAATGGCCTGATCCGCGCCGCCTGCTCGAGCAACGCCGTCCAGTCGGCCTCGTTGAACCCGTGGATGCTGACCAGCTTGTCGGCGACATCGACCCGGCCGGCCTCGACCTTCCGCACCAGCCAGGGCATCCCGGGGTTCCGCAAGCCGATCCGGTTGACCCAGGCCCCCAGCCGGCGGTAGTACCGGACGGTCCGCAGGATCCGCCAGACCCGCCCGGGGCGGCGGGCGGCGGTGAAGGTGCCCAGCGTCGCGGTCGCGCCGTCGGGCTGGATGTAGTTGCCGAAAGGGGCGGAAATCACCAGCGGCTTGACCGCATCCGTCCATTGCGTGTGGGCCTGGGTCACGCGCGAGAGTATAACGGGCACATGCGGACCGCATGGTCGAACACGACGTGGGGACGGATGGTGAACGAGCTGTTTCCCAGCGTGCTCGAGCCGGGGACGGACCGCGCCGAGCGTTGGCGGCCGGACCGGGCGGGGGACTACTGCCCGCGTTGCGGCGCCTCCTGCGGGGCGGGCGGGGCGACGCCCGCGGGCTGCGCGTTCTGCGTCGGACAGCGGATCGCCTGGCATCGGATCGTGCGGCTGGGCGCCTACGCCCCGCCGTTGGATGCGCGGGTCCGGACGATGAAGTTCCACGGCCACTGGCGCTGGGCGTCGCGGTACGGCCGGCTGCTGGGCCGGCGGGTCGGTCGGCCGATCGATCCGCAACGGATCGTGGTCGCGCCGACGCCGATGCACTGGCTGAGGCGGTGGCGGCGTGGCTACAACCAGGCGAAGCTGATGGCCGAGACGCTCGCCGCGACGCGCGGCTGGCCGATGGTCGAAGCCCTGGTCCGCCCCCGCCACACGCCGCCGCAGACCGCCGTGCCCGTTTCCGGGCGGGCGGCCAACGTCCGCGGGTCGTTCGCGCTGGCGGGCGTCGACCTCACCGGCTACGAGGTGGTGCTGGTGGACGATGTGAAGACGAGCGGCGCGACGCTGAGCGCCTGTGTGCGCCTGCTGCGCGAGGCCGGCGCCGTGAGCGTCACCGCCGCGGTCGCCGCCGTGGCTGACCCCCAGCACGCCGGATTCAAGCGGACGTGACACCGAAGCCCAGGGATTGCAATCCCTGGGCTTCCCCTACCACGCCACGTCCACCGGCCGGCCGGCCTTGGCGCTCTCCACCGCGGCGAGGACCATCGCCAGGCTCTTGATATTGTCCTCACAGTCACACATCGGCTTGCGCCCGGTTCGGATCGCGTCGATGAAGTCGCGGATCTGCACCCTGTGCCCGTCGGTCTCCCCCTCGAACGGCGGCGCCGACGCCTTCTCCAGCTCACGGAAGAAACCCGGGTCGCTCTCGTTCCTGACCACCTCGGCCTCGACCACGGCGCCGCCGTCGGTGTGGAGCGTGCCGCGTTGGCCGACGATCCGCCAATCGGCGTTCCAGTTGGTCTGGCAGCCCTCGTTGGTCCATGAGCCGCGGTAAGTGAAGACCACCGGGTCGCCGTTGGGCAGTTTCATGTCGAAGACGCAGTGCGCCGAGGCGTCGCCCTTGTACCACGACCGGCGGGGGTTCCAGGAATGGCAGTAGACGCGGACCGGGTCGGCGCCGGTCAACTGGCGGGCGGTGTCGAAGGTGTGGATGGACATGTCGAGGATCAGCGGGTAGTCCATCTGGCCGCGGAAGTCGCCGGACCGTTCGCCGGCGCCGAAACGGGCGCCGATGTAGAAGTCGGCGTGGGCCTCCTGCACGTCGCCGATGGCGCCGCTGCGGATCATGCCGACGCTGCGCTGCGCGAACCCGGCCGGGCGGCGGGTCTGCGTAACGGCGTAGGTCTTGCCCGCGGCCTTCGCCGCGGCCACCATCGCCCGGGCCTTCGCGAGCGTGTCGCTCATCGGCTTCTCGCCCAGCACGTGACAGCCCAGCCCCAACGCCTCGATCGTCACCTTGTCGTGCGCGGCCGGCACGGTGACGTCAAACACCGCGTCCGGCTGCGCGGCGCGCACGGCGTCGGCCAGCGAATCGAACGCCAGCGTCTGAGGCAGTTCGTAACGCTCGGCCATCGCCCGGGCGGCCTCGCGGTCCAGGTCGACCAGGCCCACCAGTTCGATGCCCGGATGCGCGATCGCCTCGGCGACCCACTTCCTGGCCATGCCCCCGCAACCGACCACCGCCACCCGAATGTTCTGATCCGACATCACTGCTTCTTTCTCTGGCTTAAAGGGTTCTGCCTGGGGCGTGAGCGCGTCGTGGTTTTCAGACGACAGCCCGGCCCTGCGGGCCGGCGCTCAACCGGCGCCCGCTATGTCATCACGCGCTTCAGCCGCGCAGCTCGGCGCTGCAACGGTTCTTCAGCGACTCCACGACCGACGCCACCTGCGGGTCGACCTGGTCATGCCGCAGCGTCGCCTGCGGGTCGCGGAAACGCATCCGCAGCGTCACGCTCTTACGCCCCGCACCGACCTGCTTGCCCCGGTACGCGCCCACGAACGACAACGACTCCATCAACGCCGGCGACGCCTGGCGCACCGCTTCCTCGATCGCCTTCCACGCGACGGCCTCGTCGACCACGACCGACAGGTCCCGCTCGATCCCCGGCAGCCGCGGCAGCTCGCGCACCTCGCGCCGGGGCGGGTACAACGCCAGCAGCGGGTCCGCCTCCAGTTCCGCTACGGCGATGGGCGTCTGCACATCAAACCGCTCGCGGATCGCGTCGCTGAGGATGCCCGTCACCCCGATCCGCACGCCGTTGAGCGACACCGCGCCCGCGGCGCCGAACCGCGTATCCTCGACCGGCTCGACCCGCAACGCCGCCCCCGCTCCGCCCAGCGCGCTGACCAGCTCCTCCAGCGACCCACGCAGGTCGCGGACGGCCGTCTCGGCGTCGTCCGCGTCGCGCAGCAGCGCCAGACGACGCGTCTCGACCGGGGACCCGCCGGACCGCACCCAGGTCGACGCGGCCTCGAACAGCTTCACCCCCGCGTTGCCCGCGTCCTGGTTCGACTTGCGGCAGATCAACAGGCTCGGCAGCACCGACGGCCGCATCATCGACTCGGCCTTGCGCATGTCGGGCGAGAGCATCAGCGCCTCGGCGCCCTCAAGCAGGAACGGCTGGCCCTGCCGGGGCGTGATGAAGCTGTAGGTGATGGCCTCGTGGTACCCGTGCCCGACCAGCACCCGCGACAGCGCGTCGCGGGCCTGCACCGCCGGCTGGGGGTGACGGGCGATGATGTGGATCTTCTCCCGCATCGGGATCGCGTCCAGGCCGTGGCTGCGCGCGACCTCTTCGATCAGGTCCACCTCGCGCTGCAGGTCCAGCCGGTACGACGGGATCGTGCAGGTCATGACATCGCCGTCGGCGCGCGGCGAAAGGTGGAGGCGGTCGAGATGGCCCGTCGCTTCCTCACCGGACAGCTCGACACCCAGCAGCGCGTTGCAGCGCGACAGCCGCATGCTCACTTCGCCCGGCGCCGGCTCGTCCGCGCCGACGCGCACCACGCCCGGCGCCAGCACGCCGCCCGCGGTCTGGAGGATCAACTCACCCGCCCGCCGGCTGGCGCGCTCGATCCCCAGCGGGTCCACGCCTCGCTCGAAGCGGAAGCTCGAATCACTCGACAGCTTCAGCGCTCGGCTCGTCCGGCGGACCGACAACGGATCGAATGCCGCCGACTCGAGCAGCACGTTCACGGTGTCGTCGCCAACCTCGCTGTCGAGCCCGCCCATCACGCCCGCGATCGCGACGGGCCGATCGGCGTCGGAGATGACGAGCATGTCGTCGCGCAGGTCGTGCCTGCTGCCGTCGATCGCGGTGAACGCCTCGCCCCGGGCGGCCCGGCGGATCACGATGCGTCGCTGGGCCAGCTTGTCCATGTCGAACGCGTGCAGCGGCTGGCCGAGCTCGAGCATGACGAAATTGGTGACGTCGACGACGTTATTGACGCTGCGCAGGCCGACGGCTTCGAGCCGGCGGACCAGCCAGTCGGGGCTGGGGCCGACCTTCACGCCGGTGAGGACGCGGGCGGTGTAGACCGGGCAGAGGTCAGGCGCGTCGAGGGCGACCGAGGTGAGGGCGTCGGCGGCGTCGCCGGCGGACGCGGGCGGGTCGCAGGCGGGCGGGCGCAGCGTCCGGGCGGACGCGGCGGCCAGCTCGCGGGCCATGCCGACGTGGCTCAGACAGTCCCCGCGGTTGCTGGTGACCTCGAGGTCGAACATCACGTCGTCGCCCGCCGCCACGCGCTCCTCGACGGGGAACCCGGCCCGGGTCATGACCCGGGCCAGCTCGTCGGCGTCGGTCGGGCGGTCGAGATATTGGTTGAGCCAGTCGAGGCTGATCTTCATGGGGCGGGAATCGTACCACCGTGGTCGGGCACGGCAAACGCCGGCGCATGGGGGCGGGTAAATACGGTACAGTGCCGCGTCCCATGAGCATCAAGGTGTGCAAGTTCGGCGGGTCGTCGCTGGCGGACGCCGCCCAGGTCCGGAAGGTCCGGGCGATCGTCGCCGCCGACCCTGAGCGGCGGTACGTGGTCCCCTCGGCGCCGGGCAAACGCTCCGACGATGACCAGAAAATCACCGACCTGCTCTACCTCTGCCACGAGCACGCGCGCCAGGGCGTGCCGTTCGGTGAGGTGTTCACGATCATCCGGCGGCGGTTCCTTGACATCGCCGGTGAGCTGGGGCTGGGCCTCGATCTGGCGGGCGAGCTGGACCGGGCGGAGGCGGGGATCGCCGAGCGGGCCAAGGCCGCCCACGGGCCCGACTACGCCGCGAGCCGGGGCGAGTACCTCAACGGGCGGATCATTGCCGAAGTGCTGGGTTGCGCGTTCATCGACGCGGCGGAGCTGATCCGGTTCGACGCGAACGGTCGGCTGGACGAGCAGCGGTCGTACGCCATGATCGCCCAGCGGCTGGGCGGGGCGGACCGCGCGGTGATCCCGGGGTTTTACGGCAGCGGACCTGACGGAGAGGTGATCACCTTCAGCCGGGGCGGGTCGGACGTGAGCGGCGCGATCGTGGCCCGGGGCGTGGGCGCAGCGTTGTACGAGAACTGGACCGATGTGCCGGGCCTGCTGATGACCGACCCGCGGATCGTCGACGACCCGCTCACGATCGAGGTGATCACCTACCGCGAGCTGCGCGAGCTGTCGTATTCGGGCGCCTCGGTGCTGCACGAGGACGCGGTGTTCCCCGTGCGATCGGCGGGCATCCCGGTCAACATCCGTTCGACCGACGCGCCGGATCATCCCGGGACGCGGATCGTGTCGATGGACGACCCCGAGGCCGAGACCTCCCACGCGATCACCGGCATCGCGGGGCGCAGGGACTTCACGATCATCAATGTCGAGAAGGCGCTGATGAACACGGAACTGGGCTTTGGCCGGCGCGTGCTCAACGTGCTGGAGGTCAACGGGATCAGCTTCGAGCACATGCCGTCGGGGATCGACACCCTGGGCGTCGTGATCAAGGACGCCAACCTCGAGGGCAAGCTGAAGCGTGTGCTGGCCGAGATCGAGGCGGAGGTGCGCCCGGACAAGATCGACATCGACCCGGACCTGGCGTTGATCGCGACGGTCGGCCGGGGCATGTCGCGTC
Organism: Phycisphaeraceae bacterium; assembly: GCA_028277745.1. Lineage (GTDB taxonomy): Bacteria > Planctomycetota > Phycisphaerae > Phycisphaerales > Phycisphaeraceae > JANQFR01. The sequence continues at coordinate 30,825 of JANQFR010000047.1, forward strand.
GGCCCGGCATGGCGGCGCGGCTGTTCTCGGCCCTGGGCGCGGCGGGGGTGAACATCCGCATGATCGACCAGGGCAGCAGCGAGCTGAACATCATTGTCGGGGTCAATGTCGACGACTTCGAGACCGCGGTGCGCGCGATTTACCACGCGTTTGTGGAATAACGCGAAGCCCGGGGATTGAATCCCCGGGCTTCTGATACGCCATGGACCCCAAGACGGCCGAGTTTCTCGTCTTCACCGTGTTCAACGCGGCGTGCCTGGCGGCCGGCTACGCGGCGCGGCGGCGCGGCTGGGTGAAAGAGGCGTTCAGCCGCCGGCTGCACTTTTTTACGGTGTCGGGCGCCTGGGCGCTGGTGAGCCTGTTGAGCGTGTGGGCGATGCCCATGCGGGCCCAGGGGCTGTGGATCCTGGCGGTCGTCCCCGCGACCATGATCGGCGGCGCGATGCTGTCGATCCCGATCGCCAAGGCCGCCGGCTGCAGCCGGCAGGCGGTCGGCGTGATCGCGATCTCGTCCGGCCTGGGGAACCTGGGGTTCGCCTGCGGGGCGTACCTGTGCTACTGCCTGCTCGAGCCCCGCGCCGAGGCGCTGGCGTACGGGATCGCCATCGTGACGGTGATGCAGATCGCCGCCGTGCCGATCATCTACCCGATCGCACGGCGGTACGGGGAGCATCACGACGATGACGTGCCGTTTGCGCGCCTCGTGGTCGACAGCTTCCTCGACCTGCGGGCCATGGCCCTGTATGCAGCGATCGCCGGGCTCGCGCTGGCGGCGCTGGGCGCGCCCCCGCCGTGGTGGGTATGGGAGTCGGGGACGATGACGGTGCTGTTCTACATCGGCGCGTTCGGCGCGTTCTTCGGGATCGGCATGAGCGTCCGGCTGGGGGATGCGCGGCGTTACCTGAAAGAGCACATCATCCTCGCGGGAATCAAGTTCATCGCGTTTCCGTTGATGACCCTGCTGCTGCTGGCGCTGATCGACCTGACGCCGCTGCCGCTCGACGAACTGCTGTATGACGTGTTTGTGATCGAGGCGTTCATGCCCACCGCGCTGCTGGCGGTCATGATCAGCAACCTGTTCCACCTGGACATCCGCATGGCGAGCATGGTGTGGCTGTGGAACTCGGTCCTGTTCATCATCGGGCCGCTGCCGGTGATCCTGTGGTGGCTGAGTTAATTTAGCGCCGGCCCGACGTTACAATCTTGTTGATGACGACAATGTTGGACGACCTGATGGAACGGGCCAGCCGGTCGCTGGCCCAGATGGATTACCTCGCGTGTGAGGCGCTGTGCCTTGAGGCGTTGGCGGCGGCGCGGCAGCGTGGCGACTGGACCTACTACGCGCGGGTGCTGCTGCCCCTGCAGGAAGCACGGCGTCAGCGGCGGATGATCGCCTGCGATGCGGGGGTGTTCATGGATCAGTCCGACCCGGAGGCGGGGATCGTCGTGGTGACGCCGCCGCGGACGCGCGATGACGCGGCCAAGATCGAACAGACCGCGAAGACGGAGAGACGGTTCGTCGAAGTCCTGTACGTGGCGCGATGCGGCGACGCCACATGGACCGTGGCGTCGCACCGGGGGGCGCGGGTGTCGGTTGATCGGCCGGCGCCTCACGGCCGGCCGGATGTGGGGTGGTGTCTGGCGGCGAGCGAGGCGCTGGGCGACGCGGCGCTGGCGCTCGTGGACGAGCCGCCGGGCGCGGCGGGACGGATCGCGGCGTTGGAAACGATGCTCGCGGCGGTGGCCGATCACGAAATCCTGCACCAGCGGCTGGGCGACGCCGCCCGGGCGATGAAGTGACGCGTTATGGCAACCCATCCCCCACGCAAGCCGACCGCGTCGCGTTTCCGACGCATCCTGAACATCGTGCTGCTGACGGTCATCGGGTTGGCTGCGCTCATGGGCGGGGCGGTGTGGTGGCTGTGGAGCAGCGACCCGGCGTACTGGCGGGCCAACGCCGCATTGCACGAGGCCACGCCCACGCCGCAGCTGCGCCGGACGGCGGCGGATCTGGAGTCGCGCGTCAATTATGAAGTCACCCACCTCACGCCGCGGGGCGCGCCGGCCACGCGGCGGGTGGTGCTGCCGATCGACGAGGTCAATGTCTGGCTGTCCCAGTCGATGCCGCGCTGGCTCGAGAGCCTCGACGTGGCGTGGCCGCCGCAGGTCACGGGGGTGATGGCGACGGTCGAGGGCGACCGGATCGTGGGGGCGTTCCGGCTGACGACCGACCGGTTCGACCGGGTGGTAAGCGTGGTGCTGCGGCCGTGGGTGGATGAAGACGGCGCCGGCCGCGTGGTGCTGGAGGGCGTGCGGATCGGCCGGCTGCCGGCGCCGGCGAGCGTGCTGATGGAGCGGCTGCCCGAGCACGCCCGCGGCCAGGTCGGGGCGTGGCTCAACGGCCGGCCGTTCGAGCCGGTGTTCCCGATCGACGCCGCCCGGCAGGCCCGCGTCCTGGGCATCCAGATCGAACCCGATCGGTTGATCGTCGACCTCGAAGTCGAACGCCGCACGCCCTACCATTAAATGCCCGTCCGCCCCGTCAGGAGCCGATCATGCCCGATCCAACCCACGCTCCCCACCGCCTGGTCGTCGGCGTCAGCGGCGCCAGCGGCGCGCCCTACGCCCAGCGCCTGCTGCAACTGCTGGCCACGGCCGACATCGAAACCCACCTCGTCGTCTCGCCCCTGGGGCAACGTCTGCTGCACGACGAACTGGGCATGGAAGGGGTCGACCTCGACCGCCTTACCGCGGGTCGGTCCGAACACGTCACCCTCCATAACCACCGCGACGTCGGCGCCGTGATCGCCTCCGGCTCGTTCCGCCACGACGGCATGATCATCATCCCCTGCTCGTCGAACAGCCTCGGCGCCGTCGCTTCCGGCTCCTCCCAGAACCTCATGCACCGCGCCGCCCATGTCGCCCTCAAGGAGCGGCGCAAGCTCGTCCTCGTCCACCGCGAGATGCCCCTGAGCCTGATCGACATCCGTAACATGCAGGCCGTGACCGAGGCCGGCGCCATCGTCTGTCCCGCCCAGCCCGGCTTCTACATGCTGCCGCAGACCATCGACGACCTGATCGATTTCGTGGTCGGCCGCGTCCTGGACCTCGTCGGCGTCGGCCACGACCTCGACATCCGCTGGGCCGACAAGAAGGCGCCGAAGAACGTTTGACCGACGCCGACCGGTTCCACCACCAAGTTACCCGCGTTCAGGACACGGCCGGCTCCAGCACGGCGGCGGGCTTGCGCATGACGTACCAATTGTTCTGGATATCGTGAGGCAGCGTGTTGACCGTGACGCCCTCGAAACCGGCTTCGTGGAGCATCCGGACCGCCAATTGCTCACCCCAGGCCGCTCCCAGCCCCGCACCGTCCTGGGCGAGCGATACGGTCATGCAGTGCATGGTCGAGATCGTGTAAAGAAACGGGCAGAGCGGGTGGCCGACGTTCTCCGCCACGCGGCTGTGGCAACGCAGGTCCTGCATGAGGAAGGTCCCGCCGGGCTTGAGCGCATGTTTGATCGCCTGGAGCACGCCCGCCGGGTCGCGCTGGTCGTGGATGACATCGAAACCCGTGACCAGATCGAAGTGATCGACCGTGTCCAGGGCGGCGACGTCGCGCGCCTCGAAGAAGACGTGAGGCAGCCCCAACTCGGCTGCGTGACGCTCCGCGGCGGCGACAGCGGGTTCGCACAGGTCGTAGCCCGTGAATCGGCTGCGGGGGAAACGTTGCGCCAACTCGCACAAAGCCATGCCGGACCCGCAACCCACGTCCAACACCTCGATCCCCGCCTCCAGCCGTTCGATCAACTCGGGCGCGAGCGGCAGGATATGCTCGTGCAGGCCGGCCACCACGCTGAGGCTGGACTCCTCGGCCATCACCTCGTGGAACCGGTCGTAAGCCTCGTAAGGCACCCCGCCGCCCTGCTTGAACACCTCCACGACCTGGCTCTCCACCCCGCCGAGCACCGCGATCCACTGGAACATGGTCCCCATGCTCTCGCCCGACCGGGCCAGAGCCTCGGCGTGGACGTCGGGCAGGCGGTAGCGATCGACCTCATCCGAGCCGTCGACCTCGACGATCCGGCCGGTCGCCATCGCGCCGAGCCATTCGCGGACATAGCGTTCGTTCAGCCGGGCCTTGTCCGCAAGCCCGGCGGCGGTCACCCAGCCGACCCCTCTCATCGCATCGAACAGGCGTGTGCGGTGGCCGACCGAGATCATCAGCGCCAGCGAGGCATGATTGACCGTGGCGAGCAGGCCCTCGGCGAACGCCTCGACGGGGTCGGACGACTCGTGGTTCGTTGAAGTTATGGCGTTGCAGGCTTGACACATTGCGGATCTCCTTGGCTCCGGGCCAGGTCGTGGGTTAATATTATTGGGATAAGGGGCGGCCGGTCGCCGCTCCTTATGGGGTAGGCCAACCATAACCGCTGATCGCGCCCGCCTCCCTTGACTTGAAGTCAAGTGGGGTGGACTCGAGGTCAACCCCGCTGATTCATTCTCTCCGCCGGACCCCGGAAGGCTAGACATGACCGAACGCCCCATCCCGAAAACGGCCAAGGACCTGTTCGCCCCCGCCGAGCCGGTCACCAACACGCGCGACCGCCTCACCGTCACCGCGCTGAATCTGTTCTACGAATACGGCTTCCACGCCGTGGGGCTCGACCGGGTCCTCCGCGAGGTCGGGGTGACGAAAACCACGTTCTACAACCACTTCGAGAGCAAAGACGACCTCATCGTCGCCGCGATCGAGATGCGCGATCGCTGGGAGACCCGATCGTTCGAGCAGACGGTCGAGCACTTCAGTGACGGCACGCCGCGCCGCACGGTCCTCGCCTTCTTCGACGCCCTGGACCTGTGGTTCAACGACGAGTCCTACAAGGGCTGCCTGTTCATCAAGGCCTGTAATGAGTTCCCCTCGCCCCATGACCCGGTCCACATCGCCGCCGAGGTGGTCATCGACAAGACCTACGCCGCGCTCAACGATTTGTGCCAGAAGATGAAGACCGATGAACCGGAAGAGCTTGCCCGGCAGCTCGAGCTTTTAATCGAAGGCGCCCTGATGGTGCGTCTGGTCAAGAGCGACGACACCGCCGCGAAAGCCGCACGCGCCGTGGCCGAGGCCCTGCTCGACACGCATTGCGGAACGGCTTGAGCGGGAAAGGGCAGAGCGCGGGGCGGACTCCGCCATCCCTGCACCTATGGACCTCTTTGTAGCCGCGACGTCCTCGTCGCGGTTTGCCGCGGCGGAAACCGTGACGGCGACGAGGACGTCGCGGCTAAAACGAGACGAATCACGCGGGGCGCTGGCGATCTTCCGCTCGACAGTGAAACCACGAGCCCATACCATCGGCGGGCCTTGGCGACTTTTTTTGCCCGTCGATTAGCACCCTTGCAGCGAGCCGCCTGTGCCAACCACCCTTGCACTAGTTGCGACGTCCGTGAACCAGGTTGAGTTGCGTGAGGTGGTCGTCGCCGACCCGGGCGAGTCGCAAGTGCTGGTCCGCAGCGAGTTCAGCGTGGCCAGCCCGGGGACGGAGCTGCGCTGCCTGGCCGGGCGGCAGGCGGACATCGCGTTTCCCTTCGTCCTGGGTTACAGCGCCGCGGGGGTGGTTGAGAAGGCGGGTCGCGGCTCCGGCCTGGCGGAGGGCGACCGAGTGTTCTGTCCAGGCGGCCTGGGCTTCCAAGACGGGATGAACAACGGATGGGGCGGTCACAGCCTGCGGATCCTGCAGGAGGCCGCGAAGGTCGTGCCGATGCCTCCGCGCCTCAGCGCCCGGCGCGCCGCGGCGGCCAAGATCGCCGCCATCGCCCATCACGGTCGCTGCGTCGCCCGGCCGGCGACGGACGATCGGGTCGTGGTGCTGGGGCTGGGCCTGCTGGGCCAGATCAGCGCCAGATGGTTCGCGTCAGGGCATGAGGTGCTGGCGTGCGACCTGGACGAAACGCGGATCGAGCTGGCGGACGAGGCCGGCTTGCAGACGATGCGGATCGATCGTGATCTTCAACCCCTGGCCGAGCAGTGGGCGAACCGGGCCGACATCGTGGTGGACGTGACCGGCGTGGACGCCGTGATCGATCAAGCGGTGAGGTTGCTTCGGTCGCGGCCGTGGGGCGACACCGAGCAACGCCCGCCGATCTACCTCGTTCAAGGCAGCTACCCTGGAGCGGTCAGCATTGACTATCAGCCGGCGTTCGTCAAAGAGGCGGCGTTCCTGTTTCCGCGCGACAACGGGCGGGCCGACAACGAGGCGGCGCTCCAAGCCCTGGCCGACGAGACGCTTCAGATCGATGATCTGCTGGGATACGTCGTCAGCCCCGCGCAGGCGCAGGAAGCCTATGACGAGTTGCGCGGCCGCAGCCGGACGCTGACCGCCGTGTTCGATTGGGGCCGGGTGAGCGGCTAAACGAACGGCGTCCGGGCCGCGGCCGTCAGCTTTTCGGCGAGCCGTCGGGGAGGCGGATCCAGAGCGAAAACGCCATCCCGCGCCAGCCGTTCTCGCAGCGGAAGAGGATGCGGTTGACGCCCTGCTTGAAGTGGACCCGGCGGAGGGCTTCGCCGGGCGTCCAGTTCTTATGTGAGTCGATCGAAACCCACACGGGCAGGTCGTTGATCCAGAGCCTGCCCTTATCGTCGCTGCCCATCGCGATCCAGGCGTCGCGCGGCTGGTCGAAATAGACTTCTGTATAGGCGTACCAGATCCCGTAGGGCTCGGCGTTGGGCGGCGTGACCTGCCCGCGGTCGCCCAGCACGCCGGTGAATTCCCAACGGATCGTCTGGCCCTGCTTGCCGACGTACGTGGCGTCGAGATCGACGAAGCTCTCGGGCGGGAACTTGCGGTCGATGTTGGCGCGGGCGGGGTTGGCGAACGGGCCGAGGGTGTACCAGTCGTCGAGAGCGATCCACTGCGCAGGCTCGCCGCCGGCGGACGCCACCTGGCGGGCCATCACGGGGCGGACGCCTTTGCCGATCTGGGGCGGCACGTCGACCCATTCGGCGCCGCCGGCCTCTTCCTCATCCTGTGGGAATTCCAATTCGGATTCGGAGCGCCCTGCGCTGGCCCCCTTCGCGGCCGCACCGCGCATCGCCTCGGCGACGTCGACCGACTGGCCGCTGGCCTGTTGCGACGCGAGGGCCTCGAGGTTCTGCATCGCCGCCGAGCGCGCCTGGATCGCCGCCAGCGAGATCGCCGAGCCGTCGCCCTCGCCATCACCCTCGGCGGCCTCGGCCTGGGCCTGCATGATCAGCAGATTCGCCAGCGAGATCATCGAGGCGGTCTGATCCAACGCGGAAGCGACCTGCTCCTTCTGCCTGGCCAGTTGCTCGTCCGTCTGCACCTTCGACGTCAAGGCCTCGACATCCAGCGGCGGGCGGACGGGCGTGACGCGGTCGATCGCCTGCATCGCCTGCTCCAGCGGCACGTCCTGGACCGTCGCCAGCTTCATCGCGCGCGTGACGCGATAATCTTCCGTCAGGCGTTTCTCAAGCTCCAACGCGGCGGCGTACAACTCAAGCACACCCATCTCAGAGCGGTCGGCCGGCGGCTGCTTCTCGGGGAACACCGTCTCGCGGCTGGGCAGTTCAATCGCGCGTGGCGCTGACGCCTCATCCGTAGCCGCGGTCTGTTCCCGGGCTTCTTCGGCCTGCGTTTGCTCCTGCGCCGCCTCCGCGGCGGCCATGAGCAGTTGCTCGGCCTTCCGCTTCGCCTGGTCTTCGATCTTCTTCGCCGCCGCCTCCTGCTGGGCGCGGGCCTCGGCCTGCTTCTTGATCGCTTCCTGCTTGGTGGCCTCGACCGGTTCGGCCTGCTCCTTGGCGGACCGCTCAAGGTCTTCGATCTGCTTGGTCAGAGTGTCCACCTTCTCGCTGAGCTTTTCCGCCTGTTTGACGGCTTCATCGTGCCTCTTCTGGCGCTTCTCATGTTCAGTCTGGGCCTTGCGGAGATTGGCCGTGAGTTGGCGCAGCCGCTTGGCGTTGGTGTTCTCCTTCGCTTCCTCCGCCTTGACCGCGCCATCGGCCTTCTCGGCCCGCGTCTCTGCATCTCGGGTCTGCCCGGCGAGGCTGTGCTGCTTCTTCACGGCGTTCGCAAGGCGTTTCTCTTGGGTGGCGAGGTCTTTCTGGGCGCGTTCAGCCTTCCTCCGAGCATCGTTAAGCGCATGAGCCTCAGCTTTATGTTGGGCTTGCGCCTCGATCGCTTCCTGCTGGGCGGCGTTGGCCGACTCCTGCACCTCGGCCAGTTCGCCGCTGGGGTCGATCATGTCCAGCAGCGCAGCCGACTCCTGCTGCAGTGAATCGGCGAGGGCTTGTTGCCTGTCGGTCTCCCGGCGATTGTCGCTCTTGATCGACGCTTCCGCCGCCTCCATCGCCGCCAGCGCCTGCTCGAGCTTCTGGCTGACCGCCTGCGGCGCGGTTTCGATCTGCTGCTTCTCGAACACCGCGAACGTTTCGTACTGCTCGGCTTTGGTCTGCTCCATCTCTTCCGTGAGATGTTCCAGCGCTTCGACATTCTCCTCGAGCCATTCGCGGTTGATCTGCTCGATCTGCTCGGCGACGCGCTCGATCTCGTGCGCAGCCATCGTCAGCTCCTGCTTGAGCTGCGGGTCGGCTTCGAACAGGACCTCGCGTAGCGGCGTGAGGAAGATCAGCGCGAGGATCACCGTCACGTGCAGCAGCACCGACAGCATGAACCAGACCGGGCCGTCCCGGCGGCGCTTACGACGGATCAGGCTGGATCCCGGGTCTAACATCGTTGAGTCCTTCGAATTTGGCGAGTTCGAGCACCTGCATCACCGCGTACCACGGGGCGCTGCGGGACGCGTTGATCCGCACCGGCTGAAGCGGGTTCTCCGCCGCCGCCTCGCGGAATCGGCTGTGCAGGATGCTGTTGGTGATCGGGTCCTTGCCGAAATACAACTGCCCGCGGTCGTCGATCGACACCGTCAGGATGTCGGACTTGGGGACCTCCCGGGCGGCGGTCGTGACCGCCTCGGGCAGCTCCAGCGGCAGCTCCTTCTCGATCTTCTTGAGCGTCGTGGCGACCAGGAAGAAGATCAGCAGGAGAAACACGCAGTCGATCAACGGCGCCATCTGCACCTCGATGCCTTCGTCTTCGTCGAAGTTAATCTGCATGGGCCGGCTCCGGCGTCGGCTTCGACGCGGCCTGGGACGGGTCGGCCTTATCGGTGCTCTCAGCGGCCGGCTTCGCCTTGGACTCGGTCTTGTCCGGGGACGGCGGGGTGAGGAACCATTCGGCGACCAGCTCGCTGACCTGCTCCTCGAGCTCGATGCCGAAGCCGCCGACCCGGCTCTTGAAAAAGTGATAGAAACCCAGCGCGGGGACGGCGATGCTCAGGCCGACGCCGGTGGTGATGAGGGCCTTGCCGATGTCGCCCCCGAACGCCGCGGGGTTGGCCAGCTCGCCCATCGCGGCGATCTGATCGAAGGCGCCGATCATGCCGATGACGGTGCCCAGCAGCCCGAGCAGGGGCGAGAGCGTGGCGACGACGGCGAGGGGGTAAGCTCGCTTGAGGTGCCGCTTGAGATCGCGGGCCGCGATGTCGCCCGCGATCTTCGAGGCCTCGCTCGCGCCGGCGTGGCGGAAGTGAGCGATCGCCGCGAGCATGCGGCCCAGCGTGCTGTCGTCCTTTCTGCCCAGCGCTTCAACTTGGCTGTACTGTTTCTGACGCCAGAGCCGGTCGGCCTGATCGGCGAGGCCGTCGGGCACGATCCGCGACTTGCGGAGGTTGACGAAACGCTCGACCGCGTACGCCACGCCGATGATCGAGACAATCAACAGCACCAGCATCGTGACCCCGCCCTGTCTGAGCTTGAACAGAAACGCCTGGCCGGTGGTGATGGGCTGATCTGCGTCGTCGGCGACGGGCGCTTCGGCCTCAGACGCGGCGGTGGCGGGCTCCGTGTCAGCGGGCGGCGGATCATCCTGCGCCAAGGCGCCGCCGCTCGTCACGAGCAAGGTCAAGCTGAAGGTGATCAATACGAACCAATGGAGCATGAGATATTCCTGTTACATCGGAACGGGACAGGTCGTCGATTCAAGAGCAGCGTGTGCGTTTGTTAGATGAATACTGATTTTACATCGCCCCGTCACGGGGTGTTAACACCAATACGTCGTTTGAGACGAAAGCCGGGTGATGACGGTTCCATCCCAGGCGATACCGCGAGCCGGCGCGATCAGATTCTCAGACGCCGGTCTCGCGCGGTAATCGGCCAGCGGTCCACGATACGGCCGTCTTCAAGCACGACGAAATGCTGGTGCAGCGCCGAGGTCGGGCAGATGTGAAACGGGATACCGAGCATCAGGTCGCCGACCGCGTAACGGTCGGCCAGAGGTGTCGTGATCGTCAGGTGCTCTTCGCTGTGGAGGCGGACCTGCATCTCGAGCAAACCGTCGTGTTTGGGGCCGACCAGCCCGACGCGACGGTCAACGGGGTGCTCGCTGGCGATGGCCTTGTGGCCCAGGTCGAGCGTCAGCCGGTCGGCGCCGGGCTTGGAGACCACGCGCGTGGCCACGGCCGCCGCGGGCGGGTAGTTGATGTCGGCGAACTCGCCCTGGCTGCGCAAGTCCGAAAGCGTGCAGGTGCCCGGGGAGCACACACGGTCGGGAGCCATGGCGTGGATCGGGAACGAGCCCGTGCCGCCGGCAACGATGCGCGGGACCGCCAACCCGGCTTCGTTCAGCCGGTCGCGCATCGCGTAGATCGGCTTAAACGCTTCGTCGATGGCCGCCGCACGCTCATCCGGGTCATGCTGGCGCAGGTGACCGTCGTACACATGGAAGCCCACCGCTCGCAGGCCTTCCGATTCCGTCATCGCCCGATACGTCGCCTCGGCGTCGTGCCCCGGCTCGACGCCCGTGCGGTGCAGACCCGGGTCCACGTCCAGATAGACATCCCAGGCCACCCCCGCCGAGCACGCCGCGGCGCTCAACGCTTCAACCACTCCGATATGATCCGCGATCGTGCCGAAGCGCACGTCCGGCTGTAGCGACGACAGCGCCGCGAACAGCCGCGGCCACGGGCCGGTCAGCGGATACGCCAGCAGGATGTCCGTGGCGCCGGCGTCGGCGAGCATGTCGGCCTCGGCGACGGTCGCGCACTTGAACGCCCCGACGCCCTCCTCGCGCATCAGCCGAACGACCCCCGGGCACTTATGGGTCTTCACGTGCGGACGGAGTCGGTCGACGCCTCCCGCCTGACGGATCATGTGCCGCACATTCGCCCGCAGTGTGGGCCGGTCCAGAACCAACGCCGGCGTCGCCAGTTCCTCGCGAGACGCATCGGACAGGCCGAAGGGAAGCAGGGGCGCCGCAAGAGCGTGATCAAGATTCGATGTTTCTTCATGTCGCTGGGTCATGGATACAGCTTAGCCCTTTCTCGCCAACGATCCCGGCCCTGCGAGCCGACGCTAAACGGTTTGTGGCCTCCCTCCCCCCGCCATCCGCTATCGATGAAATGACCCCGAATCATCCAATCTGTTTCAACCGCGCCTAATATCTGGCCTGTGGAGCGCCGCACCGACCAACTTCTCGTCCTCCTCGGCAATCATCTGTTTCCGCCCGGCCATACTGACGATCTCAAGCACGTGCCGGTGTTTATGGCCGAAGACCTCGGGCTGTGCACCTATGTCCGCCACCACCAGCACAAGATCGTCCTCTTCCTCGCGGCCATGCGCAGCCACGCGGACGAGTTACAGAAACGCGGCCGAACGGTCCATTACACCCGACTGGATGATCGCGCGGGGGACGCCCCTTACGAAAACAAGCTGCTTTCCCAAATCAAAGCCTCGAAGACGAAACACCTCATCACGTTCGAGGTGGAAGACAAGTTCATGGAAAAGCGGCTCAAGGCGTTCGCCGACCGCAACGGTCTTCAACTCACGTTCCGACGGAGCCCGATGTTCCTCACGTCGCGCGACCAATTTATGGCGTATCTCGAAGGCGCCGGCGGCAGGCCGCACATGGCGGGCTTCTACGCCGACCAACGCAAACGGCTCAATCTGTTGATGACCGCAAACGGCAAACCCCGCGGTGGCAAGTGGAGCTTCGACGACGAGAACCGCCGAAAGCTGCCGGAGAGCGTTGCCGTGCCGGAGGTCGGCTTCCCCGCTCACGACAAGCACACGACCGATGTGATCAAGCTGGTCCAACAACGATTCGGCGAGCACCCCGGCGATGCGGACAGCTTCTGGCTGCCCACCACCCGCCGGCAGGCGCTGCGGTGGCTGCGCTGCTTTCTCGAAGAACGGTTCGAGATGTTCGGGCCTTACGAGGACGCGATCTCGCAGCGGAGCCCGTTCCTGTTCCACAGCGTCCTGTCGCCCTTGATCAACATCGGATTGATCACGCCGGATGAAGTCGTCGAGCGGGCGGTTGAGTTTGCGGACGAGCACGGCATCCCGATGAACTCGCTCGAAGGCTTCGTGCGGCAGGTCATCGGCTGGCGCGAGTTCGTCCGCGGCATCTATCAGCGCTATTCGCAGCAGCAGGACGAAGCCAACTTTTTCGATCACCACCGCAAACTGAAGGATTGCTGGCGCACCGGCGCCACCGGCCTGCCGCCGCTGGACGACGCGATCCGAAAAGCGCAGGATTGGGGCTGGACCCATCACATCGAGCGGCTGATGATCATTGGGAATCTCATGACGCTGTGCGAGATCGAACCGCGGGAGTGCTTCCGCTGGTTTATGGAGATGTACGTCGATTCATCCGACTGGGTGATGGGGCCGAACGTTTACGGGATGGGCGTTTTCTCCGACGGCGGGGTCTTCGCCACCAAACCCTATATCTGCGGCAGCAACTACATCCGTAAAATGAGTGACTACGGCAAAGGCGGGTGGTGCGACACGATGGACGGGCTGTACTGGCGATTTGTCGATGCGCACCGCACGTTCTTCGCGTCTAACCCCCGCACCGCCATGATGGTCCGGTCGCTGGACAGATTGAACCGCGCCCGCAAGGACGCGATCTTCAAGGCGGCCGAGGCTTTTCTCGATCGGGTGACCGATGGATGACTTGATACGGGCGACGGATCGCGGGCTGTACTGCGAAGCGGGGGGGTTTTACATCGACCCCTGGCGGCCGGTCGATCGGGCGGTCATCACCCACGCCCATGCCGACCACGCCCGGCCCGGCTCGAAGCGTTACATCGCCAGCCGCGCCGGCGAACGCGTACTGCGCCATCGGTTGGGCGACCTCTCACTCGAGACGTTCGACTATGGCGAACCGCTCGACATGGGCAAGGTGAAGGTCTCGCTGCACCCGGCCGGGCATCTGCTCGGCTCGTCGCAAGTCCGTGTGGAGCATGACGGGCGGGTCTGCGTGGTGACGGGCGACTACAAGACCGATGCCGACCCGACCTGTGAGCCGTTCGAGCTCGTGCCGTGCGACCACCTCATCACCGAGTGCACCTTCGGCCTGCCGATCTACCGGTGGCCCGACCCGCAGAAACTGTTCGATGACATCAACGCCTGGTGGCGGGGCAATGTCGAAGCAGGGAAGAACTCGGTGATCTTCGCCTACGCGTTGGGCAAGGCGCAGCGGGTGCTGGCGGGGCTGGACCCGTCGATCGGGCCGATCCTGGCGCACGGCGCCGTGGACGGGCTCACCCGGGCGTACCGCGAATCGGGCGTGGACCTGCCGCCGACGCGTCACGCCAGCGCGGAGGCGGTGAAGGAAACCAAAGGCTCCGCGATGGTGATCGCACCGCCATCGGCCAACGGCACGGCGTGGATGAAGAAGCTGCGGCCGTGTTCGACGGCGATGGCGTCGGGATGGATGGCGGTGCGCGGGCGCCGGCGGTTCCGATCCGTCGACCGGGGGTTCGTGCTCTCGGATCACGCCGACTGGGACGGCCTTCACCAGACCATCCGCGACACGGGCGCGAAACGCATCGGCGTGACCCACGGCTATGTCGACGCGATGTCGCGTTTCCTGAACGAACAAGGCGTCGAGACGCACGTCGTCCCGACCCGGTTCGAGGGCGAGAGCGACGCGTCGGACGCCGAGCGTCAAGAAAGCGAACCGCAGTGAAAAGGTTCACCCGCCTGTTTTTGGAACTGGACGCGTCGACCGGCACGCTCGACAAGGTCGACGCCCTGAAGCGCTACTTCCGCGAGGCGCCCCCCGAAGACGCGGCGTGGGCCCTGGCGGTGCTGTCAGGCAACAAGCTCATGCGGGCGATCAATTCGCGACGGCTGCGGCAATGGGCCAGCGAAGAATCGGGCCTGCCGCCGTGGTTGATCAGCGAGTGCTACGGCGTGGTGGGCGACCTGTCGGAGACGCTTGCGCTGGTGCTGCCCAAGCCGCAGGCCGACGCGTCCGACGAGCCGTTGCACCGGGTGGTGACGCAGCGGTTGCTGCCGCTCGAACACATGAGCGAATCACAGCAGCGGGCGTCGGTGACCGACAGTTGGCGGCAATTCAACCGCGACCAGCGGTTCCTGTTTCACAAGCTGCTCTCGGCCACGTTCCGGGTCGGGGTGTCGGCCAAGCTGGTCAGCCGGGCGCTGGCCGAGGTCGCGGAGATCGACCCGGCCGTGATGGCGCACCGGCTGATGGGCGCGTGGCGGCCGACGGCGGACAACTACCGGGCCCTGCTGGCGTCGGAGAACGACGCGGACCGGCGGAACCAGCCCTACCCGTTTTACCTCGCCTCGCCGATCGCGGAGGCCCCCGACGGCGGGCCCGCCGGGCTGGGCGACGCGGACGGCTGGGCGTTCGAGTGGAAGTGGGACGGCATCCGCGCCCAGCTCATCCGCCGCGACGGGGAGGTGTTCATCTGGTCGCGTGGCGAGGAGCTGGTGACCCACACCTTCCCGGAAATCGCGGCCGCCGCCGGCCAGCTCGGCCGCGATGTGGTGCTCGATGGGGAGGTGCTGGCGTGGGAGGACGGCCGCCCGCTGCCGTTCTCGCTGCTTCAACGCCGGCTGAACCGCAAGCGCGTCGAGATGTCGTTGTTCCCCGAGGCGCCGATCGCCATGGTGGTGTATGACCTGCTGGAATGGGAGGGACGGGACGTGCGCGGCGAAGCGATCGAACAACGGTGGGCAATGCTGGAGGAAGCAACGGCGGGAGAAACGCTACTCATCCCTTCCGAGCGGGTGTCGGTCTCCAACTGGGACGAGGCGCAGTCGCTCGTGGCCGGCGCCCGCGACCGCGGGGTGGAGGGGCTGATGGTCAAGCGGCTCGGCAGCGCCTACGGTGTGGGACGTAAACGGGGCGACTGGTGGAAGTGGAAGGTCGACCCGCTGAGCGTCGACGCGGTGATGGTCCAGGCCCAAACCGGTTCGGGCAAGCGTGCGGGGCTGTTCACCGACTACACCTTCGGCGTATGGGACAACGGCGAGCTGGTGCCCGTGGCCAAGGCGTATTCCGGGCTGACCCACGAGGAGATCGAACAGGTGGACCGCTGGGTGCGGAACAACACGGTCCAGCGGCACGGACCGGTGCGGGCGGTCAGGCCCGAGCTCGTGTTCGAGCTGCATTTCGAGGCGATCGCCGCGTCTAAACGGCACAAGTCGGGCATCGCGGTGCGGTTCCCCCGCATGGCCCGGTGGCGCCGGGACAAGCCGATCCAGGAAGCGGACACACTTGAGTCGATGAAAGCGATGCTGGCGCGGTACGGCCGATGAACCTGGAAACCGCCGAGTCATGGATGCGGGGACGCGGGTGGGAGCCGTTCGACTTCCAACGGCGGGCGTGGCGGGCCTATCTGGAGGGCCAAAGCGGGCTGATCCACGCCCCCACCGGGTTGGGCAAAACACTCGCGGCATGGATGGGGCCGATGATCGAAGCGCTTGAGGAGGCGGACCAGGACGAGGCCCACCGCGTGCTGTGGATCACCCCGCTGCGCGCCCTGGCCAACGACACCGTCGCCTCCCTCCGCCGGCCGGTTGAGGAACTCGGCCTGCCCTGGACCGTCGAGCTACGAACCGGCGACACCTCCTCATCGGTCAAGGCCCGCCAGCGCAAGAAACTCCCCACCGCGCTGGTGACGACACCCGAAAGCCTGACCCTCTTGCTGTCGTATCCCGAATCGCGCCAGCGGTTCAGCTCGCTGCGCGGCGTGGTGGTCGACGAGTGGCACGAGTTGCTGGGGACCAAGCGGGGAACGCAGACCGAACTGGCGCTCGCGCGGCTCCGCGGCTGGCTGCCGGGGCTGCGGACGTGGGGGCTCAGCGCGACGCTGGGCAACCTCGAAACCGCGCGGGACCACCTGCTCGGCGCCGCCGCGGCCGACGGCGTCATGATCGAGGGCCCGGACGAGCGGAAGATCGAACTGGACATCCTGCTGCCCGAGAACGTCGAACGGTTCCCATGGGCAGGGCACATGGGGCTCAAGCTCCTGCCCCAGGTTCATCAAGCCATTCAACAGGCCAACACGACGCTGATCTTCACCAACACGCGGGCGCAATGCGAGGTCTGGTTCCGCACGCTCCTTCAGAAGTATCCCGACCTGCTCGGCGGCGTGGCGATCCATCACGGCTCGCTGGACCGCGAGCTGCGTCAGCAGGTCGAGGACCTGATCCGCCGCGGCGAACTCAAGGCGGTGGTGTGCACGTCGAGCCTCGACCTGGGCGTCGACTTCCCGGCGGTGGACCAGGTGATGCAGATCGGCAGCCCGAAGGGAATCGCGCGGCTGCTCCAGCGGGCGGGACGCAGCGGCCACCGGCCCGGACAGATCAGCAAGGTGGTGTGCGTGGCGTCGCACGCGTTCGAGCTGATGGAGTTCTCCGCGGCGCGGGCGGCCCTGGTGTCGCGACGGATCGAGCCGCGCGACCCCCCGCTGACGCCGCTGGACGTGCTGCTGCAGCACGTCGTCACCGTCGCCGCCGGCGGCGGTTTCGACCCCGACGCCCTGCTCGCCGAGGTGCGCACCGCCGCGGCTTACCGTGAACTCACCGATGAACAGTGGGGCTGGGTGCTCGACTTTGTCCAGACCGGCGGCCCGGCGCTGGGCAATTACCCGCGGTACGCCCGAGTCCGCTACCGTCAGGCCAGGCAACGGTTCGAGCCGAGCACGCCGCAGATCGCCAAAGAGCACCGCCTGGGCATCGGCACCATCACCAGCGACGCCACGATGAAGCTCGCCTATCTGTCGGGCAAGCGGCTGGGCGTGATCGAAGAAACGTTCATCAATCACCTGAAGCCGGGCGATCGGTTCGCCTTCTCCGGCCGGCTGCTCGAATATGTCAAATCGCACGAGATGACGGCCTACGTCAAGACCGGTAAAGGCGGCAAGGGCAGCGTGCCGCGGTGGAACGGCAGCCGGTTCCCGCTGTCGACACAGTTGGCCGACCGCGTGGTCGAGCGATTCGAGGCCTATGAACAAGGCGAGGCGAGCGACGAAGCGATCGAGAAAATGCGGCCGCTGCTGGAGCTGCAACGCCGGGTGTCGCGGCTGCCGCGGCGGGACGAGCTGCTGATCGAATCCACCTGGCTCCGCGACGGACATCATGTCTTCCTGTTTCTGTTTGCGGGGCGTCTGGTGCACGAGGGGATCGGCGCGCTGCTCGCGCATCGACTGACCCGGGAAGCGCCCCGCACGGTGCTGAGCAACTGCAACGATTACGGGATCGAGCTGCTGTGCCCCGACGGCCTGCCGCTCGAGCCCACCGCCTGGCGGGGCCTGCTCTCGCCCCACCGGCTGGTCGAGGACCTGCTCGAATGCGTCAACACCTCGGTGATCGCGCGGCGGCGGTTCCGGGAGATCGCACGGATCGCGGGGCTGCTGATCCCCACTTACCCCGGCCGGTCACGCACCGCCCGGCACCTGCAGGCCTCGACGGAGATGTTCTACGACGTGCTGCGGGAATATGATGCGGATAATCTGCTGCTCCACCAGGCCCGGCGCGAAGCGATGTCGAATCAGCTCGAGTTCGCCCGGCAGCGGGCGGTGATGGAGCGGGCGGCGGAGTTGCCGATCCGTATGGTGGAGGCCAAACGCCTCACGCCGCTGGCGTTCCCCTTGTTCGCCGATCGGCTGCGGGCCGAGTACCTGAGCACCGAGAAATGGCAGCAGCGGGTGCAACGTCAGGCCGAGCAGTTGGAGCGGGCGTGGGAAAAAGGGGCGGGGCGCGTCACGCAGAACGCCTGATCCCGCGGCGGGCTTGCAGGAGCATGCGAAAGGAATCGCACCATGTTTGAAACCGAACTTTGCGGAGAACGCGTGGTGCTGCTGCCGCAACGGGCGATGTATTGGCCCGCTGCGCGGACGCTGCTGATCGCCGATCCTCATCTCGGGAAGGCCGATACGTTTCGGCGGGCGGGGATCCCGGTGCCGCACGCGTCGACGCTGGGCGACCTGCGCCGGCTCGCCGAGGCCGTGGCGCAAACGGACGCGAAACGATTGATCGTGCTGGGTGATTTTTTTCACGCCCGACCAAGCGAAGGCGACGCGGCCCTGAGCGCCCTGGCGGCCTGGCGCGAGCGGCGCCCGTCGCTGGAGGTGCTGGTGCTGCCGGGCAACCACGACCGCCACGCCGGCCCACCGCCGACCGAGCTGGGTTTCGAGGCGGCCGACGAGGCGGTGGACGAGGGGCCGTTCCGGTTCACCCATCACCCCGGCGCACATGAAGGCGCTTACGTGCTGGCCGGTCACGTGCATCCGGGCGTGCGGGTGGGCGGCAGGCACATGAGCCAGACGCTTCCCTGTTTCCACTTCACCCAGCGGTGCGGCGTCCTGCCGGCGTTCGGGCGCTTCACTGGATATCACTGCATCCAACCCGAGCCGGGCGATCGTTGCTACGCCATCGGCGACGAGACGGTCTTCGACGTGCCGACGACGCCCCCCCGGCGACGGATCGCGCCCCGGGCCGCTGCCTTTCCGATCAATCGTCCGCCTTCGCCGCGTCCTTGATGACGAATCGAGCCTTGAGGCGCGCCGTCTCGCTCGCCAGGCCCGCGAGCTTCACCGACCGCAGCACCTCGTCGAAGTCTTTGTACGCACCGGGAGCCTCGTCTTTCGGGTACCGTCGGCAGTTGGTCATGATGTCCTTCTCAGCGAAGGATCGGTCGATCTCGTCCTGGTCCAGCGTGCGGATGGCCTGCCTTCGTCCCAGGACGCGGCCGGCGCCGTGGTTGACGCTGTAGCAGCTCAGTTCAGCGCCCGGATCGGCGACCATGACCGCGCTGCCGCGCTGCGGATCGCCGGGCAGAAGGATCGGGTGGCCGGTCTCCTCGAAGGGGGTGCCCTTGAGCGCGTGGTGGCCGCCGGGGAACGCCCGGGTGGCGCCCTTGCGCATCACCCACATCGGCTTGTTGTTCACGATCTCCTTGCGAGCGATGTTGTGACTGATGAAATACACCAGATCGCCGCTCACCCCGGGCACAACCTCCTGGAACGCTTCGAGCACCAGCGCATTAATCAGCAGGTGATTGATCGTCGCGAAGTTGGCGCCCAAGGCCATGTCGTCAAGATACGCATCCGCCTCGGGGGTGCCCAGCGGCGCGTAACACAACTCGCGGTCCGACCCCGGAAAGCGGATGCCCCAGGCGTCAAACTTGCTCTGCAGCGCCTTGAACTGGCCCATCGCCAAGTGATGCCCGAAGCCGCGCGACCCGCAGTGCGACAGGAACGCGACACAGCCGTTGCGTAAACCGAACGCCTCGGTGGCCGCCCGGGCGCGCTCGTCGCCGGCGACGCTCACCGTTTCGCATTCGCCGAAATGGTTGCCGCCGCCGTAGGACCCGAGCTGGCTGACCTTGTCCTCGAACTTCGGGAACCGGCCCGTATCCATCAACCAGTCCAATCGACGTTTCAGCGCGTCCGACGTCTCGTCGTGACCGACATGGGCGCTGTCTTCACAGCGCTCCGCCCAGTGAATAGGGATGCCCAGCGATTCGCAGACGCCCGACGAAGCGCCCTCGACGGCCACCCGCCGCCCCAAGCCCGCGTCGACCCGCCGCGCCTTGGGCGCGTGACGCTGCCCTTTGCCCGCACCGGTCGGCACGCGTTCAAGAATCGCGTCGATCAGCGCCCGACGCGTATCGCGGCCGTCGACCTCACCGGCGGGCAGATCGAGCTGCAACAGCGACATCGAACACTTGATGTCCACCCCGACCGGTCCGGGGTAGATGTGGGTCGGCGAGGCCATCACACAACCCACCGGCGCCCCATAGCCCAGGTGGGCGTCGGGGTTGATGACCAACTCTTCCACCCCCGGGGCCAGCCGGGAATTGACCGCCTGCTGAAGGCACTGGTCGCCAAAGGTCCCGCGGATCGCTTCGGTCCCGATCACGGTGATTGGTTTCTGCTGACCGCCCGCCACCGGGAGGATGGCCGTGGCGTCGCCAGTCGGGATCAATGAATGCTTGACGGTTGAGGTGTTCATCACCGTGTTTTACCTGTTCGAGGCTTAAGCTGCGCTGCGCCCTATAGGCTCGATCTTCGATTTTTCATTTACCGCTTTAAAGAACTTGGAACATTTTTTGATAAATGTGCGTAAAAGCTATTGCATTGATGTCAAAGCGCCGATATGTTTCTATCCCACTACGTAACCTCTTGACGAGGCAGGTAACTTCGATGAACGCCAGACAGCACATCTCGAATACAGCCGAACGCACAACCGGTGCGTCGCTGTTTGGCGTCTGGGGCAGGCCCGCCCGAATCAGTCCGCGAGCCGCGGGCGTGACCGGCGGGGCCCCCCGAGGTCAGGCGTATCCATGCACCGATCAAGGTGTGAAAAGGGATACGCAGGTCTATGCAACGGGCCTATCAGGGTATGAATCCTCATTATTCATGCCCGGTATACGACCCGCCGCCTAGGCCTGCCTCCCCCCGACCCACAACCCAACGCTCTTGCCGCAACGTCCGCCGCGATGAATTTTCATCGCATCCCGACCTTGTGGTGCAATCGGCAGCACGCCGCCCTTTCAAAGCGGAGCCTGCGGGTTCGAGTCCCGTCAAGGTCATTCACCGACGCGGCTGAGCATCCGGAACGTAGTCCGTGATCAATCGACAACACCATGAAACGCCAAATTAGCAAGGAACAAACTATGGAAAGCCACGCGATGTAGCTCAAGGGTGGAGCAGTCCCTTCATAAGGGAAAGGATGCTGGTTCAACTCCAGCCATCGCGATTGACAACCAGACAGCGACGCATCGTTTCGCGTGAGTAAGGCGGCGGATAACCGTTGCGCGATCGGTGCGTCGATGATGCCGCGTAGCTCAGTAGGTAGGGCGCCTCTCTTACAAAGAGGAAGTCGCCGGTTCAAACCCGGCCGCGGTGATTGACCCCGGCGAGGGGATGTGCCGGTTCGCTTAACCGGTAAAGCGCCCGCCTGAAGAGCGGGAGCCCCCGGTTCGAATCCGGGACCAGTGGCTTGCCCCGCGTGGCGGGGTGGCGTGAACGGTTCACGCCGATGATCTTTGACAAGTGAAGAGCAGATGGATGCAACTAACGACGGCCTGCCCCCGGCGCAATCGGGCGCCGGGGGCTCGGGTCGTCGTGATTGACCCGTAGCTCAGCGGAAGAGCGGCTGGTTGATAACCGGCGGGTCGGGGGTTCGACTCCTCCCGGGTCAATTTCACCTGCCGCGATCTGTCGGACGCCGGAGCTCGAAGGCCGAGCGCTTCCCTGTCGAGGAAGGAGGTGCGGGTTCGAATCCCGTCGGCGTCGCTTGCTGCGCCACGGTAGCTCAACAGGCAGAGCAGCGGTCTAGTAAACCGCCGGTTGTCGGTTCGAAGCCGACCCGTGGCCCTGATCGTGCACCCCGTGGTTCAAGCGGATGAACGCCGGACTACGAATCCGGAGGGCGCAGGTTCGAATCCTGCCGGGGTGATTGGGATGGCAGATGGCAGATGGCAGATGGCAGATGGCAGATGGCAGATGGCAGATGGCAGATGGCAGATGGCAGATGGCAGATGGCGGTAGTGTATCGATGCTTGTCA
>JANQFR010000054.1 GCA_028277745.1 Phycisphaeraceae bacterium
CAGCAACGTTGTCAGCCCCAGCCCCGACCACACGCCCGGCGCGGAGGTCGTGAAGCACATCCATGTCGCCGATGAGCCGCGGGCGGTCGAAGCGGCGGCCCGCGCGGCGCTGAGCTCGGCGGACGTGGTGATCACCGCCGGGGGCGTGAGCGTGGGCGACCGCGACTACCTGCCGGGCGTGTGGTCGGGGCTGGGGCTGACAACGTTGCTGCACGGCGTGTCGATCCAGCCGGGCCGGCCGCTGCTGGCGGCGAAGGGGGAGGGGGCGCTGGTGATCGGCCTGCCGGGTAACCCGGTGAGCGTGCTGGCGTGCGCGCATTTGTTCGCGTGGCCCGTGTTGCGGGTGATGGGCGGGCTGGGCCCGGCGTTGCCGTGGCGGCGGGTCTGGCTGACGGAGGAGGTGAAGCCCAACCCCCGGCGTCAGGCGTTCCGCGCGGCGCGGTGCGTGGGCGAGACCGGCGACCAGGTGCGGGTGCTGGCGTGGCGGGGCTCGGGCGACCTGGCGCACACCGCGGGGGCGCACGGGCTGGTCCGCCTGCCGCAACAAGCCAACCCGGTCGCGCCGGGGACGCCGCTGGCGATGCTGCCCTTGATCGGGAGCGGCGCGTCATGACGATCAAGGTGCTTTTTTTCGCGGCGCTGGCCGAGCAGGTCGGCCGGCGTGAGGAGGCGCTCGACCTGCCGGCGGGGGCGACGGTGGGCGCGGCGCTCGACGCGCTGGGGCGCGCTCACCCCGCGGTCGCCGCGATGCGCGGCCGGCTGGCGGCGGCGGTGAACCTCGCCTATGCGCCGGCGGCCCGGCCACTGGTCGACGGCGACGAGCTGGCCCTGATCCCGCCAGTTTCCGGCGGGTAATTTCGAGGCGGCCGATAAAAACCCCGACGCCGCCGCGCGGGGCGCCACGCCCGCTTCGCCCCCTCTTCCTCTTCTCGGCATTTTTCGTTTTGTGACGGTTAATCGCCTCGTGCCGATGGTCGATGTCTTGCTTAGCAGGCCGAGGCGCGGCCTGAAGGGAGGCCGGACCGGAGACCGGAGAAAGGTTGATAGATATGCCGAGGCAGAAAGATATCCTGACGACGGGCGAAGTCGCCAAGATTTGCAACGTCGCCCCCCGCACCGTGAGCAAATGGTTCGATTCGGGGCAGCTGCGGGGCTATCGCATCCCCGGCTCCAAGGACCGGCGCATCCCGCTTAACGCGCTGATCCGGTTCATGAAGGCCCACAACATCCCGCTCGACGGCCTGCAGTCCGGACGCACGCGCATCCTGATCGTGGACGGTGAATCCGAGATCGTGGAGGTCCTCGAAAAGGTCCTCTCCGAACAGGCCAATTACGAGGTGGAAACCGCCCACACCGGCTTCTCGGCCGGCGTCGCGTGCGAAAAGTTCAAGCCCCACGTCATGCTGCTGGACATGCACCTGTCCGACGTGCAGGGCGAGGTGGTGCTCAAGCAGATCCGCGACAACACCGACCTGCAGCTGACCAAGGTCATCGCCATGTCCGGCAAGCTGACCGACGGCCAGGCCCAGCACCTGCTGCACAACGGGTTCGACGGCTACCTCAAGAAGCCGTTCCACGTGCGGCAGGTCGTCGAAGCGGTCGAAGACGCGACCGCGATCGTGTATTAACCGCCCCCTCGCCCCGCCCACGGAAGGAAGGACGGGGCCCGGGCGATGCAGGACCGAGCGAGACGGAGGCGTCGCTCGGTCCTGCTCTTTTTAGTTGAGAAGCCGGTCCTGAGCGGAGCGAAGGTCCGGATCGCGTCGGCAAAAAAGCATCCGGACCTTCGCTCCGCTCAGGGCCGGCTTGATCGTTTATAATCACGGCCAAACCTATCTGGGAGCCTTCACATGATGACGCGTTACGGGATCGTTTGGGGATGGGCGTTGATGATGACCCTCGCCGCGGCGACGGGCTGCAAGACGACCGGGTACCAGCAGGCCGACAAGACCGCCGCCAGCCTCAAGGCCTCGGCCCGGACGATCACCCAAAGCCAGGACCAGCTCGACAAAGTCATCACGGCGCTCAACGGCCTGGCGAGCCAGTCCGCGGGCGACATGACCGGGCGGTATAAGACCTTCGAGTCGGCGGTGGCGAAGCTCGAATCGCTCGCCGCCGAGACCAACCGGCAGAACCAAGCGGTCCAGCAGCAGAAGCAGGACTACCTCAAGAGCTGGGACGCGGAGCTGGCGAAGGTGAAGAACGAGGACATCAAGGCCCGCAGCGAGGCCCGGCGGAACCAGGTCGCGGCGGCGTTCGACAACCTGCGTCAGCAGTACGACGACGTGAGCAACGCGTATCAGCCGTTCATGTCCGACCTCAACGACATCAAGGCGGCGCTGAGCGTCGACCTGACGCCCGCGGGCGTGGCGGCGATCGCCCCCAACATCCAGAAGGCCAGCCAGAGCGCGGTCCCGCTCAAGAAAGAGTTGGGCGAGCTGGCCGACGCGTTCAAGACATTGAGCACCGAGATGTCGTCCTCGAAGCCCTCGTCCTGACGCCCGCGTTGATCTGTGGAACCCATACCCTTTAGCCCCGGGCTCCGCCCGGGGTGAACGGTTGGTTTTGGCGCCGTGGTGAAAAAGCAAGGCCGAGCGTGGAAGGAGTCTCGCTCGGCCTCACCGGGGGTGGGGGCTGGCCAATGAGGCACAACAGCGGCGGCGGACGCAGTGTGAGAACACATCCCGCAGCGGGCCCCGGCGCCCGGGACACACACTGCCGTGCCTCATGAGCTGTTACGCGGCGCCCCGACCGCGAGGTTCGACGATCTGCGTCACTCCCTCTCCGATTCATCGATCCGCGCCTTGACCGTCCGCCGGTCCAGCCCCAGCCGGCGGGCCGCTTGGACGTAGCTGCCGGTCTGGCCGTAAATCGCTGCGCAGTAACGATTCAAAAGTTCATCCGCGGTGCAATCCGCCCGGCGCAGGGCCTCGGTCAGCCCGTCCGCCCGCGGCCGACGCGGCGTGTAGGTCCCGCGGATCAGGATGTTGCGCACGCACTGCTCCAGTTCCCGGAAGTTGCCCGGCCAGGCGTAACCGGCGCCGACCGCGCGGAGCACACGTTCCCGCACGTCCGCCGCCGCGGCGTCCTCGACCTCGTCCATCAGGCGGTTGAGGATGAAGCGGACCATCCGGTCGAGGTCGCCGGGCGTGTCGTCCAACTGCTCGCGCAGGGTCGGGGTGCGGATCACGTCGGAGCAGAGCCGGTAGTAAAAGTCCTCGCGGAACCCGCCGTCGCGGATGCCGGCCTCGAGATCGCGGTTGGTCGCGGCGATGATCTTGCCCTCAAACCGCAGCGGCTTCACGCCGCCGAGGCGCTGAAACGTCCGGGCCTGCAGCACCCGCAGGAGCTTGACCTGAATGGTCGGGTCCAGCTCGCCGACCTCGTCGAGAAACACCGTGCCCAGGGGCGGGCAGGTCTCGAGCCAGCCCGCGCGGTCGGCCGCCGCGCCGGTGAAGGCGCCGCGCTGATGGCCAAACAGCTCCGACTCGATCAGCGTCGGGCTCAGGGCCGAGAGGTTCACCGGCAGGAACGAGCCGGCGAAGTCTTCGGTGAACCGCCGGGTCTTGACGTCGAAGGGGATGTACCGCGACCGGCCGATCGCGCGGGCGACCAGCTCCTTGCCCGTGCCCGTGCCGCCGAGCACGAGCGTGGCCATGTCGCCCATCCGCCGGTAGAGGTGGCGGTAGTAGCGCTGGAAGTCGTGGGTGAAGATCGACTCCCAGACCGCCTCGCGCAGCCCGCCGGCGGGGCGCGACCGGCCGACCAGGTAGTAAAAGATGTTCGAGAACGCCCGCCGGATCTGAAAGAAACACGCGAACACGTGCGCCGGCTCGTGGCCCCGCAGGTCCAGTTGCGCGAACTCGGCCGCGAACGCGTCCCAGCACTTGACCACGCGGGTCGACGCGCCCGTCTCGCAGACCCGCGTGAGCTTCAGCCGGTAACGGTCGTAGAGCAGGTAGAGCGCCAGGTCCTCGTACAACCGCCGGTCGGGATCGGGCAGCGCCCGGCCCCGCAGCCGGTCCACCAGCGCCTCAACCCGCTCGCGCAGCCGCACCACGTTCGGACGATCGCCCGCCAGCTCCGCCTCGGTCAGGCTCCAGCGGCGCGGCATCGGCTCGAACGCGTCGCCCAACGCCGCCCGCTCGTGCTCCACCCGGTCGGGCGAGAACGGGTTGCAATACACCAGCCGCGACAACGCCTCGGCAAACTCACGGTCCGCATGGTTCAACCCGGCCATGGTCGGCTTCCCCGAATCAATAGACATCAAATGTACACATTATATACATCGAATGCCCAAAACCATCACTTCCTACTGCCTTCCGCACGCCGTCCGATCGGGCTAAACACTTTTCATCACAGGCGATACGCATCGCGACATCCTCCGGCACGGCTCTCGCGTCAGTCCGGGCGCCGCCGCGGGGCATCACGGGCCTCGCGGCCAACACCCCGTTCCTGATTCCGGAGATCCGCCATGCCGCCAACCCCACCCCCCTCCCGCCCCGCCTCCCCACCCGCTGAACGGCGTTACGCCCGGCCCATCGCCCTGGCCCTGCTGGGGCTGATCGGCCTGCTGCTGATGTTTCAGGCCCGCCAGGTCCGCGGCGCCGGCCTGCTCGTCGCCGACGGCGGCCTCGGGGGCGTGCTCGAGATGACCAGCCACCAGGTCGACGTCACCATCAACAACGGCGTCGCCGTCACCGAGATCGAGCAGACCTTCCTCAACACCGAGAACCGACAGGTCGAAGCCCTCTACACCTTCCCCGTGCCCAAGGGCGCCTCGGTCGCCAACTTCAGCATGTGGATCAACGGCGTCGAGATGGTCGGCGAGGTCCTCGAAAAAGAACGCGCCCGCCAGATCTACGAAACCTACAAGCAGCAGCCCCGCCCCCGGGACCCCGGCCTGCTCGAACAGGTCGACTACAAGACGTTCGAGATGCGCATCTTCCCCATCAACGCCGGGGCCGAGCAGCGCGTCAAGCTCACCTACTACCAGCAGCTCGACGTCGACCACGACTGGGCCAGCTACGTCTATCCGCTCGCGACCACGACCCGGCGCGGCATCGACCAGCGCGTCACCGGACGCATGGCCCTGAACCTGCGGGTGCTCAGCGAAGTGCCGATCGTGGCCATGCACAGCCCCAGCCACGGCGACGATGTTGTCATCGCCGACCACAGCCGGCGGTTTTACGAGGCCAGCCTCGAAGCCGAGGGCGGCGACCTGACCCGCGACATCGTGCTGGCGTACCACACCTCGCGCCCCCAGACCGGCATCGACGTCATCACCTCCAAGCCCCGCGGCGAAGACGGCTACTTCATGCTCACCCTCACCGCCGGCGAGGAGCTGGCGGCGTTCGACCAGGCGATGGATTACGTCTTTGTGCTCGACATCTCCGGCAGCATGGGCAACGACGGCAAGCTGCTGACCTCCAAGGAATCGGTCCAGGCGTTCGTCGATGAACTGGGCCCAGACGACCGGTTCGAGTTGATCACGTTCAACACCCGGCCGCAGATGGCGTTCAACACGCTGCGCGCGGCGGACGAGCCGGGCAGGGCCGAGGCGGGCGCGTTCCTCGACACGCAACGCGCCCGCGGCGGCACCGTGCTCGGCCCCGCGATCACCACCGCCTACAAATACGGCGACCCCGACCGGCCGCTCAACGTCGTCATCCTCTCCGACGGCATGACCGAGCAGAGCGAACGCGCCGAGCTGCTGGGACTCATCCGCCAGGGCCCGCCCAACGCCCGGGTGTTCTGCATCGGCGTCGGCAACGAAGTCAACCGGCCACTGCTCACCCAGCTCGCCGAGGACGCCGGCGGACTCGCCGCGTTCATCTCTCGCGGCGACGACTTCGAACGGCAGGCCCGCGCCTTCCGCCGCAAGCTCACCCGGCCCGTCGCGACCGGCCTGCAGATCAGCCTCGAAGGGGTCGACGTCTACGACGTCACACCCCGGACACTGCCCAACCTCTACCACGGCTCGCCGATCACGTTGTTCGGCCGGTATCAAGGCGGGGGCGACGCGACCGTCACGGTCGCCGGCGACGTCCTGGGCGCGGCCCTGACGCAGCAGGCCAAAATCGAGCTGCCCCGCGACGACGGGGGCAACAGCGAGATCGAACGCATGTGGGCGTGGCATCGCGTGCAGGGCCTGCTCCAGCAGGCCGACCGCGCCGGCTCGCGCGACAGCGTGATCGACCAGGTCGTCGACCTCGGCGAGACCTACTCCATCGTCACCGAATACACCAGCTTCATCGTGCTGGAGAACGACGGGGAGTACCGGCGGTGGAAGATCGACCGCCGCAACGCTCAGCGGATCGGCCGCGACCGGCAACACCGCGTCGCGCTGCAGGAACAGCTGCGAAAGATGCGCGACCGGGCCCTGGCCAACCTCGGCCCGGCCCCGGCGCGCGACGCGGCGGCCCAGCAGCCCACCGACACCCTCGCCCAGAACGACCCCGCGCCGCAGGTGCGCTCCAGCGAAAGCGGGACGGACCTGAACTTCGGGGGCGGCGGAGGCAACGGCGGCGGCGGCGGAGCCGGCGCCATCGACCCGGTCACGGGCCTCATCGTGCTCGGGCTGGGCGGCGCGGCCCTGATGCGGCGGCGGCGTCACCACACGCACGGCCGGGGGGCCGGGTGATGACCGCCCACGCCACGCTTGCGCCGATCCGGGCAGCGGGGTCCCGTTCCGGGGCCTCGCTGCTCCTGGCGCTGGCGGCCGTGCTCATCGCCCTGCTCCCCGACGCCGCCGAGTTGCTGCAATACGACGCTGCGAACAACACGCAGGCCTGGCGATGGCTCACCGGCCACCTCACGCACTGGTCCTTCGAGCACCTTTTGTGGGACGTGCTGGCGTTCGGCGTCCTCGCCCTCCTGGCCGAGCGCGAGAGCCGCGGCGCCATGCTGGCCTGCTGCATCGGTTCGGCGCTGGCGATCAGCGCCGCCCTCGCGTGGGGCATGCCCGACATCGGGCAGTACCGCGGCCTGTCGGGCGTCGACTCGGCGTTGTTCGTGCTGGTCGCCGTTCAGGCATGGCGCCGGGGCGAGCGCGGCTGGAAGATCGCCGCCGCGGCCGCGCTGCTCGCGTTTGCCGGCAAACTCGGCTTTGAGATCGCGACCGGCCACACCCTGTTCGTTTCCCAATGGTCGCCGGACGTCGCGCCCCTGCCGCTGGTCCACGCGATCGGCGGCACGGTGGGAGCGGCGGTGGGGGTCGCCTGGAAACCCGGGGATGGCAATCCCCGGGCTTCGCGCTAATCCGCGTTGACCGTCAGGTGCTGCACGCTGAACCGGTCCCCGTCGTCGGTCCAGACCGACTCGACGGTGAAATCGTCGGCCAGTTCCGCGAAGCCGGTGAGGGTGTGCTTGTAGCTGCACTCGGTGCGGATCGATTCG
Organism: Phycisphaeraceae bacterium; assembly: GCA_028277745.1. Lineage (GTDB taxonomy): Bacteria > Planctomycetota > Phycisphaerae > Phycisphaerales > Phycisphaeraceae > JANQFR01. The sequence goes on from JANQFR010000054.1 coordinate 7,399, forward strand.
CCGGCGCCGAGGGTGAACATGCGGCGGCCGATCGTGACGGTCTGGTTGCTCCGCGCGACCAGGTGCATCTCGATGCGCGACTCGCTGCTGTTCCAGCGGGCTTCATGACGGTACGCGGCGAGGTCGAAGTCGGCGTCGGTCTCGCGGTTGATGCGCTGCAGCAGGTTGAGGTTGAACGCAGCGGTGACGCCTTGGGCGTCGTCGTAGGCGGGGATGAGCACCTCCGGCGACTTGCGCAGGTCGACGCCGATGAGCAGCACCCCCTCCGGGCCGATGAGCCGGGCGATCCGACGCAGGAAACGGCGCACGTCCGGGCGATGGAAGTTGCCGATGGTCGAGCCCGGGAAATAGACCACCCGCCGCCGCGGCTCGCGGTCGGGCGTGGGCAGGTCGAAGTCCTGGTGGTAATCGGCGCAGACCGGCATGACCTGCAGCTCACGATAGCGCCGATTGATGCGGCGGGCGGACGTGAGCAGGTGCTCGCGGGAGATGTCGATGGGCACGTAGCCGACGGGGTCGTCGAGGTGGTCGAGCAGCGTCTGGGTCTTGAGGCTCGAGCCCGAGCCCAGCTCGATGAGCAGGACGTCGGGGCCCAGCGCCGCGCAGATCTCATCGATGTGCTCGGTCATGATGGCCTGCTCGGTGCGGGTGGGGTAGTACTCGGGCAGCTCGCAGATCTGGTCGAACAGCCGGCTGCCGCGCTGGTCGTAGAAGAACTTGCAGGGCAGCAGCTTGGGCTCCTGGTTGAGGCCGTGAATGACTTCGGCCATCAGATCGTCGGTTTTGGGTTCGTAGTCCAGCAACGCGATCGGATCGTCGGGTGCAGTCATGCGTCGGCTTTCGTGTGGGAGAGGCGGATTGGGCAAGTGTAGGCGCGGCGTGTGACGATCGGGTGAAAGATTCACAGATCGCGCGCCAGGCGCAGGCCGGTGAACTGCCAGCGGGCGTCGGGCGCGAAGAAGTTGCGATAGGTGAGGCGCATGTGCGGCACGGGGGTGGCGCACGACCCGCCGCGGAGGACGAACTGATTGCACATGAATTTGCCGTTGTACTCGCCGAGCGCGCCGGGGAGCGGTTTATAGCCGGGATAAGGGGAGTATTGGCTGGAGGTCCACTCCCACACGTCGCCGTAGGCTTGTTCGAGGGGGTTGGCGGGATCGGCGCCGGGGGCGGGCGCGGGGTGGAAGCGTTGAGACTCGGCGAGGTTGCCGCGGAGGGGCTGGTCGGCGGCGGCGGTCTCCCACTCGGCCTCGGTGGGCAGGCGGGCGCCGGCCCAGCGGGCGTAGGCGTCGGCCTCGAAGTAAGAGAGGTGGCAGACCGGCTCATCCAGCGCGAGCGGGCGCGGGCCCGCGAGGGTGAACTGCATCCAGCGGTCGCCCCGGTCGGGGTCGCGGTACCAGTAGATCGGCTGCGTCCACCCCTGTTCCTGGATTGTCGCCCAGCCCGCCGAAAGCCAGTGCTGGGGCGCCCGGTACCCGCCGTCTTCCATGAACGCGAGGTAGTCGCGGTTCGTGGCCGGGCGGGAGGCGATCTCGAACGCGTTGATAAACACGCGGTGGCGCGGGGTCTCGTTGTCGAAGCAGAACCCCTCGTCCGCGTTGCGCCCGATGCCCCGCACGCCCTCATCGAAACCGATCCACGACATCGGCGGCGGCGTAGCGCCCTTGGGCTCGTCGCGGCCCTTGTGATAGGCCGGCAGCAGCGGGTTCGACGAGAAGATGTGCTTGATGTCGGTGACCAGCAACTCCTGGTGCTGCTGTTCATGGTGAAGGCCGAGCTCGACCAACGGGGCGATCGCGGCGAAGACCGTGCGGTCGGCGCGCTCGATCAGCCGGGTCATCGCCTCGTCGACCGCAAAGCGGTAGTCGTACACCTCGCTGACCGTCGGGCGGGCGAGGATGCCGCGCTGCACCCGGCAGTGCTGGGGGCCGACGGTGTTGTAATAGGAATTGAAAAGGTAGTTGTATTGCGGGTGGTGCTCGCGGTAGCCGGACGCGTGGGGGGCGAGGATGAACCGCTCGAAGAACCAGCTCGTGTGCGCCAGGTGCCACTTGGCGGGGCTGACGTCGGGCATGGACTGGATCACGAAATCCTCGACCGCCAGCGGCTCGCAGATCAGGTGGGTGAACCGCCGAACCGCCTGAAACCGCTCGGCGAGTTCCCGGGGGGTTGGGGTGACAGCATTCGCGGACCAGACCGCGCCGGTGGTCGACATGAGATTCACACTCCCAAAAACAAGCCGGAACGAGGCGTGGACGCCCACATGTCACGCCTCAATCTGTATCAACCTAGGCATGACCCGAATTGATCGCAATGGTTTTCCTGAGAATTTAAGTGATTTCATAAATCTTTCGGCGGCATGGGGTTTTAATCGCGGGGCGGCCGGCTCACCCGGAGGCCGGGTCGGCGTAGCGGCGGCGGTAGGCGGCGGGGGTCTGGCCGTCGACGTGGCGGAAGCGCCGGCAGAACGCCGCATCGCTCGAAAACCCGCATTCCCGGGCGATCTGCTTGATCGGCTGATTCGTCGACGCCAGCCGCTCCCGGGCGGCGCGGACCCGGCGGCCGATCAGGGCCTGGTGCGGGCTCACCTCCAGGTGACGGCGGAACATGTCGTGCAGGTGCGCGACCGACCAGCCGGCCAGGTCGGCCAGCTCCCGGACGTGCAGCGGCTGGGCGTAGTCGGCCTCGATGGCTTCGAGCACGCGCGACAGCCCCGCCGGCAGGCCGGACTCGGGCGCGCGGTGGTGATACGCCGCGGCCTGGAAGACCAGCCGGCCGTAGATCCAGGCGAGCAGCACGCCGCGGTCGAACCGCTCATCCACGAAATATCGCACCGCCTCACGCGTCAGCCGGCGGGCCTCCTCCACGTCCGGCCAGCGTGAGAGCCGCGGCGCCCGGCGCGGCGTCGGCGGCGCGGGATCGACCGCCAGCTGGACCGACAGGCAGCGATAAGGGTCCTCCCAGTCGCTGCGGCAGATCGTCCGGTCGCCGGGCATGTGCCACACCAGCGCCCCGGCCGTCACCTCGACAAGCCGGTCGCCCTGCTCGATCCACCCCCGGCCCGACGTCACCAACTCCACCTGCTCCTGGCCGGCCGGGACCTGCCGGGCCGCGGGGTGCCGGCCGTGGGCCTGGTGGTAATGCATGCAGGACAGGATCGCGGTGGGCGGCGGGCGGTCGGGCGTCATCCAGACTCCGGGAGGGCGGCGGGGGCCAGGTCATCGACGAATCAACAAGATATCCGATTTTTTGCGCATTGATGCGGCCTAAATCCTCACTATGCTACTTGATCCTGATGTTCTTCCCCCATTTTTCGACAAAGGAGGCCCGCACGTGTCCAGACTGCGATTCGGCTTGATCGGCGCCGGGCAGATCGCCCACATCAGCGCCAAGAGCATCCAGAGCCACGACGCGGCCGACATCGTCGCCGCCCATGACCCCAACGCCGCCCGGCTCGCCGAGCTGTGCGAGGCGTTCGAGATCCCCGCTGCTTACGACACCGCCGACGCCCTGTTCCAGGACGACGGGGTCGACGCGGTCTATATCGCCGTGCCGAACAAGTATCACGCCCCGCTCGCCCAGGCCGCGCTGGAGGCGGGCAAGCACGTCATCCTCGACAAGCCGTTTGCGATGAACCTCGCCGAGGCCGAGGGCGTCGCCGCCGCGGCGGCCGCGGCGGGCAAGGTCTTCACGCTCGGCATGAACATGCGGTTCCGCGAGGACTCGCAGAAGGTCAAGTCGCTGGTCGACGCCGGCGTGCTGGGCGACATCTACCACGCCAAGGCGTTCTGGTTCCGCCGCCAGGGCATCCCCCGCATCGGCACCTGGTTCGGCAACAAGGAGCTCGCCGGCGGCGGGTGCCTGCTGGACATCGGCGTCCACCTGCTGGACCTGTGCCTCCACACCATGGGCAACTTCGAGCCCGTCTCCGTCAGCGGCGCGACCTACACCAAGTTCGGCCACCGCGGCCTCGGCGAAGGCGGGTGGGGTAAGTCCGACCGTGAAGGCATCCCCTTCGACGTCGACGACTTCGCCACCGCCCTCATCAAGTTCGCCAACGGCGCCACCGTCAGCCTCGACGTCTCCTGGGCCTGCCACGCCGAGGAACACAACCGCAACAACGTCCACCTCTACGGCTCCGAGGCCGGCGCGTCGCTCTACCCCGCCAAGCTCTTCCGACAGGACCCGCTCCGCACCGACTACGACGTCATCGACAACCTCGCCGGCGACACCCCCATGCCCCACGGCGACCGGTTCCACAACTTCATCAACCACATCCTCGGCGACGAGCCGCTGTGCTGCACCGTCGACCAGGCCCTGACCATCCAACGCATCCTCGACGCGATCTACGAATCCGCCCAGACCGGCCGCGAGGTGCTGATCCAGCAACCCGTCCCCGCCTGACATTAGCCCCGGGCTCCGCCCGGGGGAAACGCTCCATAACCACCGTCCCCGGGCAAAGCCCGGGGCTAACGACAAGGAACACGACATGACCAGCCCCGCGATGGACTTCGGCGTCCAATCCTTCTGCTTCCGCCACTTCAAAGATAACGCCGACGTCGCCGCCAAGGTGAAGCAGATCGGCGTCGACAAGATCGAGCTCTGCGGCATCCACGCCGACTTCCACGACCTGGCCGCCTGGAAAGACGTCCTCAAGACCTACCAGGACGCCGGCGTCTCGGTGATCTCGATCGGCGTGCAGACCTTCACCGGCGACCCCAAGGAGCGCGACTGGTTCGAGTGCGCCGCCGCCGCCGGCGCCAAGCACATCTCCGCCCACTTCCGCGTCGACTCCTACACCACCGCCGTCCCCCACGCCGCCAAGCTCTGCGAGGAATACGGCATCCGCATCGGCATCCACTGCCACGGCGGCTACATGTTTGGCGGCTCGCCCGACGTGATCCAACACCTCATCGAACTCGGCGGGCCCAGCATCGGCGTCAACATCGACACCGCCTGGTGCATGCAGATCGGCCCCAAGCAAGGCGACCCCGTCGCCTGGGTCCGCGACAAGTTCCCCGGACGCGTCTACGGCGTCCACTACAAAGACTTCGTCTTCGATAAGAACGGCATGTGGAACGACGTCGTCGTCGGCAGCGGCAACCTCGACCTGCCCGCCTTCGTCGCCGCCCTCGAAGAAACCCAGTTCGACGGCATGGCCGTCATCGAATACGAAGCCGATGTCGAGAACCCCGTCCCCGCCCTGACCGAGTGCGTCAACCAGATGCGCGGCGTCGCGGTCTGATATCCCGGCGACACGACAGCGACGGGATTGGCTTAGCCGGGCCGCTACGCGGCCCTGGTCCAGGCGGGCGTAGCCCGCCGGCTAAGACGGCAGTTCACCCACGTTCCAACACCCGGCCTCCCAGGCCGGGTTTTTTTCGTTCACAACACCACGCCGCCGCAGAACCCGGGCCGAAACGGCCGCGTACCACCTCCAAGACGCCTGCCGTCAAAAAAAAACTACGGCGCAGGCATGGCCCCATGGAACGCGACATGACCACACTCCAATCCCATCAGGACGTGAAAGCGTGTTTCGAGCCGTGGGCGATCCGCCGGCAGGCCATCGAAAGCAACCGCCCGCTCCACGAGGAGGCCCGCGCGGCGGTCCGCGAGAAGCAGAACGCGATCGCGCCGCGCCGGCTGCGCATCCTCGACCTGGGTTGCGGCGACGCCGGGGTGATCCGCCACGCGGCCGACCTGATGGGTCTTGCCGCCTACTGCGGGATCGACCCGTCCGAGTCCGCGCTGGCGTTAGCGCGGCAGGCGCTGGAGCCGCGGGTCGGTGACCTGAAGCTCATCTGCGGCGATATCGCGCATGAAGTGGGATGCCTCGACGGATCGTTCGATGTCATCATGGCGGGCTACTCGTTGCATCACCTGGACGCCGCCGGCAAGGAGCACGTCCTGGGCGCATGCCGCCGGCTGCTGGCGGAGGGCGGCGTGATGATCATCTGCGACCTGCTGCGGCGGGACGATGAGACCCGCGATAGCTTTGTGTTGCGGTTCGCGATGCGGATCGTCGCCGACTGTCCCGAGCTCGAAGTCCACGAACGCTCGGCTATGGCCCGGCACATCCTGGACCGGGACCGGCCCGAGACGCGGGGCTGGTGGGAGGCGGCCGCCGCCCGCGCCGGCTACGGCGGGTTCGCCTGCCGGCGACGCGACGACAACGAACTCTATGCGGTGCTGGAACTGGCGGGGTAACCGCTTCCGGCATCATCCCTATCGCCCTTCAAACGCTCTTCGGCGTTGTTAACATAAAACAAGAGGGAGTCCGATGGTTTAGTTTTCGTTGACGGCGTCTCCAAGCAATGCTTGGTCTGCCCTTTCAGAATACGTCTGTGGCTCGGAATTCCCGCATAAGCTGTGGACAGAGTTTCAGGGAGCGCGTCATCGTATGCGTTGATTTCTGATTCCGCCGGAGGGTTTATCACTCCAGTTCATGTAATTGTTAGTCGGCTGGCCTATTGGTTAGGGCAACAGTCGAGGCGATCGACGCCGACGGCAAGGTGGTCGAGAACGGGTACGACCCTAACTCGAACGTGATCCTCAGCACATCGACGCAGGTCTGCACGATCACCCAACCGACGGCGCCCGACGAGGTGTTCCAGGTAGCGATGCGGCACGACTCGCTCGACCGGCCGGTGGTCGTCGCGCGCAGGGGGCGGACGGCTCGATCGAGCCGCTGACATCGCTGACGCCGGTGTGGAGAGACTGAAAAATTAGATAAAACTTACCGTTAAGCTCTTGGGAAGTCAGCTAGTAAAAGCGTACATTGGAAGAGGCTTCCTAGTATGCTGGGGCTTCATCATGTCAGAAAAAGATAGGCTGGCTATCGTGAGGCGAACCACACGGAACACTTGGATCGCGTTGCTGGTAGCGTTATTGCTTCTGTTTATCCCGCCTGCGATTCCAATGCCATACGAAGACTCTCTATACAACACATTCGTAAAATCTTTTGGTAATCCCGCAGGTGATGCATTGTTTGGAGCGACAATTCCTTTAACTGGTGCAATACCTTCTTTTTTGTTTTTGTTTTTTTTCTGCTATCGGTTTCGTCGACGGAACGACCTCCAATGCCCTAGGTGTGACCGTTTTATTGGTTTTCATGCATGGCCACCTCGTTCAGGCAAAGTCAAGTGCAAAGCCTGCGGTGAACAAATTTATTGACCATCTGAATCTGGCGTGGGCCTTTCGCAGGGTGGGCTGCAATGTCGGACATCCCTCGATTTATCGGGGCCGAATTGATGAAGAATTCTCGTTGCTAACTAGAGAATTACGATGATTGCTGACTGTCACGCAGACCAAGCTAACCGAGGAAACAATTTGTGCAGCAGACGGTCTACACCAAGCTCAAGGAGGCCGTCGCGGACCTGGACAACACCCGCGACATGCCCGACCTCCCGAGCTGAACCCGCATCGGTAGCGAGCTTAGGAATCAGGCGTCAAACAGATAATGAAGCAGTCTCAGAGACCGCCCCACCGGCTCATGACTACCACTCTCCCAACTCGCCAAGGTACTAGGGCCAACCCCAAGCTTCTTCTGGGTAAGGCCGTTCGCCAAACGGTATCGCTTGAGCCGTTCCCCCAGTGTCTTGGGTTCGGGGAACGGATCGTTGCCCCAGGGTCGTTGGGGTAGCCGGATAGCCGTTAGGACCGGGATTCGCGGAGGTTAACGTCAAACAGCAAAATGGCAACGAACCCCACAACGTTCAGGAGTATCCCTGACAACGGGGGAGAGGGGGCAAAGCGCGATATATTCGATCTTTGCGTCTGAAAATCTGAAGACGGCGTGCATAGGCCGCGGCCGGGCTTCATCCTGCTGCTGAATGAACGCCGCCGGGGCCCGTCGAGGCGGCAGGGAGTTGATGGGATGCTGACCGACAGCGATCTGCTTGAGCAGTTTGTGGCGACCCGGTCCGCCGAGGCGTTTGCGGAAATCGTCCGGCGGTACACGGGGCTGGTTTACGGGGTGGCCTGTCGAACCACGCGGGACCGCATCGCGGCCGAGGACGTGGCGCAGGACTGCTTCTTCCAACTGACCCGGAAGGCCGGGGAGGTGCGGGGCTCGCTCTCGGGCTGGCTTCACCGCGTGGCGTTGAACCGGGCGCTGGAGATCAACCGCAGCGAAGCGACCCGCCGCCGATACGAGCGGCGCATGGAGACGCCGGGGAACGCGGCGACAACGGATCATCACGAGACAACGTGGGCCGACCTCGCGCCGAAGGTGGACGCGGCGTTGGCGGCGTTGCCGGACAGGCTGCGCACGCCGATGGTCGGGCATTTCCTGTGCGGCCAACGTCAGACCGAGGTGGCCCAGCGGTTGGGGATCAGTCAGAGCGCGGTTTCCCGCCGGATCGATCGTGGGCTTGAGCGGGTGCGGGCGCATCTGCGCAAGGAAGGCGTGGCGGTGCCGGGCGCGGGGGCGTTCGCGGCGTTGCTCACCGCCCATACCGCAGAGGCGGCGCCGGCGACGCTGACCGCGGCGCTGACCCGACTCGCCGCGGCGGGCCCGGCGACCGCGGCCGCCTCAACCGCTTCAACCGCGGTCGGCGCCGCCGCAACAGCCGCCGGGCTCGGCCTGCCGATGGGCAAGGCCGCGCTCGCCCTCGTCGGCGCTGCGCTGGGCCTCGCCCTCGTCTCGACCGCTTTCTTTCTTGGCCGCCCCCATCGGAGCCCCACCATGGCGCCTTCCCCGCAGATGATCCAACCCGTCAGCTTCCCCGCCGGCCAGTGGTGGGACGACTCGTTCTCGCAAGCCGTCGTCGCGGCCGCGCACGCCCGGGGCGTCGACGCCGACTACACGGTCGTCCACCGCCTCTCGACCAACCTGTTCGTCCCCGCGGTCAACGAGCGTGAGAGCTGCGGCGCGTGGTGGCACTGGTACGGGCGGGACGCGGCGATCGATCACGTCGGCGCGGCGTTGGGGCTGCGCTTCGAGCAACTCGATCTGCCCGAACCGCCGCGATGGTCGCAGGACCTGACGCCCCAGCAGTGGGAAGCGGCTTGCTCCGGGCACCGCGCTCAATGCGCGCCGATCATCCGTGCCGCGCTGGACGCGGGCCAGCCCGTGCTCACCGGCGACGGCTGGACCAGCGGCGACGACGGCGCCTTCATCCCATGGTGCCAGTGGGGCGTCGTCCGCGCGGTGGAGGACGACTCGACCATCAAGGGCGTCACCCGCGACCGGGACGAGGCGCAGCTCATCTTCGTCGGCCCGTGCTACGCCATGACCGAGGCCGGGTCCGCCCTCACGCCGCGGCAGGCCGAGACGCGGGCCTTGCGCCTCGCGGCGCAGCGCATCCGCGCCGAAGGCCCGTTCGCCTCGGAGGGGGATCTCCATCACGGCGCCGCCGCGATGGACCGCTGGATCGACCGCATGGCCACGGTCCCCGGATTCTGCGCCGACTGCCAGGAGCGCGAGGGGCGCGGCTGGGCGTGCGCCAACAGCAGCGCTCGACGCATGATCCAGGCCTCCCGCCAGGCCGCCGATCAGCTCCGCGCGATGGCGTCCCCCGACGCGCGGCAGCGCCTCGAAGCCGCGGCGGCGAGCTACGAGCACATCGCCGACCTGCTCGCGCCGGCGGTCGACGACAACGCCGCGGGCTCATACCGGCAAACCGTCGGCGACCTCACGGCCCAGGCCGCGCACGCCGACACGCTGCGGCAGGTCAAGGCCGAACTGCTCAACGCGGCGGACGCGATGGAGCAGGCCGCGACCCGCCCGACCGTCGTCCGCCGGTTCCGCGCCGAGGACTGGGCCGACCTGCGCGACATCGCCCGAGACATGCACGAGACGGGCGGCACGCGATACGACCACGCCTGGCCCACCGACGAGCGCGGCGCCCGGGGCATGGCCGACTACGTCGCCAAGGAGGGCGACTTCTGGGCCGTGTGCCTCGCCGACAGCGACCGGGTCGTCGGCCTGTTGTCCCTGGGCCAGCCGGACCCGGACGGCCGGGTCGAGCTGGGGCACATGTTCCACAGCCGGTTCCGCTCCGGCGACGTCGACACCGGGGCGATCCGTTGCATCCTCCATCGCGCGTTCGAGCGCCCGGAAGTCCACGCGGTATTCGGGCTGAACGCCGTCGACTGGGCCGGCCAGATCGACCCCTTGACCGAGCTGGGCTTCCGGGAGACCGGCCGAGGCCCGAGCCCGGGCTTCGCGACCGACGCGCAGGGCGAGCCGATCGGGTTCGTCGGTAACACGATGGAGCTGACCCGGCAGGCGTGGATCGAGTCCGGGGTGATCGCGACCGGCCCGGACCAGACGCCCCGCCTCGTCCAACGGCCCGCGTTCCGCGTGCTCGGCGTCGAGGATGACCGCGCCACGCTCGAGGCCAACGACCCCGGCTTCGCAAACATCTGGTCCAGGCGGTTCATGCCCCACGCCGAGGCCGCGGGTCGCGCGAGCCCCGACGGCGTTCACTACAACGTCTTCTTCCCCGACCCGGACGCGCCCGCCGACGCGCCGACGGGCCGCATGCTGGTCGGCATGGAAGTGACCGGCGAGCCGACGGTCCCCGACGAGGAGGGGTGGGTGATCCGTGAGGTCCCCGCCACGACGTATCTCGTGTTCGGGACCACCGTGCGCGACGTGGGCGATACGTGGGGCCAGGTAGTCGACCATTGGCTGCCCGAGACCCGCTGGCGGGTAGATCGCGCGGCCGCCGGGCTCGACCATCACCCGCCGGGGACGGCGAACGTCGGCTCGCCCATGACCATCTGGCTGCCGGTCGTGCTTAAGGAGGACCAGCGCTTGTTGATCGAGGGCGTGCCGCACGAAACGTTCGGCATCCACTGGGACATGCTCGTGCGGGCGGCGCACACGCTGTTAACGTTCCGTGGCGCCGACCTGTCGCTCGAACAGGCCATGGCCTACTCCGGCGATGCGTTCAACCTGTGTCACGCGTCGCACTGGCAGAACACGGCCTACCTCGGGGCGCCGCACGACCCGATGCACGCGCTCGCCGATGCCGTGGGCTTCGAATACGAGGTGCTCAGCGAAGGGCACCGCGTCCCGGTGATCCGTCGCCACACGCCTGAAGCGCTTGAGGCGCTCACCGACAAAGCCCTGGCGAAGATCGTCGCCGAGATCGCCGCCGGTCGGCCGGTGATGGTCGGCGGGACAGAGGACCACTGCGGCACGTGGACGCTGGCGGTCGGTTACGACCCGGCCACGAAGAGCTTCTGCCACGTCGGCGCCGGGATGGGACATGCGGAGGAAACGCCCTACCGCTGGGTGAAGATCCGCGGCGTGGCGCCCGGCAGCGTGGATGAAGCATTCGGCACGATGGACGGACGGGTGCGGGGGGTCTTCCGCGACGACGCGCTGTTCGGCTGGCACGCCAACCCCGGATACCTGTTCAAGCAGCGCCAAGCGGAACCGCCGTCGGCCGCGGACCGCGCGATCGCCACGCTGCGGCTGGCGGTGCGCCTGCACCGCGCGGAGGACCGGTATCGCCGGAACTGGGGCGGCGTGACGTACTTCTTCGGCGAGGCGGCGTACGAGCAATGGGCCGACGCGTTGGAGCAGTTGGATTACCCCGGCGACCTCGACGGCCCGTTCGAGACCAACGGCGTCGAGCCCGCTTACGACTGGTATTCGATGGGCAACATGGACATGCAGGTCGACCAGATCATCGTCGGCCGCGCCGCCGCCGCGGCGTTCTGCGACGAGGCGGCGGACGTGTTGCCCGCGGCCGCCGAACCCCTGCGCCGCGCGGCGGAACAGTACCGCCGGCAGGTCGCCGTGGCCCGCGAGGCGTTCGCGGTGTTCATCCCGCGGTTCGACGGCAATGACGAAGCGCGCACCGCCTACTTCACCGACCCGGACAGGCGCCGGCAAGGCGCCGCGGCCATCCGGCGGATGCTCGAACACGAACGCGCCGCCATCGCCGCGATCGAGCGGGCGCTCGCCATATTGCGATCGGTGATCAGGCGCGACGGCGATCGCGTGTGGATCGATGGCGTCGAAGTCGACACGCCCCTCGACATCGTCCGGTGGGACACGATGCTCCACGGTCTGCGTACGATGCTCCAACACCGCGGGGAAGACGTGACCTTTGAAGAGCTGGCCGCTCTGTCGGGCGAGGCGTTCATGCTGGCCCACAACCGCGGCTGGGCGGGCGGGGACCTGCACCTGTCCTGCCCGACCGACCCGCTGACCAACGCCGCCCGGACGCTGGGGTACCGCAGTACGTTTCTGACACTGGGCCGACCCAGCGCGCTGCGTAAGCAGCCGAACGACGAGGTCCGCGGTCAAACCCTGGCGATCCTGGAGCGGATGTGGGCCGAGCTGGACGCGGGCCGGCCGGTCTTTGCGCCCGGGGTGAAAACCGAGTGCGGCCGATGGGGCGTCATCACCGGGTACGGCCGGGCGGCGCTGGAGATGCGCTACGACGACGGGCACGGGCCGAGGTGGCAGCACATCCCGGGCATCAGCGGGCCGACGGTGTCGGGCGCGGACGGCCACTGGGACAGCCAGGTCCGCGGCAATGCATATCAGGGCCACCGCTTCGGCAGGCTCGGCGGGTGGCAGGGCAGCGCGGCGTTCCTCCTCGGCGAGAAGGGGCAGGCCCCCAGCGACAGGCAGCGCGTCGTCACGACGCTGCGTCGAGCCGTCGAGCTGCACCACGCGCCGGCCGGCGAGTCGCACTGGCCGCACGAGGTCGTCTTCGGCGCCGAGGCTTACGCGGCCTGGGCCGAAGACCTGGCGTTGATCGACGACGCGATGGTCGATCGTCAGAAGAAGGCGGGCGCTCCATCGGATCGGGGTGAGCTGCGGAACCTGGAGTTGATGGTCGACCAGGTCGTGCGCGGCCGCACGATCGCCGCCGACTATTGCGACCGCGCCGCCGAGCTCATCCCCGCCGCATCCGCCCCGTTCCACGAGGCGGCCGCGCGCTACCGCGAGGAAGCCGCGCTCGCCGGACAGGCTTTCGCCCCCTTTGCCACGCCGACCGACGAACTGGATGACGCCCGACTCGCGTGGCTGCGCGACCCGGACAAACGGGCCGCGGGGGCGCAGGCGGTCCTGCGGATGTCCGAGCACGAACGGGCCGCGATCGCCGCGATCCAGCAGGCATTGGACCAGGTTCAGCCCTGACGCCCCGCGGGTCGGGCATGAAGCCATTTCATGCTTGACAAATCGTCGGAAGCGCGGTAACTTCTACGTATTCAGTCCGCGTCGTGCGTATCGAGGTCGAGCGCCAGCCGAAGGGCCATCCTTTGATTCAGGCCATTAACCAGTCCGTCATCGCCAGGGAGCTCGGGGTCAGCCAACGGGCGGTTTCGTTTGCTTTGAACCGCAAGCCCGGGGTCTCGCCCGAGACGCGCAGGAAGATCCTGGAAGCCGCCCAACGCATGGGGTACCAGCCCAACGCCGCGGCCCGCGCGACGCGGACCCGGCGGTTCAGGCAGGTGGCGCTGCTGAACAGCGTGGACAAGAATGTCTCATACCGCCCGGCTCCGCTGCTGGACGCGGTCCACGACGCCCTGGCCGAGCGCGACCTCAACACCGTGTACGTCAAGCTGCCGGACGAGAAGCTGGTCAGTGAGGGCTATACGCCGCGTATCCTCCGGGAGCTGATGGTGGATGGCCTGCTGGTCAACTACCGTCACCACATCCCGCCCCGGATGGTGGAGCTGATCGAGGCCAACCATCTGCCGGCGGTCTGGCTGGGGGCGATCCGGGAGCAGGACTGCGTTTACCCGGACGACCGCGACGGCGCCCGCCGGCTCACCGAGCACCTGCTGGGGCTTGGCCACCGCCGGATCGCGTTTGTCGATCTGCGGAACGGCCCGGTGTTGACCCCCGAGACCCGTCCCGCCGCCGTCGAGCGCCGCGCGGGCTATGAGATGGCCATGAAGCGGGCCGGGCTGGCGCCCGCGTTGATCTGCGGCGCGCGGCCGTTGCGCGTCTGGCCGCAGCGCGTGGCCGAAGCGATGGGTTCAGCGGATCGGCCCACGGCGTTGATCTGTATCGATTACGCGCACGCGGAACAGGTCTTCCCCGTGCTTGAGCGGGGGCTCGGCCTGTCGACGCCGGGCGATGTCAGCGTTGCGACTTTCTGCTTCGCTCCCTACCGCATCGGCCTCACCCCGGTGGCGACGATGGTGACGCCGCATGACGCGTGCGGCCGCCTGGCGGTGGAGATGCTCCTGAAAAAAATCGAAGACCCGGCGCGCGGCTGCGATCCCGTGCGGCCCGGCCACACGTTTACGCCCGGCGAGACCCTTGGGCCGCCCCCGAAGATTTGAAATGTCTCACCCCTGACCCGTCAGCGGCGGGGTGGTTTGAAGATCGGATGGTTTGAGGAAAACTTTCAACGGAGGCTCAGTCATGCGGATCACTTGTTGGAGACCCCTTCTCAGCGGAATCGTCGCCGCCGGCCTGGCGGCATCCAGCCACGCCGCGGTCATCGGCACGTACACCTTTGACAACACCAACGGCGTCAACGACGCCCCGGCGGACAAAACCATCGACGCCCAGCCCGCCAACGCCACGTTCAGCGCCTTCCAGGTCGTCGGCGTCAGCGAGAACGAGCAAGGCAGAGGCGCCAGCAGCGCCAACACGCTCGCCACCGGCGGCAGCGGCTTGCCCGGGCAGTGGTCCCAGGACAACCAGTCGTTCAGCGCGACCGACTACGTGGGCTTTACCCTCACCGCGGACGTCGGCTACGAGATCGACCTCGCTGAACTGTCACTGGACTACGGCCAGGCCAACGGCTTTACCGGCGACAGCACCTTCTCCCCACGCGACCTGAGCGTGTTGATCCGCACCAGCCCCACCGGGCTCTTCACCGAAGTGATCAACGAAGACAACATCATGTTGGACGCCAACTCTTTCGCCACGTTCACGGCGGACCTGACCGGCCTGGCCAACACCAGCTTCCTTGAGGTCCGCATCCGGGTTTCGGACCAGGACGCCGACCGGCTCGCCCGTTTCGACAACGTCCAGGTGGACGCCGGCGTCCAGCTGATCCCCGAGCCGGCCAGCGTCGCGTTGATCGGGCTCGCGGGCCTGGTCATCTTTAGTCGACGTCGCGCGGCCTGAATGGGCCCGTTGTTGAAGCCAACCGTTCGGGCGCTGCGTGAAGCACACATGAAAAGACTTGTCTTGGTCATCCTGACCGCCGCGGTCCTCACCGCCCCCGCGTCGGCGGACCCGTGGACCTTCGTCTCGACGCCGGACTTTCTGAACGTCGATGTGGGGGACCTGACCACGTACAGCGGCCCGTCGTTTAACACGCCCTCGGGCAACAGCACCAACGCGTCCTGGGAGAACGCCGCCGGCACGTTTCTGGACGGTATCGCCGCGGAGAACCCGGACTTCGTCATGGTGGCCGGCGATCTGGTCATGGCGCGGTGGTTCCAGGACGCCTGGGCCGACGGGGTGTTCGAGCAGAAGTTTGCCTCCAAAGCCGACCGAACCAACAACTCCACGGCGACGATCGAACAGAACCGCGTCATCAACGCCAGCGACTTCTACTACGGCGCCTGGAAGCAGCGTTTCACCAGCCGGGGCCTGCCGGTGTACGCCGCGGTGGGCGATCACGAGCTGGGCGACGATCCCTCGTGGAACGATACGTTTGGCCGGCAGACCGTCGGCGTCTACCGCGATCAGTTCGCCAGCCATTTTGTCAACCCGTTCACCAATACCCCCGGGGCAACGCTGGCCCCCGGCTCATCGCTCTACAGCAAGCCGGCCTCGGGCCAGCACGCGGAGACGGCTTACGCCATCAAGCACCGCAACACGCTGCTGGTCACCGTCGACGTGTTCAGGCAGAACGCCAACGGATCGATGAGCGTGACCGTCGCCGACGAGCAGTTGGCCTGGCTGGGGCAGACGCTGGACACGGCCGCCGATGACCCCGCGATCGACCATGTCATCGTCCAGGGGCACACGCCGGTGCTCACGCCGGTCGACAGCCGGGTGAGCAGCACGCTGAAGATGAGCGGCGGCGCCGACTCCGCGTTCTGGCGGACGCTGCGCGACGCCGGCGTGGACTTCTACCTCAACGGCGAGGTCCACGACGTCACGATCCGGCAGGACGCCGCGGAGCAGAGCCTGCTGCAGATCAGCCACGGCGGGATCTTCGGGTTTCAGCCCGCCAACGACATCTCTTACCTCAAGGGCGTCGTCGATGGCGAGGTCATCACCCTCGAGATGAAGTCGCTGGGCTTTTCGGTCAGCGGCGGACAGTTCTACCAGCCCGGCAACCCCACGACCCAGCTCAAAGACACGATCACCCTCGACGCCAACGGGTTCCAGAGCGTCGGCTCCCTGACGATCGACAAATCGGACGGCTTCACGCGGTTCCTCAACGCCACCGGCGTGTTCAGCGGCGTCACGTCCCCGACGGCGCCGACGCTGGGCGTTTTCCGGTTCGACGCCACGGGCGACGGCAACGGGTTCACGACCGACCCCGCGGCTTCCGATGTCGCTGCGGGGGCGGCCTTCTCGCCATTCGCCGCCGCCGGCGTCACGCCGTTGACGTCCGGCTCGGGCAACGTCGGCCGGTTCGCCGCCGCGGGCTGGCCCGGCGCCAGCGGCTCACACGGCCCATCGAGCTACGACGACGGCGCGTACGTCGGCTTTACGGTCTCCGCCGCCGACCCCGGGACCGTCCTCGACCTGGCCCTCCTGAGCTTCACGTGGAACCGCACCCTCAAGGGCCCGAACGACGGCATCCTCCGCGTGAGCAGCGACGGGTTCGTCACGTTCGTGGAGTTCGATCTGTTCGCGGACGTTGACGATCACGACATCGACATACTGACCTCGGTCGATCTGACCGGCCTGTCCCCCGCGTCCTCGTTCGCGTTCCGTTTCTACTTCAAAGACAGCGACGCCAGCGGCGCAACCTTCATGCGTCTGGATGACGTCGTGCTCAGGGGCGATGTGGCGCTGATCCCCGAGCCCTCGGCGCTGTTCGTGCTCCCCGCCGGCACCCTGCTGCTGCGCCGGTTAACCCGGCCATAACGCTGCCCCTTAGCCGGGCCGCTACGCGGCCCTGGACCAGGCGGGCGTCTAGGGCGGAAAACCCTCTAATGGTTTTCACGGTGTTTCCCGCGTCCCCCGTGATGGTACATTCGGCGGCAGACGTTTCGATTTCGGCCCCCGCGCGCATCAACCGGCGTTCGGCCGCATCATCCTCATGAACGCCGGCCGTGTTGGCTGGCGAGGAGTAGATGCCCGATGCTGACCGACCAGACCTTGCTGCAACAGTTCGTGACCGACCGATCCGCCGAGGCGTTTCACGAGATCGTCCAGCGGTACGCGGGGATGGTGTTCGGCGCCGCGCTGCGGGTGACCGCCGACCGGGCGGCGGCGGAGGATGTGGCGCAGGACTGCTTCTTCAAGCTGACGCAGAAGGCGGACCAGGTCCGAGACTCGCTGCCGGGGTGGCTGCACCAGGCCGCGCTCAACCGGGCGCGGGAGGTGAGCCGCAGCGAGGCGGCCCGACGCCGGCGTGAGCAGGCCGCGGCGGTGAGGCCCGACGCGGCCGACGAGCCGGGCGCGGCTTGGGAGGACGTGGCGCCGCTGGTCGACGCGGCGTTGGCCGAGCTGCCCGGGGAGCTGCGTGATCCGCTGGTCGAGCATTATCTGTGCGGGCAACCGCAGCGGGCCGTGGCCGAGCGGCTGGGCGTGAACCAGGGCACGGTGTCGCGCCGGATCGACAAGGGCATCACCCAGGTGCGCCGCCACCTGCGCGAAGCCGGCGTCGCCGTGCCGAGCGTCGGCGCGCTGGCCACACTCCTCACCACGAACGCCGCCGGGGCGGCGCCCCCCACCCTCGTCGCCGCCCTGGGCAAAATCACGCTGGCCGGCGCCACCGGCGCCGCGGCAACCACGACCGCGGCCGCCTCCGCCGGCGGCATCGGCGCGGCGGTGCTGGGGTCCAAAGCGGGCCTCACCATCGCGGCATTACTCCTGCTGGCCGCCGCGATCGTTATCCCCACCGTCATCACCCGAAATCCGGGAGGCAACCCCATGACCGCCACGCATGTGTCCCTCGCCGCCGGCGAAACGCTCACGCTCGCCGGACACACCTATACGCTGACCTGGCTGAAGCCGGGCGATCTGGACGAGGCGCCGCTGCCCGACAACGGGGCGCTGTTGCGGGCCACCGACGACCTGCCCTACCGCGACGGGATGGACCCGCTCTATAACCTCCACGTCGAGTTGAACCCGCAGGGCCACACCCAGGAATTGGCCGAGCGCCTTGGCCGGGAGGCCGACGCTTGGCGGAACCACTGGCGCGGACTGGCCGACGCGTTGCCCGCCGATCGGCCCTTCGCCCTGCTGGCTTATGAGGACGGCAAGCTGGCCGGCATGGTGCGCTTCTATCCCGCCGACGCCGCACATCTGATCGGTCACGAAGAGCAGCCCGCCAACCAACCCCGCGCGTCGCTCCTGCTGGTCGGCGCAGCCATGGTCGACCCCTTGGGCGCAGAGCACGGCCTCGACGCCGCGCTGCTCCAGCGGGTCGTCCGATTTGCGCGCGAATCGGGTTACCGCGGGGTGCAAGGCGTCGGCTGGAGTGAATCGCGCGTGTTCGCCGCGTGGGGCCAGCAGTTGCCCGCCTCGGTGTACGAAGCCGCCGGTTTCCGTCGTGCCGCGCAGCACCGCAGCGACCGCGGCAACGCCTTCAGGGACCAGCTCGCCGGCGCCCACGGCGAAGCCGCCCAGCGGCTGGCCCAGGCCGACGCCGACGCCGGCCTCACGGCCGAGCAAGCCAACACGCACCACCTGATGGCGATCACCCTGACGCCGGCGAGCGCCCGACGCGAGGACGGCCGTGTGTGGATCGACGACATCCATTACGCCCGCTCGCTGGAGAGTAACGGGTACGTGCGTGGGTTCGAGGCGCTGCTCGCGGCCCGGGGCACGCCCGTCAGCTACGAACGCCTGATGGGCCTGTCGGGGATGGCGTTCATCACCCAGGTGGACACGGAGCACCGCTGGGAGGGCGTCCTCGACGCGGGCTGGTGGCCGCTGGACCCGATCGGGCTGGACCTGCGCAAGGGCTTTGTCGCGCGGGCGATCGGGTACGAACTCGAGGAATACGGCCAGCCGTTCAACGTCGACGCCTGGGCCGACCTCAATGACCGCCTGCCGCAGCAATACCAGCAGACGATCCGCGGGCCGCTCGAACGCGCGATCAATGCCGGGCATCCGGTGTTGACCCTGTGGTGCGGGACGAAGCAGGAGTTCGGCTACGTGATCTACGGCTACGATCAGGCGACCGACAAGCCCGCGATCTGGGGCCTGTGCGCTCGCTCGACCGAGGGCGAGTTAGGCCGCTGCGATGACTGGCCCTGGGGCGTGGTCATCCTCGGCGAGCAGACCGAGCCGATGGACGCCGACGCGGCCGACATCGCCGCCCTGCGCTACGCCGCGCGGCTGATCCGCGACGAGGTCGACACCGCGTCGACGGGCAGAAAAAACCGGTGGCTCACCGGGCAGGAGGGTTACGCGTTCTGGGCGGCGCTGCTGCGCAACATGGACGAGCCGGTCCAGAATCGCCACCACTGGAACATGCGGAACAACCTGATCTGGCAACGGCGCACTGCCGTCGCCTATCTGAACGAGGTCGCCACGCGGTGGGACGGTGGGGCGGCCGAGGCCCTGACGCAGGCCGCCGGCGCCTACGAGCGCGTCATGGACGGGCTTCACGCGCTGCAACCCGGCGGCCTCGGCGGCAGCCCCGACGCCCGCCGGGCCATGGCGGATCAGATCGACCAGATCGCTTCGCTGGAGCGCGAAGCGGCACAGCACATTGAAAGGGCGGTGGTCGCCATGGCGGTGAAACGCGAAGACGACAGGGTCTGGATCGACGGCGTCGAGGGCTTCGGCGCCGATCTCTTCGCCAGCAGCATGCACGGCTCGCAGGCGCGCATCCTCGAAACGCTGGGCGAGTCGTTGACCTACGACGACCTGGTCGGCTACAGCGCGTTTGCGTTCCGCGTAGGCTTCGCGTCCGACCTCTGCCCCAGCGCCGGGCACCCCGCGTGCGGCTATCAATGCCTGGACAGCCGCGCCCTGCCGTGGTCCACGCAGATATACGAGTCGTTCCCGTGGAGCCAGGCCAGGGCAGACCCGGCCGCGTTCGAGGCCGAGGTGCGCGCCGCGGTCAAGGCCAGCATCGACCGGGGCATCCCTGTCCGTTACATCAGTGAAGAAGAAGGGCTGATCATCGGTTATGCCGACGGCGGCGAACGCTGGTGGTGCATCCATCCCTACCACCACAACGGCAAAGAGGCGTTCTGGCACGACGAGGCCAAGGGGTTCGCGGGCGGCAAGTGGCCGTGGGGGGTGGTGGTGTGGCGTGAGTCCAAGCCGGTTGACCAGCGCGTGCCCGACCGTGAGCTGACCCTCGCCGCGCTGCGGCAGGCGGTCGAGATGTGGCGTCAGCCCGGCCTGATCGGCGAACGCGAGAACGGCGCGGGCTACTACTGCGGCGACGCGGCGTACGATTTCTGGCTCGGCTGGCTGCGCGGCATTGACGACGGGACGGTCGACGACCCCAAGGCCGGCATGCAGGGCAACGGCTGGTGCTTCGACGTGCTGGCCCAGAACCGCCGCATCGCCGGCCGGTGGCTCGCCGCGAAAGCCCAAACCTTCGAGGGCGAGGCGCGCGAGCGGCTGCTCGTCGCCGCGGATCACTACGGCAAGATCGCCGAACGGTGTATGGAGGGTCTGGACTGCCCGTGGGACCTGGCGCTGCCGCCGGGGCGTTTCGGGGACTGGACCGCCGAGATGCGCCGCGATCAGATCGCCCGCCTCGAAACCGCCCGCGAGCACGACCGCGCCGCGGTCGCCGCGATCGAGCAGGCCCTCAACGCTCTGGGAGCAACGCCATGAACCCACCACAGCAAGCCGTCGCCATCACCGGCCAGTGCCTCTGCGGCGCCATCACCTACCGCGTCGAGGGGCCGATCCTCGAACACAACCAATGCGGGTGCCGCGGATGCCAGAAGGCGACCGGCGCGCTCCAGACGCCCTGGCTCGTCGTCCACGAATCCGACTTCGCCCTCACCGCCGGCGCCCCCAAGCGCGTCAGCAACCCGACGTACGGCGGCTGCGAAAACCACGGCGAACACGCCTTCTGCCCCGACTGCGGGACCCAACTCTTCTGGTTCCGCGACGGCGGCGGCAAAGTCGATATCACCGCCGGCTCGCTCGACGATCCGTCGGTCTTTCAGCCGAAAACAGACGGTTGACAATCACCCTTGTTAGTGTTATGATTGGTGATCGTGTTCTGATCGCTTCCGCTTCTTGGGGGTCGACCCATGAATCACGCGCCTGAGGCGCCAACCGACACCACCGCCGTTCAGCCTCTGACGGACGCGTTGCGGCATGAGTACGCCGAGGCGTTCCGCATGTTCCGCGACGCCGTCGGCAGGCTGGACGATGCGCAGTGGGGTCAAGGCGAGCCCACCTGGACCGAAACGCCTGCGCGGGCCGCGATGCACACGCTGTTGTGCGCGGCGTTCTACATCGCCCCGTCCCGCGACGGCTTCGACTGGGAGCCCGGCGGCGTCCGCTACTGGGCGGACCCGATCGATCAGCTGCCCGACCAACAGGCCACGCTCGCCGAGATCGACCGGGTGGCGGCGGCGGTCGATGACTACCTCACCCGCCGCGGCGACGCCGGCCTGCTCACCGGCCAGGCCGAAAGCGCAGGGCAGGGGCAGACGCGCGTCGCCTGGATGATCTACGCCCTGCGTCACCTCCAGCACCACGTCGCGCAGATCAGCGCCGAATGCAAACGCCGCGGCCTGGGCGCGGCCGCGTGGGAGTAGCCCTCGACGGAAAAACGTTGGAGCCCACGGTGCATACGCCGGGTTCGTCCCCTCACCGCGAGACCGTTTCATGAAACCGTTTTCAAAAGATCATTACGAACGGGCCCGCGCGTGGCTGATGGCTCACGGCAGGCCGCTGGACCGGGCGCTGTTCGCCTTCTCCTTTGAAGGCGGCGGGGCCGACAAGGTGGCCGCCGAGCTCACCGCGTACCGCAACGCCGACGGCGGGTTCGGGCATGCGCTCGAGCCGGATGTTCGGCTCGATGATTCCTCGGTCATCGCCACGACCGTGGGGCTGCAGGTGCTCCGCACGCTTCACGCCGACGCCTCGCACCCGTTGGTGGGCGGCGCGATCGCGTACCTGCTCGCGCAGCTCGACCGTGAGGCGCTGGCGTGGGCCGACGTGCCGCCGAACGTTGACGATGCGCCGCACGCGCCGTGGTGGAACGCGCCCGACAAGCCGACAGGCTTCACCGCGAACCCCGGAGCGGAGATCGTGGGACACTTCCATCACTGGGCGGAGATCGTGCCCGCCGACCTGCTCGCACCACTCACCGACGCCGCGATGGCTCACCTCCACCGGCACGCGAACGACCTGAGCATGCACGATGTGTTCTGCTATGAACGGCTGCGCAAGACCGAGGCGCTCCCCGCTGAGCAACGCGAGGAAATCCTGCGCATCATCCGGGGCGCCGTCAGCAGGATCATCGAGACCGACCCGGCGAAATGGCCGACCTACTGCGCCCGCCCGCTACAGATGGCGGCGTCGCCCGATTCGCCGTATTTCGAATCGCTGCGCGATGCGGTCGACGCCAACCTTGATTACCTGATCGACAGCCAGCAGCCCGACGGCGCCTGGGCGCCGTGGTGGTCCTGGGGGCCCGACGGCGGCGAAGTCTGGGAACGATCGAAGCGGGAATGGCAAGGTGCGTTCATCATTGAACATGTCCGGATGCTTCTTGCTTTCAGCCGACTCGAGGTGTTGTCTTGAGCAAACTCACGCTCGCCGGCACGACCGCGTCATCCGCCGGTATCGGCGCGACCGTATTTGCGCACAAAACGGCCCTGATCCTCGCTGCGGCGACTACGAACGCGGCTGGTTCCCCGAAACGAGGGACTTACTCATCTTGGGCGAGCGCAGCGATCCGATGCCCCCAATGCCGTGCGGCGGGAGATCATCCCGCTGCTTCAGGCGCCCGCCGCCTCGACGAGCAGGCGATCGAGCACATCGAGAGGGCGTTGGCCGTGATGGAGACCGAACCATGAGCCTGACGAAGAAGCATCGTTTGTCGACGGCCGGCCCGGAAGCTGATGTGTGGTCGTTCTCACAGCCTGTGCACGTCTGCGGTGGCCGTATGACCGCTGGTACAGCGCGCACATCCGCCGAAGAACGTGGTATCCGCACATGCTCCGAGTCGTCGCTCTCGTGGCCTGTGCCCCGTTCCCCGCTGTCGGGTGCGCCGTAACACGGCTATTCCGCCAAAGTGTCCACATCAAACTGGGGCCCGCAACATGAAGTCTGTCTTACCGAAAGCGATCGGGTTGGGCCTTGCCATGGCGGTTATCGCAGCCGCTCTGTCAGTGTGCGACTTGGCCGCCGCGGCGCCAACAGATGAGGTGAGTATGAACGCAATCAAGTTTCCGGAGGGTGTACCGACTGGGATGGAATTGATGCTCGCCGATGGCAAGCGTCGCAAGTGGGTTGAGGGGTTCACGACTCCCGGTGCGTTGCGCCCGCTCGTGCAGTTCATGGGGCCGGCAGGCGGGTTCGCTCACGACGGCGACTGGTACACGACGCAGATCTTTCCGCTGTTCATGGGCGTCTGCGGAGACGCGTTCCGTTTCGCCTGGTATCGCCAGGACGGTGAGGAATGGCGGCACGGGGATGCCTGGGTCATCTCGCCGCCGCCGCAACGCTACGGGGCGGCGCTGGACGCCGCGGGCTTCGACTGCCTCGTCCTCATCGACCCTGATCTGATGCAGACGGATTCGCCCATACCGTGGAACGAGGACGCGCTCCGCGCCCAGATCTCGCGCTCCATCGCAATATGGAAACGGCCCGTGCTGCTTGCCGATCTGCCCGAACCCGGCTGGATGACGCTCATCACCGGTTATGCGGACAACGGCAAGACGCTCACCGGCTGGTGCGAGGAGGGCTGGGAGAGCTTCGGTTTCCGGTTCGACCCGGACAAGAAGCGTACGTTCAGCGACTGGTTCGGCAAGACCTCGCACGTAGTATTGCTGACCAACACGCACCCACGGCCCGCGGAGACAGCGGTGTTTCGGGCGGCGCTGACGCGGGCCGTCACCGAATTGCGGCGACGAGAGATCGGCCACATGCACGCTGGGCCCGCGACGTATGAAGAGCTTGCCAAACGTCTCGGCGATCCCGCGCTCTCGCAGGAAGATGAGGCCACCACGAAGAAGCGCGAAGGCTTACTGTTCCCGATGATCTGGGACTTGGCCACGCAGCGGCATTACGCCTCCGAGTTCCTGGAACGGTCGACCGAGGTGTTCCCACAGGCTGCGGAAGAGTTGAAGGCCGCGTCCGATCTGTTCGGCGCCACGCACGATGCGGTCTGGAAGATCAACCGCCTCGGCGGCGGGAAGAGCCCGGGATCGCCGCTGCCGAAGACGGTCGATCCGGCCGTGCGCAAACAGATTGCCGACATCGTCCTCGAATGCCGTGACCGCGACCTGGAAGCCGCCCGTCGGATCGAGGCGGCGCTGCGGGCCGTGGGCGTCGAGCCGCCCGCGGCGCCACAGGCGAAGGCGGAACCGGCGGAGGGACACGAGCATGACAGCGACGAGACGACCCCGCGCTTCGTCGAGCGCGAGGCGTTCGATGTCGTCGGCATTGAGGCCTGGCTGGACATGGAGCGTGACGAAGACCCCGGCCACGTGTTCGCCAACGACTTGCCGCCTCACAAAGCCAGGATCGCATCGCTCGCCGTGACGCCGGGCTGGTACGCCGTGTACCACGCGCGTCGGTCGGACGGCAAGGTCGGGTGCGTCGTCGGCGTCAACGCCGGCCGCAATTCGGACGTGCCCGAAGGACTCGGGAAGGTGACGGTCCCGGCGGCACGGTACGCTGTCTTCGAATGCGACGCCGACGAGATGGGCAAGACGTGGGGCTACATCCACGGGCAATGGTTCCCGCAGTCCGACGAACACCGTCTCGGAGCAACGCCGCCCTTCGAGTTCCACTACCCGCCGGGCGAAGACGAGGCGAAAGACCGCCGCGCGATCTGGGCGCCCGTCGTTGCGAAGCGTGCGGCTAACTCTAAGGAGTGACAACATGGATGAGGTCAACGATTACCGAATATCTCAACTCCCGGAGATGCGTTGTCTCGTATCTCTGATCCGAGACGACGATGGTCATCTCATTGATGACATGGGTGCAGGAATGGAGCAATGGGCGTCAGAAAGGGGGATACCAAACCGGCCGGGCATGCGTGAGGAGATCGCGGAGCCAACCTCATGAAAACTGTGTCAAGATTCTGCCATGCCTTCGTCGTCTGTATCTGCGGTTTTACCGTCGCCGCCGCCGATCCCTCGCCCGCAAACAGGAGCCAAGACGTGAATCAACCCGCCGCCACCGCCCGCCAAGTGCTCGACGACGTGCCCCGCGTCGGCTTCTATCCCGACATGCGCCAGCACGAGCCCGACCGCGGACCCGAAGACATTATCTTCCCGTCGTGCATGCGGGCGGTGATGCAGCACCTCGGCAACCCCGAGTACGACTACGTCCACTTCGTCGGCGTCACCGGGGCCGGGTTCTACTTCAACTGGAAGGACGGCTGGCACGCCGGCAATACTGCGGTCTACTTCATGGTCCCGTTTGATGAACACCTCAAGCTGTTCGAGTACGCCTTCGACTCGACCGGGCACCCGTTTGAACTCGTCGGGCTCAAGGGGAACAACGCGGTCGATGAGGCCGAGGCGAAACGCCAGATCGTCGCCAGCATCGACGCGGGCCGGCCCATCGTCGCGCACGGCGTCGTCGGTCCGGCGGAGCCGTGCATCATCACCGGCTACGACGAGGGCGGGGACGTGCTCATCGGCTGGAGTTTCTTCCAGTACTGGCCCGAGCCCGCCGAGGGCCTGGAATTCGAGCCCAACGGCATGTTCCGCAAGCGTGGCTGGTACGCCGACACGTGGGACCTGTTTATCCCCGGGCAGCGCGGCGAGCCGGTGGACCCGGAGGTCGTGCGGCGCCGTTCGCTGGAGTGGGCGGTCAAGGTCGCGCGGACCAAGGAGACGTGGGACGGCCGCACGAACAACGGCCTCGCCGCGTACGACGCGTGGGCTGAGCACCTGCTCCGCGACGAGGACATTACGCCCGAGAACACGATCCCGGAGGGCAGCGTGTCTCCGCCGTTCGACGTGCACGACGACGCCGTGGGCCACGTCGCCGAAGCGCGGCATTACATGTCCGAGTACCTCAAGCGGATGGCGGAGGATGAGCCCCAAATGCGGCCTCATTTGCTGAATGCCGCGGCGTGCTGCTCGAAGATCCACGACCTGATGTGGGACATCTGGAAATGCGTCGGCGGCAACGGCCGGTCGCCCGAGCACGCCCGCCGCTTCGCCGACCCGGACACGCGCCGACGCATCGCCGAGATCATCCGCGAGGCGAAGCAGCAGGATGTGCAGGCGATCGAGCACATTGAGAAGGCGCTGGCGGCAACAAAAACCACACCATAGTCTGGTGCGCTTCTGGAAACGGACAACCACCCACATCCAGGGAGCAGACAATGACAGCACAGATCACCGAACCCAAGATTATCGAGCGGGGCCCATATCACGTGGTCGGGGCCTATGCCATCTGTAAGGGTGATGATGAGCCTTGGGGGGAAGCCTCCCAAGAGCTTGGCCGTCGGAAAGCCGAGGTGCTGAACCGAGAAAGCGATACGCTTCTGGCTTTCCTTTACCGGCCGCACCGAGACGATCCCTCGATTCCCGAGAAGGTCCGGTCGTGCTTCATGGGGGTGGAGGTTACGGACCTGGATCACGTCCCCGAAGGTATGGCGGCGACACGCTTCACTGGCGGACGGTACGTCACGGTGGAGTGCAAAGGTGACACGGAGAACGAGGCGGCGATGGGCGTGGGTGACGCGATCCAGAAGCTGGAGAAATGGATCGAGACGAACGGCTACCGCGAAGGCGATGCGTGCTTCTGCTTCAGCCACGAAAACACCGACGCCCCGCCGTTTGTTCAACACGTCTACGTCAAGCTGGAGCAAACGGCATGAACGGCATGCCTGTCAGGTTTGGATGTCCCATGAATGCACGCAACGGCTGAACGAGGGTCCGGGATGATCGAACGACTCGAGGCTACCAACCTGGCGCGCCCGATCGACGAAACGCTGACCGGCAAGCGCATTAGGTCTGTGCAGCGCGAGAACCGCCAATTCAAAGAGGCAAGCGATGGATAAAGAACTGATGCTGACCGCAGTGGTTGATGAAGTGAACGACGCCCGGCTGTTCGATCAGCCGTTGCCCGCCGCGCGGCGGCGGACGCTGGCGGCGTTCCTTATCGAACGGCAGGGCTTGCCCGGCAGCTACTGCGGCCTGTTCGCGCCGGTCGGGGATGAGATCGCCGACGGCTACCGCTTCTACACCGGCGAGCGGATCAACACCAACGCGGGTTCGCGTCACATCCTCGGCGAAGAGACGCTGCGGGCGCTCGTGCTGCTTGCGCCGACGACCCGGGCGGGGAAGGCCGCGATCGGCCGCGCCGCCGAGGCGATGAGCCGCCGGCTGCACGAGTCGGAAACCTCGCACGGCGGCGGGCTGCACCGCCGCGGCATGTACTGCTGCAACCGATGCTCGGTCGCCCTTTGGCGCGTGTTCGGCGTCGGGGCGATCGAGGACGCCGCCGACCGGCTGCGTTGCGGGTTGAAGCAGCTGCGTCAAAAGCGCGACGGGCAGGGCGCGTGGCGGGGGTTCCCGTTTCACTACACCCTCAGCGCCTTGCTCGAAGCGCCGCCCGATTCGGTCCGCGCGGAGCTGCGCTACGCCCGGCCCGCGGTCGAACGCCGGTTGAAGCGCGCAGCCAAGGCCCCGGGCGATCCGTACGCCGCCCGCCGCCGGCGCCTGATGGAAACCGCCGCGCAGGCGGCGTAAGAATCGCATCACACCGTTCAGCAAGGAGAAGATTCTCATGCGAGCCATCCTCGTTGTTTGCCTCACCGCCGCCCTGCTCGGCGGGGGCCTGGCGATCCGCGCAGCGGCCAACCAAGAGCCGGACCGGCCCCGGCTGCGGATCGGGACCTACGACAACCGCGCCATCGCGATCGCCATCGCCCCGACGAAGCTCAACCCGGCCCTGAAGCTGCAGGAGCGGTACCAGGAAGCGAACGAAGCCGGCGACCGGAAGCGGATGGCCGAGCTGACGGAGCAGCTCAACGCGATGCAGCGGCGGTTCCACCGGATGGGGTTCGCCCGCGTGCCGGTCGATGAGTTGCTCGAGCCGGTGAAGGACCGGCTGCCCGAAGTCGCCGCGGCGGCGGGGGTGGACGCGATCGTCTTCGACTGCAACTGGGCGGGTGCGGACGTCGAGGTGGTGGACCTCACCGACGAACTGGTCGCGCTGTTCGACCCGTCCCCCAGGGTGCTCAAGTGGGTCAGGCAGATCAAGGACACGCCCCCGCTGGACCTGGATGTGCTGGAGCAGCACGGGCACGATCACGATCACTGAGGGCGCGTATGAGAAGCCGGCCCTGAGCGGAGCGAAGGTCCGGATCGAGCGGCGAAATCCATCCGGACCTTCGCTTCGCTCAGGACCGGCTTGATCGCGAGATCGGTGAGACCACTGCATCCTGTCCGGGTGGGCGCCTTACACTCTGCGGATGGCTGGACCAGCACAAGGCGCCAGGCGATCGGTGATCGGCGTGATCGGCCCGGGCCTGCTCATCGCCGCGACCGGCGTGGGTGCGGGCGACCTGGCGACCGGGGCGTTCACCGGCAGCAAGCTCGGCCTGGCTGTCCTCTGGGCCGTGCTGCTGGGCGCGTTCATCAAGTTTGTGTTGACCGAGGGCCTGACGCGATACCAGCTCGCCACCGGCCAGACCCTGCTCGAGGGGATCATCCTCCGGCTCGGCGCGGTCGCGAAGTGGGGGTTTCTCGTTTACCTGTTGGTCTGGACGTTCGGCGTCGGCGCGTCGCTCATGAGCGCGTGCGGCGTCGCGGGGCACGCCCTGGCGCCGGTCTTTGATGACCCCGAAACCGGCAAGGTCGTGTGGGCCATCGTCCACAGCCTCGCGGGCATGACCCTGGTGCTCATCGGCTCGTTCCGGGTGTTCGAACGGCTGATCAGCATCATGGTGGGGCTGATGTTCATCGCGGTGGTGATCACCGCGGTGCAGCTGCGTCCGGACCTGACGGGTTTCCTGCACGGCTTGTTTGTCCCGTCGATCCCCGAATACACCGACGCGAACGGCCGCGACCAGGGCCTGGCGTGGACGCTCGCCCTGATGGGGGGCGTCGGCGGGACGCTCACCATCGTGTGCTACGGCTACTGGATCCGTGAAGAGAACCGGCAGGGGATCGAGTCGCTGAAGCTGTGCCGGCTCGACCTGATGACGGCGTACCTCGTGACCGCCGCGTTCGGCGTGGCGATGGTCGTGATCGCCGCGGGATCCGACCTCGACGGGCGGCCCAGCGCGATGCTCATCGTGTCCCTGGCGGACCGGCTGGGGCAGACCACCGGGCAGGTGGGACAGATCGTCTTCCTGGTCGGGGCGTGGGCGGCGGTGTTCACGAGCCTGCTGGGCGTGTGGCAGTCGGCGCCGTACCTGTTCGCGGACTTCTGGTCGGTGCATCGACAAAGCAAAAACGACCCGGCGGCTCCCTCCCCAGCGGCCGCCATCGACCGGCGCGGCTGGCGCTACCGCGGGTTCCTGCTCTTCATCACCTTCGCGCCGATGCTGGCGCTGGGGCACGACTTCGAGGTGGTGCAGATGCTCTACGCGATCTTCGGCGCCCTCGTCATGCCGCTGCTCGCGCTGGTGCTGCTGCTGCTCAACGGGCGGGCGAAATGGGTCGGCCGGGCGCACCGCAACCGGTGGTGGACCGTACTCGTGCTGCTCGCGACGATCGGGTTTTTCCTTTACCTGGGCGGCCCGAAACTGGCGGACGCTTCGATCCGCTTGCTCGAACTGATCGGGTTGATCCAACCCACGTCCTGAACGTCAGCCCGGCCCTGCGGGCCGGCGTTAAACGGCTCAGCGGCGGCCGCACCCGTCACACCGCCGTGTAGCCGCCGTCGATCGCGATCACCTGGCCCGTCAAGAAATCCGACGCGGGCGACGCCAGGTACAGCACCAGGTCCGCCACCTCCGCCGGCTCACCGAAGCGGTTCATGGGGATCTTCGCCTTCATCGGATCGCCCTTCTCCGGCGGGCCCCAGACCTCCCGCCCCATCGCGGTCAGGATCACGGTCGGCGCGACGGCGTTGCACTGGACGTTGTAAGGCGCCAGCTCGATCGCCATCACCTTCGTCAGCAGGTTCAGGCCGCCCTTCGACGCCGTATACGCCGCGTGCTCCCATTGGGCGGTCACGCCCGCCACCGACGAGATGTTGATGATCTTGCCCCGCCTCTGCTCGCGCATCGGCCCGGACAACACCTGGGCGAGGATGAACGGGGCGCGGAGGTTGACCGCCTGGGTCAGGTCCCAGTCGTCGACCGAGAGCTCCCAGAACGGCGCGACGCGCGCGATGCCGGCGTTGTTCACGAGGATGTCGATCGTGGGGAAACACGCCAGCGCCGCGCGGGCCGTCGCCTCGGCGCCCTCGGCGGTCGCCAGGTCGGCTTCAACCGTTTCACACCGGCCGCCCTCGGCGCGGATCGTTGCGCACACCGCGTCGAGCCCCACGCGGTCGCGCCCCGCGACCGCGACCGCCGCCCCCGCCCGCGACAGGTTCAACGCCGTCTCCGCCCCGATCCCCTTCGACCCGCCGGTCACCAGCGCCGTCTTGCCGGCCAACGAAAAGCGGCTCGTGGGTTCTGATTCCGACATGCCTCGCTCCACAGGCGAAACGCTCCGTCTCGAAATCGGCGCCGATCAGGCCTCAGGGCGCCTCGGGGTCCACCACGAAATCCAACATCGTTTCTCCATCCTCGTGGACGTAAAGATATCGCACTTTCGTCCCGGTTCCTTCCAATCCCGTGAGCGTTTGGTTTTGACGGATCGTCCCGCGCACATGATCTTCCAGATGCGCCAAACCCTCGGGCGAGACGGACGCCGGATCGATGCCGGTCACCCGGTACTCAAACGTCATGACGTTGGGCGAGTCTGCGTACACTTTGACCCATTCCGTGTTCTCGTCGATCCTGATCGGCAGCCGCCCGTGCATTTCCTCGACGATCGCTGTGACTCTCGCGGCCGCCCGGGTCTGTTGAACGGCGGTGAACCCAGCAACCACCACGAGCGCCATCAGCACCAGCGACAGGGTGTTCACTATCAGCCCCGCGATGCCGTGCCCGCCGCGCCGGAACCCGATCAGGCACTGCACACTCTTGATGTAGCCAAAGACATGAAACGCCAGAAGCGCGAGCGTAGGGAGCAAGCCCAGCACGATTTTGACGACGCGGTCTTCCTGGGTTTCCTGATTCAACAGGACCAACATCAGAACGTTCACTACTAACGCCGCCCCCCATCCCGCCAGCGGCGACAACCACGCGTAGTAAGCCCGTTCGACGGTTTTCATGGCTTGCCCCTGAGTTGATGGTTCCAGATGCGCCGCCATCATATTGAAATCGTCGCTGACCTGTTTTCGGCGCCCCGCGCGAACCCAAGCCCGCCGGCAGGCGTAGTCAGCAGTGAGGCATCATTTCACACGCCGCGGCGGCGCGGCACAGCCGGGATAAGCAACATGGCGCAATCGGCGTATGCGGTAAGGCGGCGGGCGGCGTTTGTCACGGCGGCCTGCCTGGGGTTGATCGCGTTGGCCGACTGGCTGTTCTACCGCGAGCCGGTGGGGTGGACGGCGGGGCTGTTCGGGCTGGCGCTGATGCTGGCGGTGACGCTGCGCAACGGCGCGTACCTGCGGACCTGGCCGGGGCGGCTGATCGCGGCGGCGCTGGTGGGGCTGGTGGTCTCGCTGCTGATCGAACCCGGGCCCCTGGCGATCGGGCTGGGCGTGGTCGGGCTGGTGACGCTGGCGATGATCGACCGGGGTGGGTGGACTCACAGCGTCTCGCTGCTGGCGGCGCGGTGGGTGATGTTCATCGCCTTGGCCGTTGTTCAGCCGATCCGCGATGCTCAGCTGCAGCGCCGCTGGCAGTGGCGGCGCGGCAAGCGGTTCGCGGCGATCAGCGCGGCGGTGCGTTGGTTCGTGCCGGTGGCGCTGAGCCTGGTGTTCGTCGCGCTGTTCGCGGCGGCGAACCCGATCATCGAACGGTGGACGGCGGAGGCGCCGCAGTACGTCGGCCCGCTGCGCGTGCTGCTGTGGCTCGCGGTCGGGGTGGGGGTGTGGGGGCTGCTGCGGGTGCGGCTGAGCCGGTCGCGGGAGCGGCCGCTGCCCGCCGGGCCGGCCCGGGCCGCGGACTTTGCCGAGGAAATCGCCGGGGCGGGTTGGGTGGTGCGTTGCCTCGTGCTGTTCAACGCCGTGTTTGCGGTGCAGACCCTGCTGGACGTGACGTATCTGTGGGGAGGCGCCAGGCTGCCCGAGGGAATGACGTATGCGCAGTATGCGCACCGCGGCGCGTATCCCCTGGTCGCCACCGCCCTGCTCGCCGGGGTGTTCGTGCTGACGACGTTCCGGCCCGGCGGCGCGAGCGAGCAATACGTGTGGGCGCGTCGGCTGGTGTACCTGTGGATCGCTCAGAACGTGATGCTGATGGTCTCGGCGATCTGGCGGCTGGGGCTGTATGTCGACGTCTACAGCCTGACGCGCTGGCGCGTCGCGGCGGCGATCTGGATGGGGCTGACGGCCGTGGGGTTCACGCTGCTGGTGATCCGCATCGTCGCCCGGCGGGACAACCGTTGGCTGCTCCAGGGTTGCGCGCTGGCGGGCGCGGCGACGCTGTACGTCTGCAGCTTCATCAACTTCGACGGCTTCATCGCCCGGTACAACGTCGCGCACTGCCGGGAGGTCACCGGCCGGGCCCACGCCGCCCCGCTCGACGTGGACTACCTCCGGCAGCTCGGCCCGGCGTCGCTGCCCGCATTACGGGAACTGCGCGGCGCCCTGCCGGCGGGCAGCACGCTGCTCACCGAGACAGACCGCGCGACAACGGAGCTGGAGGCGGAACTGGATCAGAGCCTGTCCAACTGGCGCGGGTTCACCGTGCAGCGCTGGGTGCTGACCGAACCGATGGCGTCACGCTGACGCCGGGAGACGCTTGGGGACCTGTTGTCCATCAGTATCATGCCATGTGATGACGACGACGCCCGTCAAAGCCCGCCCGCTTTCCGTTCAGCGAGCCATCATCCTTCTCGTGATATTCGTCTCAGGCGCCGCGGCGGTGACCTACGGGTTGGCTCGCCTCAGCGGCCCCATGGCCCCGGTCAAGGCGGGCACGATGGATCAGTTCTGGTCCGCGTCGGGTCTGGCCCATACGGACGACCAGGGGGGGTTCACAGGCAACGTCTACCAAATAGACGACGACTGGTGGCTGTACGAAGTGGTCCACATACACGGCAGTTGGTTGTATCGTGTGCCTTCCGATCAAGTCGAAAAAGAGTTTGCTCAACAGTATCAAACGTTCCTGAACCAGGTCGCTTCATCCGGCGCCCCGCCATGGGTGTCCGAAGCGACGAAAGCCTTGGGGAGCCAAACGACCTTTACGGAACTGCGGTACGCGGCGCGGGACGCCCGTCTCCGCCAACTGGCGCAGGACTCGCCGTCCGCCGCGATTCATCAGGGATTCCGCGAATACTCAGCGCTGCGGCGGGCGCATAAGGCTCGGTGGTATTGGGCGACCCTCGTTTTTGAATGGTGCTTTCTCGTGTTTCTGATCGGATGGCTCCTCTGGCCCTGGCTGCGGCCATCGGGGCCCATCCGACCCGCCCTTTATATCGCGGCGGCGCCCCTCTTGTTCGCGTTGCCTTATTACCTGGGTTATGCGAGTTGGTCGCTGACGTCCGCCGGTCCGTCGGGCGGCGTCCTTTACCCTTATCTGGCGATCATGACGCTGGGCGGGGGAGAGCTTTACGCCATCGAGCGATGGATGCTCGCCCACGCCCCGCCGTTGCTGGATGTGCTTTCCCATGACATCGGCGAGCCGTTGGCCATCACCGGGCGCGGGCTGCGGGGCCCGATCACCATGCTGCTGTACGGCGCCGCGGCGGGCGTGATCGTTGCGGGCATCGGGGTGTGGGTCCGCTGGCGGCAAAAGCAATCCGAGTCGAAGACACAAGACGGGTCGGGTGAGACATCAGAGCCGGGCCCGCAGACTTCGGAGCGCGGGTTCAAACCGTAAAAACAACGCCTTCCCCTGAAAACCCCCGCCGATCGGCACGTCCACGTGATGAAGGCAGCCTCCCGATGACCGATGTCCCGATCCAGATCCACAACCGGCCGTTCGTCCCCGCGACCATCAACGGCCTCGGGCCGTTCATGCTCCTCCTCGACACCGGCTGCATCGGCTGGCGCATGACGACCGCCGCGGCGCGGCGCCTGGGGCTGCACCCCGACGACGACGGCGGCGTCTGCCTGCAAACCCTCGCGATCGGCTCGGCCCGGTGGCGCGACGTCCGATTCGGCGTGGGAGACGACCCCGCGGTGACCCGACTGGTCGGCCGGGCGTTCGACGGGTTCCTCGGCAACGGGTTCCTGCTCCATGTCCGCGACGCGTTCTCCCTCACCATTCACTACCCGAAGCAAACCCTCGCCTTCGTCCCCAGGCAACCGCCGGCCCACAAGCCAGAACGGGAAAGCCACGTCAACCTCAGCATCGAGAACCGCTACACGATCGTTCCGGTTCGCGTGAACGGTGAGGGCCCGTACCGCTTCCTGCTGGACACGGGGGCCTCCACCTGCATCGTCGCTCAGCGACTCGCCGCCGAGCTCGGCCTGCCCCAAGGGGCGGCCGCGACCGCCAAAGGCGCAGCCGATGCCTTGCCGGTTTTTCGATCGAGCGCCTCACAGCTCTCGGTCGGCGCCGCCGCGCGCCGCGACCTCGACGTCCTCCTGATGGACTGCACGCATGTGAGCGATTATGTCCACGAGCCGATCGACGGATACCTGGGCACGAATTTTCTTAAACACTTCACGATCACGCTGGACTACGCGGATCAAACACTAGGGTGCCGGTGAAGCCGGCCGACGCGCGCAGGCCGCGCCGGCCGGTTTTCCAGGGACGCCCGACCGCGGTCCCCCGGCGTTTCGTGCAGCCGATCAGACGTCATCGATTCCCGCGGAAGGGCGGCGTATCGTCAGGACCCTGTAGACTCTCCCTGAACATGACGCTTGACGGCGGCGGGTGTTTCACACTTTTTCTCGATTCCGCCAAACTCCGGGCCCGAACCCCCGAATCCTCGAAAAACATCTGTTACCGTAAACGCCCCGGCCCCGGCAGCGTCTTAAAGGATGCAACAGGCGCGCGATGAAACCATCAAACCAGAAGCCGGAGCCCCCCATGTCCGACATCTCGCCCGTCAACCTGAACCCTTACCTCATCACCACCCCCCCAGAAACCCACTCCGACATCCGGCCGCCTGCCCGGCTGCGGGGCTGCCTCCTCGCGCTGGCCCTGGCCATGCACGCCGTGCAGGGCCTCGTCGCGGCGGGGCTCTATTATGCGTTCGTGCAGTTCAACCGGGGGCACGACCCGACCGTGCTGCTCCACTTCGTGTCCGGCCCGATGCTGTATGGGGCGCTGATCGTCAGCGCCGCGGTGGGCCTGCTGGCGGTCGCGGCGTTCATCGCCCGCCGCGGGTTACGCCCGGTCGCGGACGCCGACCTGCCCTGGCTCCTCTCGGGGCTCATTCACCTGATCGTGCTGGCCGTCGGCGTCTACGTCATCATCTAAAGCGTCGCCCCGCTCATGGAGGACGGAGCCAAAGAAGCCCCGCATGCGCATGCGGGGCTCCGGTGCGTTCGACGCCTGCGTTTTTGTGACGCGTCCGCCCCACACTCCTACCGCCGGACGCGCTGCAGCAGCAGCAACCCTCCCGAAACCGCCAGCACCAGGCTCGCCGGCTCGGGGATCGGCTCGATGCGGAGGTTGTCGATGTACAGCACGCCCGGGTCGTAACCCTCGGTGGTGGTGCTCCAGATCCGGGCCTGCGTCCAGTCGATGCCCGGGTCGCCGCCGACGCCGGGGGTCGCGAAATCAAACTCATAGGTGTTCGTGCTCCCGTCGGTCGGGATCTCGTACGAACCCAGGCTGGTGTTGGCGCCGTTGTGCCAGATCCAGATCCCGACCGACACCGCCCCTTCGCCGGGGTCCTCATTCGGGCCGGTTATGTCCAGCAGGATCTTGGCGCCGGTTTTCTGCGCCGCGTTCAAGGCGGCGAAGTCCAGGGCCCAGTTCCCGGTCTGCATGCCCCAGGAAAACCCCACCGGCGCATCGTACGCCGCGGCGTGCGTCCCCTCGGTCACGCCGGTGGTCGTGGAGTAGCCGGCGATGCTGCCCCACCCCTGACTGGCGTTCTCCCAACTGTAAATCACCTCCGCCTGAGCACTGACGCTGCCCCCCGCGCACCACAACGCGGCCAAACCCGCGGCGACAGCCATAGATAAACGTTTCATGTCAAAACCTCCTGGAAATGAAATGAGAAGACAGACTTAACGACTCCACCGAGTCCAATCACACGCTCAAGACAGGCCGACGCGCCGATTCAACCTCCGGCGCCAATGATTCAGGAAACCAAAAATTGCAACAATTGCTCTATATGCACCTATGATGATACACTTTTGCTCTACGGAGTCAATCATTAACTGCGCAATCCGGTCTCACCATGCCCTGCGGCATCCAACCCGTGACCCCCCGCTCAGATCACGGCCCCGCCTGACCCGCAACGGGCAGCGCCCGTAGGACCACCTCCCCCAGGTCCAGCGGCTCGTCCGACTCGCCCCCGGGCAGCAGATCGATGGTGAACTTGGCGCGGGGCGCCAGGACGCCCCGGGGGGCCAACAGCCGGTACCGGCCCGGGGGCAGACGCTCGACGCGGAAACGGCCGTCGGCATCGAGCGGCGCCTCCACGCGGTACGCCCTGCCGGCCTCGGAATTGACCAATTGCCTATACCCATCAAAGTCAATGGGGCGGCCGTGGTTCCAGTGCGGCGTTTGAAGCTGAAGCGTGACGACCGCGTCCGCGCGGTCCGCCCCTGCCGGCAGCACGACGCGCCCCGTCACCGGCCGCCCCCGCCCCCCAAGCGTCGCCGCCACGGTCTCGCCCGCCCGCAACTCCAGCCAGTGCATCCGGCCCATCAGCCAGACCTCCTGGCCCGCGTCGGTCACCACCGGCTGAAAAAACTGATACGTCCCCGGCGGGACACGCCCCGCCTCGAACCGGCCCCGCTCATCGGTCGTCATCCGGTGCGAGATCGTCACGTACGGCGAGTCCTCCGACAACGTGCGGCGCAACACCACACGCCGTTTGGGCATCGGACGCCCCGCCGGGTCCAGCAGCCGGCCTTCCAGTCGGCTCCACGGCTCAAGCGTCAACACCGCCGGCTCGCCGGGGTCCTCCATGGTGACGATCGCGTAACCCTCGTCCGACGCCGCCACGATCGTGCAGGGGTCCGTCTCCGGCGGCAAACGAAAGACGCCGTCGGCGTCGGTCAACGTTTCCTCATCGCCGGCGCGGCTGAACAGCATGCCGTTGCTCACCCGCCCTCTGCGGCTGACCGTCGCGAGCAACACACTCACGTGCTCCGCCGGCTCGCCGTCGACCCCCCGCACCGTGCCGGTCGTCGCCGCCGCCGGCTTGAGCCGGAAGGTCAGCCGCGGGTTTTCTTCTTCGCGACGGATGACGCGCGACACCGCCGGGTGATACCCCTCGGCCTCGATCCGGATGCGAAACGCCCACCACGCCCGTGGCCAGTCCCAGACGAAACCCCCATCCCTCCCGGCCGCTTCCAGATGGTCCTGCCAGCTGCGGATGTGGGGCCAGTGCGGATCGTGCCGACAGACCCGCCGCACAAACACCTCCACCGGCTCGCCCGTCGCGTCGTCCACCACCGTCCCGCTCACCGTCACCGCAAACGCTCCGGGCGCCACGGCCGACGCCGCCAACCACCCCAACGCCAACATCAGACGGCACAAGCCCGGCATGGATCGTCTCTCCAACAACCATCAGACGCCCAGTCACCGACTGTATCCACAAACGCAAACCATCAGCCGCGGCGGCTTCAATCCAAACGCCTCGTCATCACATTCTACCGGCAACACGCGCGGCGCAAGATGAAAGCGTTCAATAGCATCTCAACCTGACCAGTATCGCTTGCCCACGATTTAGCCGCGGGGCTTGCCCCGCGCTCATTCAACGCAAACGGTGAGGCTAAATCATGAGCGCGACCGGCCCGAAGAAGTGGCTCCGCTCTGGAGTTCCTCGATCCACCGCGCCGCCGTGTGGACGCCCGGCTCCCCATCAAACCGGCCCGCAACCTCGCGGCACCGCGCTGCGAGCCCCGGCGCCCTCAACGCCCCGATCATCCCCGCCAGACGATCGGCCCGGGCCCGACCTCGCCGCAGCACCCGACCCGCGCCCAGCCGCACCACCCGCTGCGCGTTGTCCAGCTGATCCCACGCGTGCGGGATGATCAGCTGCGGCACGCCCGACGCCAGGGCCTTGCTCACCGTCCCGATCCCGCCGTGATGAACGATCGCTGCGCAGTGCGGCAGGAGCTGCCGCAGCGGCACGTACTCGAAATGGCGGATCGAATCCGGCAACGCGTCGGGCAGCTGGTCGGGCTGCCGGGTGAGCAGGACGCCCCGCACGCCCGCGGCAAGGCAGGCCTCCGCCGACTCGCGGAACAGGTCGGCCGCGTGCATCATCCCCGTGCCGAAGGTGAACACCACCGGCGGGTCGCCCGCCCGGCAAAACGACAGCGCCTCCGCCACCGGCGGCCCGCCCGCCAGGCCCTCGAACATCGGGAAGCCCGCCACCCGCAGCTGCGCCGGCCAGTCGGGCTGCGGCGGGGCGTACCACCCCGGGAACAGCCCGATCGCCAGGTCCGGCGAAACCCACCACCGGAACACCCGCCTCACCGGCTCCAGCCCCAACTCCGCCCGCAGCCCGTTCAACGCCCCGCCCAACGCCAGCCCGCCGCCCAGGTCCAGCAGCCGCCAGTACAGCCGGCCCAGCGGACGCGGCGCCCAACGCGGCAGGGTCCAGCCCCCCATCATGATCGGCGGCGCCGTGCAGCTGGGGATGATCCACGGCATCTGGTACACGCTCGCCAGCGGCCGGCCACGCGTCTCCTGAACCAGCCGGGCCGCCATGATCGCGGGCGACGCGGCCAACACCGCGTCCCCATCCTCCGCCAGCCCGTTCAGCAGCTCGTAATGTCGACGCAGCAGGCCAGCCGCCCACCGCACGCCGACCCGCGCAGCCCGTAGCGGACGCCAGAGGTCGCGGTCCGAGAGCAGCGCATGCGTCTCTTCATCGGAGACCAGCGCAGCGAACCCGAAGCCCAGCTCCGCCGCCAGCGCCCGGTGTTCTTCATTGGCCGCCAGGGTGACCCGATGCCCCCGGCCGCGCAGCGCGAGGCCCAGCGCGATGAAGGGGAACACATCGCCGTAGGTCCCCGCCGAAGCCAGAATAATGTGCCGCACACGCCCTTTCCTGTGAACGCCGGACAGTACGAGGTTCAGCCTCCGATTGCACGTCGGTGAGAACGGCCCGGTTCAAAGACGGGCGGCTCGGGCCTTGACGATACGGATTTTGTTTGGTATTCTATCATCTTACGGGTCGGTGAACAACCATGGCTTGTTCGTTCGCATCTTATTTCAGAAAGGTGGGCGCCATGCCGGCGACTGACAACAAAAGGCATCAATCCAAAAGCGTCCGCGCCGACCCGCGGGCCGCGATCCTCGCCGGGCGGGTGACGGCGGGGATGACGTTTCACCAGAAGGCGTGGGCGGTGATCACCCGCATCCCCGAGGGGAAGGTGGCGACCTACGGCGACGTCGCCGCGGCGCTCGGCTCGCCGGGCGCGGCCCGGGCGGTGGGGTACGCGATGAACCAGAACCCCTACGCGCCCAAGGTCCCGTGCCACCGCGTGGTCGGCGGGACGGGCCAGTTGACCGGGTTCGCGCGCGGGCTGGACAAGAAGCGGGCGATGCTCGAAGCCGAGGGCGTGCCGCTCCGCGGCGAGAAGGTCGACCTCAAGGCGTGCCGGGTGCGCGTGGAGGAGCTGAAGCCGTAGAATCGGGCGATCGCGGTCCGCCGGGAGATGTTGCCGGTGATGAAGAGACGCATCATCCGCTGGGGCATGGTGTTGATCGCGCTGTTGTCGGTCGTGAGTTGGATCGACAGCTACTTTCATGACGTCTGGGTCCTTAAAGAGCATCCCCCTCAGGGTTTTACGATCGTTCGTGAGCCAGGAACGGTTTTAATCTGCCGCACGTTCGGATTGCATTCTTTCAAGAGACCATCGGGTTTCCATGTGAGTTACAAAGCGACGCAGGGGGCGGTGACGGCGGAAAAAATCGGCCCGGCAACGTGGGCGGCGCCGGGGTTGGCGGTTCACATCGAGCCGAACCGTGGCGGGATGGGTGTTGATGCGTTGGTGATTTCACACGCGCTGCTCACGGGCGTGTTGGTGGCGTTGGCGGCTTTGGCGTGGCGGCTCACACGAACACGGCGGAAGCGGCACCAATGCTTGGCGTGCGGTTACGACCTGCGCGGGTTGGCGAACGACGCGGCGTGCCCCGAATGCGGCGTGACCAACAGCGGCGGCCCGCCGCGGGAGCCGGCCCCGTGACGAAACGACGCGTCATCCGCTGGGCTATGGTGTTGATCGCGCTGTTGTCGGTCGTCAGCCTGATCGACAGCTACTTTCATGACGTCTGGGCCCGCCAGTGGATCGGCACGCAGACACTGCTCGCGGTAGGCCGTAAGCCAGGAGTTGTGATGGTCTGGCTCATGTTCGGATTAAGCCCTGACATGGGGCCACAGGAGCCTTTCACCTTCGACTACCTGGCGACTCAGGGGTCGCGCTCGGTCTGGGGGGATGACCCGCCATCGTTGGAGGCGCCGGGGGTTTCGATTTATTTCGATCCGAACCGCAAGGGGACCGTCATAGATGCGCTGGTGATCTCACATGCGTTGTTCACCGGCGTGTTGATCGCGTTGGCGTGCCTGACATGGTGGCTCACGCGGGTGCCGCGGGAACCGCATCAATGCCCGGCGTGCGGTTACGACCTACGCGGATTAGCGGGCGACGCGGCGTGCCCGGAGTGCGGGGCGGCGA
Source organism: Phycisphaeraceae bacterium (assembly GCA_028277745.1). Taxonomy (GTDB): domain Bacteria; phylum Planctomycetota; class Phycisphaerae; order Phycisphaerales; family Phycisphaeraceae; genus JANQFR01. Next base: position 48,587 of record JANQFR010000054.1, read on the forward strand.
AGAGCGGCGGTTGAGGATTCGGAGGCGTTTCCGGTGGGGCTGACATTGAAAAACATGAAAACGGACAGGGCCGAAAGAGACCCGAGCCTGCCGCGGCGTGAGAACGCGCCTTCACTCACTGGGATGCGCCGCCCGCGCCGCCCACGCCAGCAGCGCGAGGCAGCCAAGCCCGATCAGCACGCATCCGAGGTATTCGCCGGCGATGGCCCCCACCACCCACGTGAAGCCGAGCACCAACGCGAAAGTGACCGCCGCCCATACCGCCATCCGCAGCGGGCGATAGCGGTTGGCGAGGTAGGTCGACGAGCCGAGGTAGTTCGGGTCGAACGCGACGCCGCACTCGGGGCAGACGTCCCGCGACCGGCCGGTGAGGTCGTAGCCGCAGCGTGGGCACTTGAGCCCGTGATGGCCGGTCGCGTTCGGCATACGGTCAGCATAACCGCCCGTAGGATCACGGCGCGCGGGCGGTCCGGCGCCGAGCGGGTGAGGCTCACACAAATCCGACTTCAAACGGGTGCGTACCGACGTCCCTTGGCCCCGCATACGCATGCGGGGCTCCGGCGTTGTTATGAAAAGCTCTCGAAGCCCAGGGACCGCGGTCCCCGGGCTTCGGTCTTATTTTTTCCCCAGCGCTTCGGGCGGGCAGAGCAGGACGGAGAAGACGCACTTGCCCGGGCCGTTCTCGATGCGGATGAGGATCGTGTTGAAGCCCTTGCGGAAGGGGACGCGGCGGTAGCCCTCGCCGAGGTTCCAGGCGGACTGGCCGAAGTCCTGCCAGACGACCTCGCCGTTGACCCAGACGCGGGCGGCGTCGTCGGAGGCGATGGAGATGAGCATGTCGCGGTCGTGGTCGAAGAAGACCTCGGTGTAGGCGTAGTAGGTGGAGGCGCCGTAGACCTTGGGCGGCTCGACACGGATGTGGTCGGCCTGGTGGAAGGCCCAGCGGAGGGTCTGGTAGGGGTGGCCGGGTTTATTGGCGTACTTGCCGTCGGTGTACTCGGCGTCGAAGTCGATCTCGTACTCGGGGGGGTGGACGCGGTCGAAGTCGATCTGGCTGTGGTTCTCCCAGGGGCCGATGATGTACCAGGTGTCGATGTAGAGCCAGCCGGCGCGGGCGGAGTCCTGGGTGAACATGCGTCCGGGCATGGCCTCGGCGAGGACCTTGCCGCTGGGGAGCTGGATGCGGTCGCCGCGTGTGCCGCGGACCATGTCGGCGCCCTGACTCCAGTCGGCCTGCATGCCGCTGGAGTCGCCCTCGCCGCCGGTGTTGAGGTTGAAGCCCATGAGGCCGGTGAGGTCGACGACCTGTCGCCCGCCGCCGCTGATGGCGCGGTGCATCATGGCCTGTCGGGCGAAGCGGTTGCCGGGGTTCTCGCTACGGGCGGCGAGGCCCTTGGCCTGGGCGAGCAGGCTGTCGCTGCGCAGGGCCATGTCCTGGGACTCGGCGGCGGCGTGCTGGAGGGTCTGGCGGAACTGGTTGAGGTCGCCAACGGTGCTGATGGGCTGCTCGCGGAGCTGCTGGCCCAGCTCGGGCCGGTCGGGCCGGGTGGTGTTGAGGGTGTCCTGGGCCTGGGCGAAGCCGGTGTTCTCGACCATGGCCAGCTCGGCGGCGCGGATGTCGTCGTGGGCGTCGTGGATGTGCTGTTCGAGCTGGGCGGCCTGGTCATACAGCTCGGCGGGGTCCTGGGCGGCGAGCTGCTCGGCGGGGGGGATCGGCCGGGGCGGGGGCGGGGCCTTGGCGGAGGACGTGTCGTTGATCGTGTCGATGTCCTGGCGCTTGGCGCTGAGCTGCTGGGCGAGTTCGGCGACCGCCTCGGCCTGGCGTGCGGCGGCCCGGGCGCGGCTGCGGCGGTCCTTCGACACATTCCGCGCCGTGGTCCGGGCCGCTTCGAGGTCCTGAGCGAGCTGCTGCGTCTGCTCGATGAACTGATCCAGCGCCTGGTCGATCTGCGTCGGGTTCTTGTTCATCTCGTCGACCTGGCGGTTCAATTCCTTGACCGCATCACTGGTCCGTTTGTTCTCGCCGGAGTCGAGGTCCTTGGTCCGGGCGAGTCGCGAGACCTCGCCGCGCAGTTGCCGGGTTTCCCGGGTCAGCCTCATCAGGTCGAGACGCGTCACATCCTCGGCGGTGCGCTCCTGGAGCTGCTCGAACGTCTTCTCACGCACCTCCTCGAGCTCCTCGCGCACCTCCATCAGCTCGTGAAGGCGCTGGGCGATCTCGCGTTTTTCGCGCCGCTGGGCCTCGCGCTTGAGCTTCTCGACCTGCTCGCGGTTGAGCGGCTGCTCCTGCCGGCGGCGACGCTCGCGCTCCTGTCGTTCAAGCTCGCGCTTCTGCACCTCGGCGGTGCGCTGCTCCTCCTGGCTGAGGTCGAACACCATCTGCGTCTGCCCGAAGGGCTGCAGCGCGAACCAGAACACGACGTGAACGAGCAGCGACGCGCCGACCACGATCAGCCCCCAGGGCGTGCGGCGGCGGCGCGGGGGCCTGGCTTTACCGGCGGTTGTAACGGTCGTCATAGGTCCGGATCCCCACATTGGTCAGCCCGCGGAACTGGCACATGTCCAGCACCTCGGCGACCCGGTAAAACGGGGTCTGCGCGTCGGCGTCCAGCCGCAGCCGCTGGCCGGGGTTGCGCACCGCCACGTCGCGCAGACGCTGGTGGAACTGGTTCGCCGACGCGGGCTGGCCCTCCCAGAACAACCCGCCCTCGGCGTCGACCCCCAGCACCACGATGTCATCGTCGGGCGGGAGCTTCACCGCGGAGCGCGATTCGGGAGGCGTGATGTCGATGTCCTTGTCGTCTTTCTTCAACATGGTGGCCACGAGGAAGAAGATCAGCAGCAGGAACACCGCGTCGATCAGGGGCGACATCGCCACCTCGGCCTTGTCCCTGTTGGCGCGTTGCATCCGCATCAGCGCGGCCCCCCGATCCGCCCGGGGCGGACACGCGACCGCACGTTGTCGAAACCCTGCAACTCGAACACGTCGAGCGTGTCGATCACGGTCTGGAACGGCGTCATGCGTTCGACCACCAGCTCGACCGGCCGGGCGGCGCCGCGCTGGTCGGCGAGGGTCTGCAGGTAGGCCGCGGTCTCCCCCACGGGCTCGAACTGCACGACGCCGTAGCGGTCCTTGCCGTTCTGGGCGTACACGCGGCCGTCACGGTCGATGCCCATGAGGAAGACGTCCTCCTCGCTGTCGGCGGCGACCGCGGCGGTGGGGTCGGCGAGGGTGACGGGGATCTGCCGCTCGAACCGCTTGAGCATGCTGGTGACCAGGAAGAAGATCAACAACAGGAACACGCAGTCGATCAGGGGCGACAGGGGGACCTCGGCGTCATCACGATTGGCGCGTTTCAGGCGCATGGGGGGCTTGCCTCACTTCGACGGGACCGGGGCGGGCGCGGGATCGGGACGCGACGCGGCGGCGGGCTTGGCGGCGGGCGGTTGCGCGGCCCCGGCCGGCCCGGCGGAGGCGAGGGCCTCGGCGCGGGGGACGAGGAACCATGCGTTGAACAGCTTTTCAACCGCTTCTTCGAGCTGCGTGCCGATCATGTGGGTGCGGTGCTTGAAGCCGTGGTAGGCGACCAACGCGGGGATCGCGAGGATCAGGCCGACCGCGGTGGTGATCAGGGCCTTGGAGATCGACCCGGCCAGCAGGGACGCGCCGCCCTCGTCGCCGAAGACCTCGACGAGCTTGAACGACTCGATCATGCCGATCATGGTGCCCAATAGCCCCAGCAGCGGCGCGATGCCGGCGATGACGGCGAACGGCTGGCAGCGCTGCTCCTGCTTGACGACCTCCCGCGCGCCCAGGTCGCCCGCGGCGGCGAGCAGGATCTGCGGGTCGGCCTTGCGGTGGTCGACGAGGAACACCGCCACCCGCCCCAGGGCCGACGGCTTCTTGTCGCACAGCTTGCGGATCTGGTCGTACCGCCGCTGATGGAACAACGGCAGCAGCTTGGGGATCAGCTCCGCCGGCACGATCGCCGAGGTCCGCAGCACCACGGCCCGCTCGATCACGAACGCCAGCAGCACCACCGACGTGATGCCCAGCGCGACCATGGTGACGCCGCCTTCGAGCATCTCTTCGAACCAGTCGACCTGGACCAGGGCGAGTTCTTCGCTGGTGAGCGCAGTCGGATCGGCGTCGGGCTGGGCGAACGCCGCGGCCGCGAAGGCGGCGACGGCGCATGCCGCCACAATGGACCTGTAACTCATGCAAGACTCCAAGACAAGTAACAAAAAACCCGGTGAAACCATTCGGCGGGAGGCGATCTGAGCCGCCCATAGGATAAACCGGAACCGGCCCGGCGTCAGCCCCCGCTATCTGTATGCACCACTTCCTTCAGCGGTGCGTACAAACGAAACCGTTTAAGCCGCGTCAGCCGGCGCTGGAGAGCAGGTCGGTGGGCATACCGGGGGCGGGCAGTTCGCTTTGGCCCATGAGGTGTTCGTCGATGCGGCGGGCGGCGCCGCGGCCCTCGGCGATGGCCCAGACGATGAGGCTGGCGCCGCGGCGCATGTCGCCGGCGACGAACACGCCGGGCACGTTGGTGTCGAACTGGCCGTACTCGGAGGCGACCACGCCCTGGACGGTCTTGACGCCGAACCGCTCGACCAGCGGGGGCGTGTCGTGGCCGGTGAAGCCGATGGAGAGGAAAACCAGGTCGGCGGGCAGGTCCTCGATGCGCCCGGTCTGGTGGCTGGTCCACCGGCCGTCTTGCTTCTCCCAGCGCAGGTGCTCGACGCGCATGGCCTGGACGCGGCCGGCGCCGTCATCGAGGAAGGCGACGGGGAGGATGCCGTAGCGGCGCGGGTCGCGGCCGTCGCGGGCGGTGCCCTCAGCGTGGGCGTAGTCGAGGTAGTAGGTGCCCGGGTCGCTGGGCCAGGGGTGATCCTCGTCGCGGTACTCGGGCTCGCGCTCGCGGCGGGTGATGTTGGTCACGCTCCGGCAGCCCTGGCGCAGGGCGGTGCCGATGCAGTCGGTCCCGGTGTCGCCGCCGCCGATGACGATGACGTGCTTGTCCTTGGCGTCGATGAACCGCCCGTCCTGGAAGTTGGAGTCGAGCATGGACTGGGTGACGCCGGCGAGGTAGGTCATGGCCATGTGGACGCCGTCGAGGTCGCGCCCGGGCAGGTGCAGGTCGCGGCCCTGGAGGGCGCCGCAGGCGAGGAGGACGGCGTCGTACTCGCGCATGAGCACCTGCGGGTCGACGTCGACGCCGACGTTGGCGCGGGTCTTGAATTCGATGCCGGAGGCGGCCATGAGGTCGACGCGGCGTTGGACGATGCCCTTGTCGAGCTTCATGTTGGGCACGCCGTACATGAGCAGGCCGCCGATGCGGTCGTCGCGTTCGAACACGGTGACGCGGTGCCCGGCCTTGTTGAGCTGGTCGGCGGCGGCGAGTCCGGCGGGGCCCGAGCCGATCACGGCGACGCGCTTGCCCGTGCGGGTCGCCGGCTCGACGGGCTGGACCCAACCTTCGTCGAACGCGCGGTCGATGATCGCGCACTCGATCGACTTGATCGTGACCGCCGGCTCGATGATGCCCAGGACGCACGCGCTCTCGCAGGGCGCGGGGCAGATCCGGCCGGTGAACTCGGGGAAGTTGTTGGTCTTGACCAGTCTTTCGTACGCCTCTTTCCACCGGCCGTGGTAGACCAGGTCGTTCCACTCGGGGATGAGGTTGTCGATGGGGCAGCCGGTGTCGGCCTGGCAGAACGCCACGCCGCAGTCCATGCAGCGGGCGCCCTGCTCCTTGAGCTGGTGCTCGTCGGCGCGTTCGTAGATCTCATAGAAATCATGGATCCGCACCGCGGGGTCGCGCGACGGCATGGCTTGGCGTTCGTATTCCAAAAATCCCGTTGGCTTACCCATGGGGCGAACTCCCAGCGGCGAGTTGCGAACGGCGAACGGCTTCGCGGTTCGACTTCGCGGTGATCCGAGACGCCGCCAGCATCGCGGTGATCTCATTAGCTTCGTTCAGCAACGGCTGCACCCTTTCCGCTGACAAGAGATGACCATCGATAATCAACTCCAACCAGTAACAACATTCATCCGCCTCTTCTTCGGCCACGCCGAGTTTGGCGATGAACTCCGCCTTCGACCGCCCACGTTTGGCGGAACGGTAATTGGCTCCGATCGACGTGCCGCTGCGGCAGATCTGGTTGCCTATCACGCGGCCGCTGGGCGACGGGGGTAATGCGTCCACTAACTTCATGATCCGTAAAGCAAACTCCTTGGTCCGCACGTGTAATTCACTCGACTTCATAAACGCCCCCGTTCGTTGTCTAACACTTACATTTCGCCGTTCTCAGCTCGTCGCTCGCAGTTCCCCAATCACCCATGCCCGACGCCGGGCATGTCTTTGTCGGCGGCCAGGGCCCTGCGGGACTCGAGGACGCGGCGGTACTCGATGGGCATGACCTTGACGAACTGGTGCACGAGCCGGTCCCAGTCGGCCAGGACGCGGGCGGCGACCTCGGAGCCGGTGTATTCGAGGTGCCGGTTGATCAGCTGCCTGGCCTCGCCGGCGTCGTCGGCGTTGAGCTTTTCGAGGTCGACCATGCCGAGGTTGCAGTTCTGGAGGAACACGCCGTCGTGGTCCCAGACGTAGGCGATCCCGCCGGACATGCCGGCGGCGAAGTTGCGGCCGGTGCGGCCGAGGATGACGACCCGCCCGCCGGTCATGTACTCGCAGCCGTGGTCGCCCACGCCCTCGACCACGGCGCGGGCGCCGGAGTTGCGCACCGCGAACCGCTCGGCGGCGACGCCGCGGAAGTACGCCTCGCCCCCGGTCGCGCCGAACAGGTTGACGTTGCCGGTGATGACGTTGGCCTCGGGGGTGAACTTCGAGGCCTTGGGCGGGTAGACCACGATGCGTCCGCCGGAGAGGCCCTTGCCGACGTAGTCGTTGGCGTCGCCCTCGAGCTCGAGCGTGACGCCGCGGGCGAGGAACGCGCCCAGCGACTGGCCGGCGGAGCCTTGGAGCTTGATGCGGATCGTGTCGTCGTCGAGGCCGTGCTCGCCGTGGAGGTTGGACACCTGGTTCGAGAGCATGGCGCCGACGGCGCGGTGGATGTTCTCGATGGGCAGGTCGATATGGACCTTCTCGCGTTGGGTCAGCGCGGGCTGGGCGAGCTGGATGAGCTTGCGGTCGAGGACGTCGTCGAGGCCGTGGTCCTGCCCGATGAGCTTGCGCACGCCGGCCTGGGGGCGGGGCTTCTGCGCCGGGGCGAGGATGGGGGTGAGGTCGAGTCCGTCGGCCTTCCAGTGGTTGATGGCGTCGTCGGCCTCGAGCAGGTCGACCCGGCCGATGAGCTCGTCGACGGTGCGCACGCCCATCGCGGCCATGTAGCGGCGGGCCTCCTCGGCGACGAGGAAGAGGTAGTTGACCACGTGCTCGGGCTGGCCCTGGAACTTGCGGCGGAGGACCGGGTCCTGGGTGCACACCCCGACGGGGCAGGTGTTGAGGTGGCACTTGCGCATCATGATGCAGCCGACGGTGATGAGCGGCGCGGTGGAGAAGCCGAACTCCTCGGCGCCGAGACAGGCGGCGACGACGACGTCGCGTCCGGTCTTGAACCCGCCGTCGGTCTCGAGGCGGACGCGGGAGCGCAGGTCGTTGAGGACGAGGGTCTGGTGGGTCTCGGCGACGCCCAGCTCCCAGGGCAGGCCGGCGTGCTTGATGGAGGTCAGGGGCGACGCGCCGGTGCCGCCGTCGTGGCCGGAGATGAGGATGTGGTCGGCGTGGGCCTTGGACACGCCGGCGGCGATGGTGCCGACGCCGACTTCGCTCACCAGCTTGACCGACACGTCGGCGTTGGGGTTGGCGTTCTTGAGGTCGAAGATCAGCTGGGCGAGGTCTTCGATGGAGTAGATGTCGTGGTGGGGCGGGGGCGAGATCAGGCCGACGTAGGGCGTGGAGTGTCGGACGCGGGCGATCTCTTCATCGACCTTCTGCGCGGGCAGCTGGCCGCCCTCGCCGGGCTTGGCGCCCTGGGCGATCTTGATCTGCAGGACGTCGGCGTTGGCGAGGTAGAAGGACGTGACGCCGAAGCGTCCGGAGGCGATCTGCTTGATGGCCGATCGCTTGGAGTCGCCGTTGTTGAGGACCTTGAAGCGGTTGTAGTCTTCGCCGCCCTCGCCGGAGTTGGACATGCCGCCGATGCGGTTCATGGCGACGGCGAGGGTTTCGTGGGCCTCTTTGGACAGCGCGCCGAAGGACATGGCGCCGGTGCGGAAGCGTTTGACGATCTCGGCGGCGGGCTCGACCTCGTCGAGGGGGACGGGGCTGGGCGCGTGGCGGAGGTTGAGCAGGCCGCGGAGGGTGCAGCGGGCGCGGGCATCCTCGTTCATCATGCGGGCGAACTGGTCGTAAGCCCCTTGGGAGTTGGCGCGGGCGGCGGCCTGAAGGGCGGCGATGGACTGGGGGTTGAACTGATGGGCCTCGCCCTGGGGCCGCCAGTGGTACTCGCCGGGGTTGGGCAGGGCCGGGAGCCGCGAGCCGTCGCGCTGGGGGTAGCCGATGGCGTGACGGCGCTGGGCCTCGCGGGCGAGGACCTCGAAGTCGACGCCCTGCAGGCGCGACGCCGTGCCGGCGAAGCAGCGGTCGATCACCTCGTCCTTGAGCCCGATGGCCTCGAAGATCTGCGCGCCCTTGTACGACGCGAGGGTGGAGATGCCCATCTTGGACATGACCTTGAGCATGCCCTTGCCGATGGCCTTGATGTAGTTGTGGACGATCTGCTCATCGTCGAGGGACGCGTCGATCACGCCGTCGCGGCGGAGCTGCCAGAGGGCCTCGTAGGCGAGGTAGGGGTTGACGGCGTCGGCGCCGTAGCCGCTGAGCAGGCAGAAGTGATGAACCTCGCGGGCCTCGCCGGACTCGAGGACGAGGCCGATCTTGGTCCGGTCGTGCTGGCGGATCAGGTGGTGGTGGACCGCGCCGACCGCGAGCAGGGAGCTGAGCGCGAGGCGGTCGCGGCCGGCGGCGCGGTCGGTGAGGACGATCAGCTGGTAGCCGTCGGCGATCGCCTGCCGGGCCTCGTCGCAGATGCGTTCGAGGGCGCGGGTCATCGCGAGCCCGGCGGCGGCAGGGTCGGCGGGGAGGGGGTAGGTGATGTCGATCGTGCGGGTGCGCCAGCCGCGGTGGTCGAGCTGCCTGATCGACGCGAGCTGGGCGTTGGTGAGGATCGGCTGGGGCAGGTGCAGGCGGGCGCACTGCGCTTCGGTCGTCTCCAGCAGGTTGCCCTCGGGGCCGATGAAGGTCTCCAGCGACATGATGATCTCTTCGCGGATCGGGTCGATGGGCGGGTTGGTGACCTGGGCGAAGAGCTGCTTGAAGTAGTCGTAGAGCAGGCGGGGCTTGTCGGAGAGCACGGCGAGGGCGGCGTCGTTGCCCATGGAGCCGAGGGCCTCTTTCTCGGTCATGACCATCGGCAGCATGAGCATGCTCAGGTGCTCCTGCGTGTAGCCGAAGGACTGCATGAGGCCCAGCAGTTGATCACGGTCGAGCGCGGTCGGGGCGGCGGGGGGCAGGTCGGCCAGGTCGATCCGCTGCTGCTGGAGCCACCGGCCGTAAGGCCGCTTGGAGACAATCTCGTTCTTGAGCTCTTCGTCGGCGATGATGCGGCCGCGGTCGAAGTCGACGAGGAACATCTTGCCGGGCTGGAGCCGTCCTTTCTCGACGACGGTCACCGGGTCGACCTCGAGCACGCCGACCTCGGAGGCCATAATGACGCGGTCGTCGTTGGTGACGTAGTAGCGCGAGGGGCGCAGGCCGTTGCGGTCGAGGCAGGCGCCGATGTACTTGCCATCCGTGAAGGAGACGGACGCGGGGCCGTCCCAGGGCTCCATGAGGTTGGCGTGGTACTCGTAGAACGCGCGCTTGGCCAGGGGCATCGCCTCGTGGTTCTCCCAGGCCTCGGGGATCATCATCATGACGGCTTCGGGCAGGGACCGGCCGGTCATGAGCAGCAGCTCCAGCGCGTTGTCGAACGAGCCGGAGTCGGAGCCGCTGGCCTTGACGACGGGGAACAGGTCGCGGAGCTTGTCGCCGTAGAGGTCGCTCTTCATGAGCCCCTGGCGGGCGGCGATCCAGTTGCGGTTGCCGCGGAGGGTGTTGATCTCGCCGTTGTGGCTCATCCAGCGGCAGGGCTGGGCGCGGTCCCAGGAGGGGAAGGTGTTGGTGCTGAACCGCGAGTGGACCATGGCCAGGTGCGAGACGTAGCGCTCGTCGCAGAGGTCGGGGTAGTACAGCGGGACCTGGCCGGAGGTGAGCTGGCCCTTGTAGACGATCACCTTGGTCGAGAGGGAGCAGATGAAGAACCAGTCGGCCTGCTTGAGGTCGGTGCGGGGCTGGATCTCGAGCCCGGCCCGCTTGCGGATGACAAAGAGCTTGCGTTCGAACGCGTCGGGGTCGAGGCCGTCGGCGGGGGCGATGAACAACTGCTCCATGTGCGGCTCGGTCGAGCGCGCGGTGGGGCCGACGTCGGCGCCGACGGGGTCGACCGGCAGCGGGCGCCAGCCGATCAGGCGCTGGCCCTCTTCGCGGATGACCCGCTCGACGACCTGCTTGCAGGCGTCGCGTTCGGTCTCGATGACGGGCAGGAAGACGTTGCCGGCGCCGAACCCGCCGGCGTCGGGGACCTCGATCTGCAGCTCGTCCCGCATCGCGGCGCGGAGGAAGTCGACGGGCAGGGCGGTGAGGATGCCGGCCCCGTCGCCGGTGTTGGCTTCGCAGCCGCAGGCGCCGCGGTGGTCCATGCGGTGGAGCATGTGCAGCGCATCCTGGACGATCGCGTGGGACGGCCGGCCCTTGATGTGGGCGATGAATCCGACGCCGCAGTTGTCGTGCTCGTAAGCCGGGTCGTACAGACCGACGCCGGGCGGCGGGCCGGAGGGGAACGGGGATGTCGCGGCAGGCTGGGTCATAGGCGGGCTCCGAGCAGTCGGCCGTCCGGGGCCGGGGAGGGGCGCAAATCCAAGTCGGGAGAGGGCTCGACAAGCTCGACGCCGGGGCCGGCGTGCTCGACGAGGTAATCCAGGAACACCTGAACGGCCGGCGGAAGCGTGGCCGAGCCGTTGACCGAAACATCGTCGCGCTCACCGCGGGGCCGGCCGCGATGGATCACGCCGATCGGCCGGGTCAGCGGCGGGGTCAGTTCGACCGCCGACAGGGTCCCGGCGGCGACCTCCCGCAGGACCGTGCGCAGCGGGAGGATCGCGAACCGGTCGGTGACCGCGACCGCGTTCTTAATCGTATC
>JANQFR010000096.1 GCA_028277745.1 Phycisphaeraceae bacterium
CCGTCACGATGGAACGCCCCTCAAACGAACAGATCGTTAAGGATTGGCCTTGGCACGACAGGGAAGCCGCGATCTGGAAAGAGATCAAGCCCTACTCGCCCGAAGAACTGGAATCACTCATGGAGGACGGTCGAGCGAAGTATCAGCCCGTCGATTTCGACCGTCGACAGTTCTCACGCAACTACGTGCCGGTCATGTCCGACCGCGACCGAGTCGCCACGGCACGCGGCAAGCCGCCGTGGATTCGTACGCCCCTAACCCACGGGCGGCAGGAGTTTGCGGTTTTCGCGCCGCGAGGCACGTCCGGATTCGTCTTCGAGTACATCGGGCGGGATGGCGGCGAAGACTACGCTGGAACGCAGGTCCTCCTCTATGACGATCAAGGCGAGTTGGTCAGCAGGCAAGTGATCCCGAGCGATGGCGAGACGCAGCGGGTGGTCGTAAACGTACCTTCACCCGGCCGGTATCAACTCGTCATTCACGCCCAGATCTACTACACGCTGCAATTTCCAAGGACGCTACCGATTGCTCAGACCTCGTTGGTTAACTACAGCAGCACATCGCCCCCGGTGTACTTCTATGTTCCTCGCGGCCAGCGTTACATCGCCTTGCACGAACGCAGCTTTGTCGAGCCGATCGTGCTCGACCCCAACGGTCAAGCAGTGCCGCTTAACGGCCAGCGCGGTTTCATCCGAGTGAAGGTTCCCGAGGGGATGGACGGTCGAACCTGGTCGATCCGAAACCTGAACAGCCCGTACCCGATGCGTATGATCAATCTGCCGCATCTGTTGGCATTCACACCTCAAGGCGTGCTCGCCCCGATGGAAATGCTGGATTAGCGCCAGCTCTTTTTCCAGGGAACTCTCTGTTGCTCGCTCAGACTGTGGAATTCGCTTCAGCAGACCCGGACTACACGCAGCCCCAGAACCTGAGCCAGCTTGTCGATTTTGTGCGCAATGTGGCCAACGCCCACCGCACAGTGATGAGCGGGGCCTTGAAGATTCCACTCGTTGACGAAGCGGCGAGCACCGATAGAGAAACGGTAGCGGCTGTTGGTGTTTCCGATTTCGAGAATCGGGCCCGGCACCGACTCGCCCTCGGCGACGAGCATCGCCACGCCGCCCTCGGCCTCTTCCACGACGCTCAGCAGCGTTACCGGGCCGTGCTTGACCGACATCTCAACTGAAACGCCTAGACCCACCTTGCCGTGATAAACCTCGAGGGGTCGGACCCGCGTCTTGCCTTCGGCGATGGCGATGTGCCCCGGCCCGTCATGCCCCATCAGCACCACGTCGTCCCGGAAATCCATCGCGTAGTACTCGGTGAACGAGCCCCCCGCGCCGAAGCAATCCATGATCTTCATGGCCTGCACATTCTTCACCTCGTACTCGCCCGCAACCGGTACGCCCCGTGCCGTCAGCAGTGAGTTGCCGAGGATAACGGAACTCATGGTATCGACGTTAGCCGGGTTACCCGTACCCTCGTAGTAATAAGCCATCGAACCCAGACGGTGTCGTTCGACGAGCTGATCGAGTGCCGCGGAAGTCGCCGCGGCGCGTCGAAGCTCTTTCGGATCGACATCGTCTCGGATGTCGAAAGCGTCATTGAACGCCGCAACCCGTTCTTCGACGGCAGCATCTTCGAGTTTGGTGCGGATCGCGGACAGTTCATCGACTTCGATGATCTCGAAGTGTCCGCCGAAGGCGGCGGACTGGCGGGTCAAGTCGGTGTAGATGTCGAGCATGCCACAGTAGTAATGGCCCAGCAAGCCGCAGCGATTGTGCTCCATGGCATGGGCCACACGAGCAGACTCCAGCCAGTCGTCCACTTCGTCCCAGCACTCAGGGTCGTCCTCAAGCGTACCGGTGACCTGATGGAACTCGATCCCGGACCGCTTGAAGACATTGGCGAACTCCGGGACGGGGCAAGAGGCGCAATGGGCCAACCATTCACCGGTCATCCGAGTTCGTCCGGGCAAGCTGTTGAATTGCGCGTAGTCGATCGCCTCGACCGGCGCTAGGTTGAGCACCACCACCGGCGCTCCCAAACGCCGGACCACCGGCAACACCGTGCTCGACAGCGCATAGGTCGTCACATAGAGAAACACCATCCGGACGTCCTCACGCCGGAAACGGTGGGCGGCGTCGAAGGCTTTGTCGGGTGTGTCGACCAGGCCCGCGTTGACGACTTCGACGTTGGGCCGTCGAAGCTTGTCCTCAACGCGATCCAAGTAGCCTTGCAACCTCGATTCGAGGCCTTCAAACTGATCCCAATAGGTATCCAAGCCTACCCCGAAGAGACCGACACGGAACGGATAGCTGTTCATTAAGAATCCTCGTTTGTGAAACAATGCAACTGTGCAGATAGGCCATCCCGGCGGCTGCGAGCCGCCCACGATCCGCCGGACAAGTGATCTCTGGCCAACGCGGCTTAACGGAGGTACCGCCCACCATTGATATCCAGCAACGCGCCGTTAACGAAAGAGGCGGCATCCGACGCGAGAAAGACGGCCGCTGAAGCGACCTCGTCGGCGGTGCCGTTTCGCCCCAGAGGTGTCTGGCTAGCGTAGTCCGCCATCTTCTCGGGTGTGCTGAAGACGGCGTGGTGTTGCGTATCGATAACGCCGGGCATGATGGCGTTGACACGGACGTCAGGCGCCAGTTCGCGTGCCAGTGTCCGCGTCATCACTTGCAGCCCGCCCTTAGCGATCGCGTACGCTCCGGCGCCGCCAGAGCCGCCGGTGAATACCGAAAGCGAGAGATTGTTTACGATGGCTCCTTTACCCGACTCACGCAGATGCGGAATGGCGCGTTGCGTCACCGCGAACGCGCTGATCAGATTCACTTGCAGTGTGGCCTGAAATAAATCGACCGAGCACTCCTCCAGTTTCGCCCGCTCGACCGGCGATCCCGCGTTGTTGACCAATACGTCCAGGCCGCCGGCTTGCGCGACAAATCGATCGACCATCGCAACCGCGGTGTCGTTGTTCGAAAGATCGGCTTGGAGCACGACACCGTCACCACCCTGACCGCGAATCGCGTGCAGCACCGCATTGGCCTCATCGACACTCCGGTTGCAGTGGACGCCAACGTAGGCGCCCCGTGCCGAGAGCAGTTCGACGATCGATCGACCGATTCCCACGCCCGATCCTGTGATCAGCGCACGCTTGCCTGCAAAGTCTTGGTCCAATGGTTTCATCCAATCCAGTATCTGAAAGTGCTCACGGGACTGCCCACTAATAGACGCCCCGAATATGCTCTGCCACCTCGTTTTCGTAAAAGGCACGGAGCTGATCCTTGACCGTTTCAGGCAGAGGCGCCAAGCCGGCCGCCTGGCAGTTCGATTCGACCTGGGTGATCTTCGTGGCTCCAGGGATCACCGCCGATACCGCGTCGTGGTCGAGGATCCATCGCAAAGCCAGCTGAACCAGCGGGTGCTGGCTCCCGAGAATGCTGGCGATGCCGGCGGCGAGTTCGACACCTTTCTCGAAAGGAAGCCCCGCGAACGTTTCACCCACGTTGAAGTATTGCCCGTCAGCGTTGAACGCGCGATGATCTTTCGGGTCGAACCTGTGACCCTTGGTGAATTTGCCCGTCAGCAATCCACTCGCCAAGGGCACTCTGGCCAAGATGCCAACACCCTTCTTCGCGGCGACGGGCAAGAGCTCGAAGGCGACCTTCTGCCGGAATATATTAAAAATCACTTGCAGCGTGCTGCATCCAGGGTGCTCCAGGCAGATCAGTCCTTCCTCGACGGACTCGACGCTGACCCCCCAGTTGGCGATCAACCCTTCGCGTTTGATTGCTTCAAGGTGTTCAAAGACTTCTCCGTCTCGCATGACTTTGGTCGGAATGCAGTGCCACTGTGTTAGAAACAAGCGGTCCGATCCCAGTCTCTGAAGCGAATCCTGTGTCTGCCGACGCACGGCATCCAGAGTGAAATTACCGGGCCAGCCGCGAACTCCGTCCTGTCGTCGGCCAAGCTTGGTGGCGACATGCACCGACGCTTGGTTTTCCTTGAGAAAACGACCAATCAAACGCTCGCTCCGCCCCGCGCCATAGACATCTGCGGTGTCGAACAGGTTGACGCCTAACTCGACGGCACGCCTCATCATCGCCATCGCGTCATTCTCGTCGACATCGCCCCATTCGCTGCCACCCAACTGCCAAGTCCCAAGCCCGACAACACCGACGGTAGCTCCCGTTGCACCCAAACGCCGTGTCGGCATGGCTGAAGGCATGGACGCTGGAGCTGCGATATTGCTTTGACGATGCACTCAGGCCTCAGTTCAAAAGGTAAAAGATGATGCTTTCTGACTTAGAAAACACCATCTTTTGAGTGATTTTAGAAAACATTGACGAATGCAGAGTGAGTGGTCCGGCCCAGCGAATCAATCGCGGGGGTTAGACGATCAACATCTTAAGTGTTTTCTTGGCGACGGTCACTCGCATTCTTCAGCCGATACAGGAGGCACAGGGCCCCAAGCGTGACGAACGACAACGATCCGGGCTCCGGAACAACGACGCCTTCAAGCTCGAAGAAGAGTTCGCCCGCGGGCCACGAAAGGTCGGGAGAGAAGGTTCCCCACTGGTCGGTCGACCTGACGGGATAATCCAAGGCAGTCGAGTCAACGTTACCACCGGTGGTCGCGGGCCCCCAAATGGTATTGGGAAAGATTATCTCGCCGCCGAAAACACCGTTTTGGCCGGCGAGAGAGAAGGTGTCGGATGCGTTTGTCGAATCGACTCTCAATGCAAGCAGATAGGACACCCCTTCGTCGAGCGTCACCGTGGTGTCAAAGGATGCGGTAACGACGCCTGAAACGCTGTCTGTAAAGTTGGCGGTCCCGAGCACCGTGCCGTCGAGGTGTCGAATTTCGGCGATCAGGTCTTCGTTGCTGTTGTCGGCATTGACATTCAGCGTGACTTCGGTGATCTCGACGGACGAGCCCTCGGGAATCTCGTTGCCGTTGATCGTGAAGACCTGTCCGCTGGTCGTCCCGTCGCCACGCGCGGTGAACATGTTAGGGCGCTGTTGATAATAAGGATTGCCCGGCCCACCGATGACCGCACCATCATTCTCAAAAATGAACGACGGGTCGTTACCTTCGATCGTAGCCCCGGACCAATCGGCGACGTTCGACGTGGTGATGGTGGAGAACTGACTGTCCGCCGCTTTGTCGAAGGGACGGTACGCGGTATCCATGTTGCTTCGCGCCACTTGGATCCCGCCGGTTTCTCCGGGATCAAAGCTGTCGATTGAGGTCACAACGTGGTAAACGTTTTCCGACACGAGCGACACATCGCCGTCCAGGTCTGCCTTCGCAGCACCGAAACCCGCGCCTATGGCCGGAGAAACCGTGCCGCTCGCAAGGGCCGGGCCGGTTGGCAGACCGTTTCCGTCGTCGGCGAAGACACTCACCCGCACGACGTTGCCAGCGGCTCCCACAGCACGATAGGTCTGCCAGATCGCATCGATGGTGATGTCTTCAAAAGCAGTGAACCGAGAGGAAACGGCTTGGTCGGTATCTGTGAGTTGCAAACTCGCGTTTTGGGTGTCCCAGTTGAATGGGTGGCCGAAGGTTCCGGTGTCACCGACGTCGAAAAGGGGCGTGGCGCGGGCAGAAGGGTTCAAACCAAGCACGGCGGTCAAGGCCAGAAATCCGATCGCCATGGCGCCGAGACAAGAAACGTCTCGATCACCTGTGTAACGTGACAACACCATTTTGATGACCTCCTGCAATATAGAAAGTGAGCATGGCCGATGAAGCAAATCAGGCCATATAAAAGAATACAGGCAGTTATTCCAGGGGCAATGCAGATTTCATCCATATGGTGACGTATGCGCCCAGGCGGCTCGTTTAGATGAATACTCGTTCGCAAATCAAATACGATGCAGACATGACATCTATCACTCGTGTTCATGCCCGGGCCGCATCGCGGTTATTCGGGTTGTCGGTGCTGGCGCCGATGCTGCTCGTTGGCGCCGCACGGGCCGATGGCACGCTCCGCATCGCCGCCCCCACGCCAGAAACGCCGGTGTTGGAGGCGGCTCTCGACGACCTGGAACGCGTGCTGGGCATCATGACGGCCAGGCCGACCGAACGCGCCGATGCCGACGCGGCGATACGGCTGCGGCTGGTTGCGGACGACTCGGCCGGGCCGCTGGGGGAACGCAGCCGCGAGGCGTATCACCTCGGCGGAGAGCCCGATGGCCCGGTCACCATCACGGCCCGCACCGAGTCGGCGCTCTCGCACGGGGTTTACGGCTATCTCCGTGAACTCGGCGTGGAGTGGCTTATGCCCGGAGCCAACTGGGAAGTGATCCCCGCACGGGAGCGGGTCGACCTGGCGATCGACACGGTGTACGAGCCGGGGATCCTCACGCGGCGTTTCTTCTGCAACGGAGGCTTCGGCGGTCGGCTCGGCCTCGACCGCGACATGACCGCGCAGGCGGACTGGCGCGCGTGGATGCGGCGGCAGGGCTACGGCGGCCCTGAGCACATCGGCGGCCACGCCGGCGAGGTGTTCAACCAACGCCACCGCCAGATCCTGGAAGCCAACCCCGAGATGCTCGCACTAGTTGATGGGCAGCGCGTAGCCTTCGGGCCTCACGCCAAACACTGCGTGACCAACGAGGCATTGATGAGGCTCTACGTCGAGGACCGAATCAACGAACTCGCCCGCCGGATCGCTCGCGACCCCGACGATCCCAACAACTTCGCGATCTCGGCGGAGCCCGCCGACGGACCGGGGCATTGCGAGTGCGGTCCTTGCACCGAGATCGGCGACACGAGCGAGCGGGTGTTCCATGTCGTCAACCAGGTGGCCGGGGCGGTGGCGGAGCGGTTCCCCGATCGCTACGCCTCTGTGTTTGCGTACAACCTGCATGCGAAGATCCCGGAGGCGGATCTGCACCCCAACGTGTTCGTGATGGTTGCTCCGTATGCGTTCCAGCTGACCGGGCTGCGTCCCGAGTCGTTGCTGGAAGCGTGGGCCGACAAGACTGAATCGATCAGTGTGTACGGCTACTGGGCGAACACCGACTGGTCGTTCGACCTACCGAGCTTCAGCGCGTTCGATCGGGTCGAGCCGCAGGTGCGGCACTGGCTCGACCTCGGGGTGCGCAGCGTGCTGATGGAATCCACCGCCAGCGGCGGGGCGATGGGGTTCAACCTCTGGGCGGCGTCGCGGATGATGTGGGGCGACGACCGGCCGATCGACGAGTTGCTCGATGCGTATTGCGCCCTGGCGTTCGGTGACGCGTCCGGGCCGATGCGGCGGATGATGGGCCGGTGGGCGGAGGGCTTCTTGCTGGCCGACCACGAACTGGGGCTGGTCTACCGGGACCTGGCCGAGGCCGAAACGCTCACGAGCGACCCGGCGGTGCTGGCCCGGCTTGACGACTTCAAGCGGTACGCCCACTTCCTGCGGCTGACCTATGAGTATCGAGCCCTGTCGCGTGACGACGAACGGCGACGCGACGCAGCCGGGCGGTTGTTCGAGCATGTCTGGCGTATTTACGAGTCACGCATGGTGCACAGCTACCGGCTGGTGCACCTGACGATGTACGGCACGGAACGCCAAGCCGTGGATGCGTGGCTGGAGCGCTGGCCGATCCGCGACGCGGCTGCTCCGATCTGGTCCACCGTCGAGCCCTACGACACCGTGGAACTGAACGCGTTAATGGTTGAAGGCGCCGCGCTCTACAAGCCGCGCGATTTCGAGGCTCGACGATTCGGTGACAAACTCGTTGCCCTCCGCGGCGAGTCGCGTCGTGTCGCGACGCGATTGGGAATGACGTCATTGTTCACCGGGCCGCACGACTTCGCGTTTCGGATCGATCGAGCTGGCGAACCATTGACGCTCACCATCCAGTCGCTCGAAGGACGCGGCGACTACCCCGGCGGCGAAGTGCGGGTGGTCGCACCCGACGGAACCGAGGTCGGGCGTACGCGGGTGCCAGACGACAGGGCGTGGCATTCCTTGGCGTTCGGGCCGGCGAAGCCGGGCGTGTACCGCGTCGAGGTGTTTGACCAAGGCGCTCGCTTCCGATTCAAGCTCGACCCGAACACACCGATGTCGATCGTGTCGCCGGCGACATCAACAAACTTACTGCAGGACCGCTGGTATTTCTATGTGCCGAAGGGGCAACGCACGGTGGCGTTGTACGAGCAATCGGACGTGCCGTTGGCGTTCTTCGACGGCGACGGCGAGCCCATCGATCCCGGCAACCAGCGTGGCCTGATCGTGCTGCCGGTCGCGGACGGGCAGGACGGACGGGTATGGTCGCTGACCAACTACGCGAGTTCGCACGGGCTGCGGATGCTGAACGTACCGCAGGTGCTGGGTTGGTCGCCGGCGGGGCTGGTGGTGCCGGCGGAGGTCGCCCCGCAGCATTGAGACGAAACATGAAGCAAGCACATCGGTGCTTGCGAAAAGCCCGCCGTCAACTTCATAGCCCTCGTCCAACTCGGCGTGGCCGTCCTGCTGCGAAAGCTGTTCTCAGGCCACGCCTAGGACGATCCCGGGACGCGGATGCCGAGCACGCATAGCAAAACCTGAGGCGCGTCAATTATCTTGATCCATCAAAGTTTGCCTTGTCCCAAGCCTCGCTTTATCGCGCAAGCCGATGGATTGGGCCGATTAGACAACATTTGGTTGCGGTTCAGCGCATCGTGATCGGCCGATCTGGGGGCTAATGCCATATGCTAACTAAAGCATTGGTCCGGCTAAACGATGGATCATCAGATAATACACTTGCGCGTCGCATCAACGAATGTCTGGCCAGTGCCTCGATGACCATTGCCGCACCCTCGCTTGGAGTTTTCATGCCGTCTACCTTCTTACGTAAATCGGGTCTTTTTCTGAGCCTCGGTTTTGCGATCGCTGCGCAGGCGGACGCCGCCGTGACGATCGCCAAGGATGGGCGAGCTCTGGCTCAAATCTACGTAGGCGATGACTGGCAGGTTGAAGCGGCTGTCCCTTCGGCGCTTCGGACCATGTCGCTCGAGCAACGCGCTCGACACGATCAAGACTTGGCGCGGTCCCGGGCGGTCGCAGACCTTCGATACCACCTCAAGCAGATGACAGGCGCCGACTTCGAAGTCGTGGTGGTCGACACCCCCGAGGCCGTTCAGGCGCCGGCCCTGGTCTTTGGTGAGTTGGCGGTCGCGATGGGGGCGACGCCCGAGCATCAGACGCAGACCGGCGACGCGTTCAGGCTGATCGTCCGCGAGGAGGCGGGACAAGCCGGTCAGGGGGGCCTCATCCTGTTCGGCGGCGAGAGTGAGGTTGCCGCATCGCACGCCGTGTACCGCTTTCTCCATGAGCTCGGCTGCCGATGGATCATGCCCGGACCTAACGGCGAGGTCATCCCGTTGCTCTCAACCCTCACGGTGGAGCCGTCTGACCTCGCCCGCGCCCCGACGTTCGAGGTTCGCGCCCCGTGGTACAGCGGCGGCCCTCGCATCGTCACCACAGAAGAATTAGACCAGTTCGCCCAATGGCGTCGCCGCATGGGGCAGACCCATGGCCAGCCCAGCCACCCCGACTTCATGCACGGCGGGCACGCGTGGGCCTACATGATCAACCGATATAAACAGGAATTCGAAGCCGAGCCTTCGATGTTCGCCCAGGTGCGGTCAGCCGAGGGCGGGTTCGAGCGTTCAAGGTTTCAGCTCGAACCGACCCACCCCGGCGTCATCGATCTTACGGTCCGCTACATCCGTGAAGAGTTTGATCGCCACGGCTGGCCCAAAGACAAACATGTCGCGCTGAGCATCGGCCCCAACGACGGCGCTGGCTACTCCCAGTCACCCGAGACCTATCGCGTCTCGGCCGGACGAACCGATCCCGTCACCGGCGGCAGCGACGAGACCGACGTGCTGATCCATTACGCCAACGAAGTGTTCGAACGCGTTGCCGACGAATTTCCCAATCTCAGACTGGGGTTCTACATCTATTCGGTCCACGGCGACTATCCCAAGCGTTATCAACCCCACCCACACTTCGTCGCTCACTTTGCCGACATTACCTACTCGCGGCATCACAGCATCTTTGATCCGCAGAGCTTCACGCGCACTTACTACCGGAGCATCCTCGAACAGTGGGCGCAACTGGCGCAAACGCAGGATAATCCGATGTGGTACTACGGCTATAACTGGAACCTGGCCGAGAATATGTTCCCTTACACCAGGGTCCGACACTTCGGCGAAGAACTGCCTTACTACGCGCGCATCGGTGTCCTGGGCCACAACAACGAGCAGGACAAGGCCTGGAGCATTCTTGGGCCCCACAACTACATCCTGGCCAGGCTCGGCTGGGACACGACGCTGGATTGGCGAGACCTGCTGCGTGAGTATTGCGACGTCGCGTTCGGCGCCGGGGCCGACGCGATGTTCCGCTACTACCTGATGCTGGACGAGACCCAGAGCCACGCCGGCATCGAATCCGGCGCCTACCCCAGCGTTCCGCTCGTGCTGGATCGGGCGTTCCTGTCTCGAGCCGAAGCGTTGCTCGCAGAAGCCAGATCTGCCGCAGAAACCGACACGCACCGCCGCAACGTTGAATGGTTCGGCCAGTCCGTCACCGCGTTAACGATCTATCACGACCTGATCGACGCCTTGTCTGAAGGCGCTTTCTCCGAAGCCGGCGACCGTTATGACGACCTGATGGCTCACTGGCGAACGCAGCTCGATGCGGACCCGAACCTCGTCTCACGCTACGCCGAACTCTATCTCAAACACTGGTGCCTCAAGCCCTTTCTGGACTTAGCCAGGACATACAGCTCCGATCCTTACGCCGTTCTCCACCAACTGCCGGAAGCGCTCCCGACGCGGCTCGACCCGGATAACGCCGGACAACGCATGGGGTTCCAATTGCCTGCCCAGGCGGCAGACAAATACCGCAAGACCCGCACCTATCGCTCGACGTGGGACGCTCAAGGTTTGGGCGAGTATCGCGACGGCGGCGTCTGGTATTACCACACGTTCGATGGCGTCACCCCGGCCGACGGTCAAGGCGTGGGCCTGCTGATCGGCGGCGTCGAAGACGTCGTGCACGTCTTTCTCAACGGCCGGTACGTCGGGACGGGCCGCGGTTATCTGACGCCGTTCGTTTTCGATCTGACCGACGATCTCCATCACGAAGCGGCCAACTTTCTTGCAATACAAGTAGTGCGTGAAAACCCCATCAACGAACTGGGGCTCGGCGGGCTGCTCCAGACCAGCTTCGTCTTCGCCGGGCCACGTCTGGAAAGCAAGGCCCCGGCCGAGGAGAACGCCCCCCGCGTCCTGCCCGGCGGATCACGCGATGAAGCGACCCAGTAGGTCGAGCTCCTCCCCGCACCGAACCGACCGGCTCAGCATAACCGTCATCATGGGATAAACTGCAGACAGCCAATCAGCATGAATCGCCACACCACCCTCAAACGCGTTGACCGTGCCCATCTTGGCCGGCTCTTCCATCGCCCCGGCCTGATCTATCTTTGGGCGCTGAACGCCGACGGTAATCGCCAGCGACTCTCCGTCATGATCGATCGTTTCGCGATCGACGGCGTGGCCGGCGTGATTCTTCACCCCCGCCATGGGCTGGAGGTCCCTTACGGGGGCGACGACTGGTTTGATCTTGTCGAGTGGATCGTTTCGCGCTGTCGGCAAAGGGGGGTTGCGGTCTGGCTCTACGACGAGGACCCGTTCCCCAGCGGCGCCGCGGGAGGGCGTCTTGTCGCCGAGCACCCCGAGTTCGCCGCGACCGAGATCGCCCATCACCGCTACACCATTGACGCCGGTTCCGACGACACGCCCGAAGGCGTCTTCCGATTTCCCGCCGGCCGATTGCTGTGGTGTGGCGTGGTCGACCCCTCGACCGGAACGACGCACGATCTGACGGCTCGCGTAGGCATGCTGCGTGAGCGTTGGGTGACCAAGCCACAGTGGGACAGCCGGTACTACTACCCCGACACGCCGCGTTACGAGTGCCCCCGAGCATGGACCACCGGTGAGGTGTTCGGCGTGCGTGTCCCGTCTCTGGGTCCCGGCGAGCAACTCGTCGCGTTCACGGCCCAATCCATGACGCCGGGGGTGGACGGGCATTGGACACGTATGCCCGATACGCTTAACCCGCTTGCTACGCGGCGCTTTATCGAGCTGACCCACGATCGTTACCGGGGCCGACTGGCGAGTCATTTCGGCCAAGCCATCGAGGCGATGTTCACCGACGAGCCGGGGATTTTCGCGCTGCGGCCGTGGACCCCTGGGCTCTTCGAGGTCTTCGAGCAAGACCTGGGTTACGATCTCAGGCCGCGGCTGTGGCGGCTCTTCGACGATTCCGACGATCCGCTCACTCGCAAGACGCGGGTCGACTACCGGCTCTGGTGCGGCCGACGGTTCCACGACGCCTGGCTCCAACCCGTTGCACAGTGGTGCGAATCCAATGGATTGCCCTTGGTCGGGCACATGAGCCCCGAGGACGACCCGGTGCAGCAGGTGTCCCGGCTCGGCAATCTGATGCCAATGCTTGAGACCCTGCACATCCCCGGGATCGATTTGATCGTTCCCGCGGCTGGCGATTCGAACCACCCGCTGCTCAACATCGGCGTGATCGCCGCCCGGAGCGTAGCTGAACAACAAAACCGGCAAGGCGTGCTCAGCGAATCCCTCGCGGCCTCCGGGGAGGCCCCCGACGCACGGACGGCACGCCGTGTTCTGACATGGCAGACGATGATGGGCGTCACCACGGCCGTGGTTCACGCCGCGTTCGAGTCGATGCACGGCCACCGCGCCATCGACGCCCCGCCGGACTTCGGCCCGGGCGGCCCCGCGTGGGACGCCATGGCCGATCTTGGCGTGGAACTGAAGGCGGTCCAATCGATCGTCGCCGAATCGCGTCAGGTTGCACCCGTGGCGATCCTCTGGCCGATCCGCAGCTTCGCCGCCGAGCCCTTCCATGGTTATCTCGATCACGACGAACGCCGTCGCCGACTCGCCAGGCTCGTCGGCCTGTGCCTGGACCTCCAGATCGGCATCCACTTGCTGGACGAACCGCGCCTATGGTCGGCCCGGTGGCGGGACAACCGTTGTCATGTCGGTCCCTGTGCTTACGAGTACCTGCTGGCGCCCGCCTCGACGCTCTGGCACAAAAAAACGATCATCCAACTCACTGAGGCGCAGCGGCGGGGCGTCGGCGTCATGGGGTTTGACGAGGCGCCTGGCATGATCGATACCGATGAAGGCCTCCAACCATTCGAACCTAATTGGCCCACCGAAGCGGCGACCCGTGAGAGTCTGGCCGATCTGCCCCGGCTCCTTAGCGTCGCGGGCGACGCCGCCGACCTCCGCGTGACGGCCTGGCGGCGCGAACAGAAAATCATTCGGCTTGCCATGAACCTCCGCCAAGATCCGATTGAGTTTGACTGGATCGACAAGCCGATCCAGATCGCCCCCGATGAGCTCTGGCAACTCGGCCCCGATGGCGAATGCCGGCTGATGATGCCTGCGACCCGCACGTTGCGGCATCGTGCGCCATATGTAACAGTCGACGGAACAACCGGAGCCCGGGCAATGAGGCTTCCGAAAGCGACTTCCGGGCGATCGTAAAAGTTCCTCGTAATATTCTTCCGGCTTGTCCGGGCCAGCTCAGGCGTCTGAGAGTTGAAGACACAGGCGGGCAACCGACGATACCAGTGCACTTAACCGACAAGCGGAAAAGCGCGCATTCGAAACCTGTTACCAGGAATCGATACTGTCGAGCCGCGACGTCTTCGTCGCGGCCGTACCGCCGGATGGTTGGCGCCACGGTTGAAAACGGCGTCAAAGACGCGGGAAAACTGTCGTTGCCAATGTCCGCGCCATCCGGTTCAGTTCGAGGCGGGCAGACGGATGACGTGGGTGTCGGCGCTTCTTTCCTGCAGGTGCTGGGTCGCGGCCCGCTGCAGGCGCAGCCGCTCGGCGACATCGTCAGCGAAGTACCACTGCCGCCATGTCTTCATACCCGCGGCCCGGGCGGCGGCGGGGTCGAGGCGGCGGCCCTCGGTCACCTCGCCGGTCGCGGGGTTCACCTTCCCGGCGCCGATCACGATCGGCTGGCCGGTCTCGAACGCGATGCGGTAGGCCTCTTCCACCGGGGTGAGCGGCTGGGCGGGCGCCGCCGGGACCGGCTGCAGCTGACTCATCATCGCCGCCGGCGTCGGCGCCTCCCGGGCGGCGTTGGCCGGCGTCGTGACCGGGCCCTGGGTGATCACCGGCTGGAACGCGATCTGCGTGGACGCGAGGCTCTTGCGCACCTGCTCTTGGATGGTGGCCTCCATCGCGCTGTCGCGGCTGCGCAGCTCGGTGAGGACCGCCGCGAGGGCCTCGTCGGTCTGCCGCCCCGGGGTGCTCTGCACCGCGACGAGGATCTGGTCCAGCCGTTGATCGGTCTGCTGCGGCCAGGCCTGCATCAGCTCGGCGACCTCGGCGAGCCTCGCGTCGGCTTCACGCCGGGTCTGGACCGCATCGAGGATCTGCGTCAGCCGCGGGTCGTCCGCCGCCTTCACGGTGGTGGCGGCAAGGGCTTGCAATTCGCTGCGCAACTCGTCGATCGGCTGACGATCCTTCAGTTGCTCGAGAATCTCGGTGAGCAGCTTCGCGGTGGACTCCTGCGAGGCCAGCACCGATCCGTCGGACGCGTCCGACGGCGGGGCGTCATGACCGCTGATCGCCGCGGCGAGCCGGTCAAGCCGATTGACAAGCTGCCTGTCGGCATCCTGTCGGGTCTTCTCGACGGCGGCGAGCATGTCGTCGGCCGACGGCTGGTCGTCGAGCTTCGCGGCCAGCGCCTCGAGAGCCGGCGTCACCGCGTCGCCCTGGGCCGAGATCGCCTGGGTCACGGCGGCGGCGACCTGCTGCGGCGTCGCCTGGCGGTCCAGCCGCCGGTCGATGCGGTCCAGCCGGGCGGCGAGCTGGCCGGCGTCGGGCTGCTGTTCGAGCCGGGTGAGCAGCTTCTGAAGCGTCGGCGTCAGGCCCTCGGGCTGCTCGGCGACCACGTCGCGAAGAACGACGGCGAGCTGCTCGGCGGTGGGCTGCTGATCGAGCCGCTCGACGAGTTGTTCGAGCGTCGGGCTGATCGCCGTGGGATGGTCGGCCATGACCTGCGCCACCGCGGCCGCCAGCTTCTCCGGGCCTGGCTGGGCGTCGAGCTGGGCGACCACCCGGTCCAGGCGCTGGGCCAGGTCGGTCGACAGGCTCGCCCGCAGCCCGGCGACCTCGGCGTATAGCTTGTCGAGATTGTCGCTGGGGTCAGGCTGGTTGCGATCGACCAGCAGGGCTTCCAGCCGGGTCGGCTGCGCTTCGATCAGCCGGCGAAGTTCGGCGATCTGCTGGTCTTCATCCGCGTCGCGCCCGGCCGCGTCCGCCAGGGCCTGGTTGAGCTGCTGCGATGACGTGTTGAGCGCTGCGCGGATCTCCGCCAGGGTCTGCTGATTCGCCCGGGCCTGCTCGGCGGCGGCGGCGACCTGATCGAGCAGCGGTCGCGACTGGGCCGCCTGCAACTCGAGTGACTCCATCAGCGTCGCGAGCTTGTCCGGCGAGAGCACCGGCTGGGCCTCCAGCCGGGCGAGGATCGACGCCAGCGTCGGCGCGACGTCCTGGGACTGGGGCATCTTCGCGATCGCGGTCTTGATCTCCGCCAGCACCTCGGCCTGTTCGCGCGCCGCGTTGGTCGACGCGAGGATCTGTTTCAGCAGCGGTTCATAATCCGCCGGTTGGTTCGCCTGCATCTGAGCCAGCAGCTTCTGGGCCGAGTCGTCGCTGGCGGTGCGGGCGTCGGCGAGCCGCTGCTTCAGGTCGTCGTTGTGCTGCCGGCTCTCGACGTACTGGAAGATGTTGAGCCCGACCACGCCGGCGGCGGCGAGGATCACGGCCGCGGCGGCGAGCGACGGCCGACGTCGCCGGCCGGCCAGATGGTCCGTGTCCACCACCTCGGGCGGGTCGCCCAGCAACGCCAGACGCTCCGCCTGCTCCACCTGCATGCGCGACGCCACCATCACGGTCCGGCCGATCTGGAGGTAGTCCCCGTCCTTGACCGGGCCCTTCTGCTCCAGCCGCTTGTGGTTGCGGTACGTGCCGTGGCGCGACTCGAGGTCCTGGACGTACCAGCGCCCGCCCTCGCACGTCAGCTTGGCGTGCTGGCGCGACACCTTGCGGTCGCTCAGCTTAACCTGATCGCCGTCGCGGCCGAGCACGACCGCGCCGCCGTCATCTTTGAGTTCATACACCCTGCCCTTGTCGGGCCCGCTGGCGACAATGAGGATTAACAAGGCAACTTGTCCCTTTTCCCAGGCCCGGAAAGACACACCATAATCAAGAGAACAGGAGCAATCCGCGAAACGAGGCGGGACCATTAAGTTATTGGACCATCGGGGTTTGGTCAAGACGGCCGCCTCTCTTGGGCGGGGGCTGGATGATGAAACCGCCGATGAACGCCGATAGAGGATCGACACACGGCCCGGAGGGCAGGCAAAGCAGATAGCCGGAAGGAGCGGAAAACCGGAAAATGCCGCCCGCGATCTCCGGCTCTCCGTCCTTTCAGGCCCTCTGCTTCAAGCCCGCGGCTTGGCTTACAAATACCTGGATTTCAAAGAGCAAACACATCTCAAACCACAATATGTTAGGTTTTTGATAGTATTCTGTCAAGCATCTGAGTTGTTTTCATCCACGCAGAGACGCTGAAACGCACGAAGAAAAGCGATGGTTCTGTTCCCATTGGGCCGCGTGTTTTTGCACGAAGCCGAGTTCGGGGCGGGTAAGATGTCGCGTTCATGGGGACTGGGCTTCCGGAACACATCGAGCGCGTCGATGTTCCTGGCGGGGTCCGTTATTTCCTGCCGCCGAGGCCGAGCGGTTCAGTTCGAGCCGGCGGGTTTCTGATACTCATCGTGGTGTCCGTGGTGCTGATCAGCATCGTGCGGTGGATCGCCTTGAATGGCGTTCCGGACTATCAGGCCGCCATTTTCTTCACCATCCTTTTACTCATGCCGATCTGGCTGGGCCGCATCGGGTTGGACATCGTCTTGGGCCGTTTTGAAATCGAACTGCGTCACAACCTGCTTGTCTGGACAAAACGGATCGGGCCTTGGCGGCAGCAACGCAGCCGATCAACGGAGCACTTCGCGGGGCAGGGGATCGGCGCCGACAATCGGCTTCAATCGCCGGGCAAAGAGCCGACAGGCACGCTCGCCGGCCTGAAATCACAGCGATCTGGTGGGGGGTTTCGGTTCGGCCGATCTGTGTGGTAAACTTCGTTCGAACCCGCCTCGGCGGCATCGCCGGGCAGCCAGATGAGAAATGTCAGATTATTGTGATGTTGTGGCGTATTGATTCCGAGGAGAGAACATGCGAATTCAATCATTGATCGATTCCGGGCTTGGCTGTGTATTAGCTTCTGTTTTGGCGTTCCCGGCAATGGCGGACCCGATTCGTTACGCATTTACGGCCGAGGTCAACGGCTTTACGGCGGATTCGGGTTACGACAGCTCTTATACCGGCCCGGTGGTGGTGGGCGATACGGTTACAGGATTCCTGCAGTACGACCCCGACATCGGGGGCGATCCCCGCACTAACGGTGGGGCTTCTCGTGTGCTGTCCGCTCAGGTCGGCAACGCCTCGCTCTTCTACGACGGTATCGGCAACTTCATCAATATCTCTAACGATCGCAGCGTCCTTAGTGCCGGGTCATCGACTTTTAATAATGTGGATGCCTTCCAGATCACCATAGATCTTCAAGGCGAAGCCGCAGATTTGGGTTACAGCCCCGGGATCAACATTTATCTGATCGATACCGATCAGTCGGTGTTTTCGGATACCTCGCTGCCGGCGACATTGTCGCTCGTTGACTTTGAAGAGGGCTTGTTGAGCATTCGTTGGATCTCGTACCGCGACGGTCTTCGCCGGTCCAACGAGGGGTTTTCCTTGTCGGCCGATATCCTCACGTTGACCGAAGTGGCTGTGCCGGAGCCGACGACCCTGGCGGTCATGGGAGCGGGTGTTGCTTTGCTGATCCGCCGACGCAGGTACAGAGGATCATCCGTCTTCAGCCACTAAGTCCGGTTCAAGGGCTGTCACGGCCCTGAACTCGATGAACTTCGCTCCTTCAGGTCTCTGCTTGCCCCGCGGGCCGTTTGACGCCGATGAGGTACGCCACCCAGTCCGGCCGGGCGGGGCTGGAGCGTTGGGGGCGGTAGACGCCGTCGCTGCGGCGCGTGGCGGGGTCGTACGTGTCGCACCAGACCTCGGCGGCGGTGAAGCCGGCTTCGTGGAGCAGCTCGGTCAGCTCGGGCAGCGACCACAGCCGCCAGTCGTAGCGGAACGCGTTGCGACAAGGGCGGCCGACCTCGGGGACGAAGTGGATCCGGCAATCGATGCGTTGGTTGATCGGGTCGAAGGCGCGTTGCTCCCACTGGTACCGGAACGGCTCCACGCCTTCGTGCGGCGGGGGATCGATGAAGCGCTCCTGGGTTTGAACGCGCATGGCGCCGGGCCCGCCGAACGCGTCGAGCACAAGCAGGCCGCGGCGGTCGAGGCATCGCCGGGCGTGCGTCAGGTACCGGCGAAGCTCCGAGCGTTGATGAAAGATGAAGGCGCTGAAGTTCAACGCCGCGACGATATCGCACCGCGGCGCCCCCAAGTCGAACACGTCGGCTTCGACGGTCACCACGTCTTCGGCGCGGTCGCCAAGCGAGCGTTTGACGAAGCGCTGCGCCCACCTGGCGGTGGGGCCGTGCTTATCGACCGCCAGCGCCCGATGGTCGTCATCCAGCGCGACCCACGCGGCCGATACCGCGGACGTGCCGGCGAAGTCTTCCCGTAGCCGGCTCGCCCAGCGGTCGGGGAAATAGTGCGCATACGCTCGCTGCAGAAACGCGCACTCGGCCTGGGGGTGCTGCACCGCGAGGCGGTAGCGGTCGAGCTTGTGAACGCGTCGCGTCATCAGATCGACGCCGGCTCGGCGGGCGTGAGCTGGAGATGGACCATCTCGCGATACACGCCGCTCTTGGCGACCAGTTGCTCGTGCGTGCCCTGCTCGATGATCCGGCCGTGATCGATGACCACGATGTGGTCGGCGTTGACGATCGTCGACAGCCGGTGGGCGATGACGAAGCTGGTTCGGCCGTGCATGAGTTCTTCGAGCGATGACTGGATCAGGCGTTCGCTGTGGGTGTCGAGGGCGGAGGTGGCCTCGTCGAGGACGAGGATGCGGGGGTCGGCGAGCAGGGCCCGGGCGATGGCCAGGCGCTGGCGCTGGCCGCCCGAGAGCTTGACGCCGCGCTCGCCGATGAGGGTTTCGTACCCATCGTCAAGCTCGGCGATGAACTCGTGGGCGTTGGCCTGCCTGGCGGCGGTGATGACGTCGTCGAGGTCGGCGTCGCGGCGGGCGTAGCCGATGTTGTCGGCGATGGACCCATCGAAGAGGAAGATGTCCTGCTCGACGATGCCCAGGAGGTTGCGGTAGGTGTCGACGTGGATGTCGCGGAGGTCGACGCCGTCGAGGGTGATGCGTCCGTCGGAGGGGTCGTAGAAGCGTGCAATGAGGTTGCAGAGGGTGGTCTTGCCGGCGCCCGAGGGGCCGACGAAGGCGATGGTCTGGTCCTCGCGGACGTCGAGCGAGACGTCGCTGATCGCGGGCTCGGACGCGCCGGGGTAGGTGAAGGTGACGTGTTCGAGCCGGACCCGGCCGGCGACGTCTGCCTTGCGGACCCGGATGGCGCCGGGGGGCGGGGTCATCTCGGTGGGTTCCTCAAGTAGGTCGCAGACGCGGTCGAGGCCGGCGAGGCTGTTCTGTAGCGAGGTGGCGGTGGCGGCGAGCGACGCGATGGGGCCGAGCAGGGCGGTGAGGTAGGTGAGGAAGGCGACGAGGTCGCCGATGGTCAGGGCGCGGGACGCGTCCATCGTGCCGGCGGCGACGGCGGCGCGGTCGTTGAGGATCTGCATCCCCCCGATCAGCAGCAGCACCGCCGAGGCGAAGGGGATGAGAATGGCCCACGCGGTGTCGACGCCGCGCATCCACCACCAGGTGTTGAGTTCCTGGCGGATCATCAGGTCGCTGGAGCGGGTGAAGTGGGACGACTCGCCGCGGCGCTGGCCGAAGGCGCGCACGACGCGCATCCCGCCGAACGCCTCGGTGGCGTGCGCGTCGATCTGACGGCGGGTCTTGCGCACGTCGCGCCACATCGGGCGGATCCGGTTGATCCAGGTGCGGTGCGTGAACCACACGACCGGCAGCAGCAGCAGGCCCACCAGCAGCAGGCGCCAGTCCACGAAGATGAGCACGGCCAGGCTGCCCAGGAGCTGGACGATCGCCCGCCAGGGGTTGTAGAGCATCTCGAACACGAGCATGCCCACCGCGCCGGCGTCGTCGCGGAGGATGCCGGCCACCCCGCCCGACTTAAGTTCGTACACCCGGTGCAGCGGGAGGCGCGAGGCGTGGTCGAACGCCCGCCGCCGCACGTCGACCTGCATCCGCTTGGCGATCCGCGTGGTCTGCCACCGGCCCCACAGGCCGACGAACGCCGCGATGAGCACCAGCCCGATCGATATCACGCAGATCGCCGCCAGCAGCAGCCTTGGCCGGTCCGTCGACGGCAGCCACGGCTCGATCCACCATGGCAGGGGGTGATCGCCCAGCACGCTGTCGACCACGAGCTTGGGCCCGTAGAGCGGCGCGAGGCCGAACAGCACCGACAGCATCAGCACGAACATCGCCGCGATCATCATCGGCCGATGCGCCCCCAGCAGTCCCCAGAACCGGCGCAGCAGTTCAATGAACGGCCGGGTCCGCTCACGCTTCCGGTCCCGCCCACGGTGATCGGTCAAATCATCCGGCCGGCGTTCGGCCAGCCGCTTTTTGTACTCAACGAACCGGCGCCGGCTCGTCGCGGATCGAGACATCCATTCATGATAGTCCGGCCCGTTCGCCGTGTCGTTCGGGGACGGGTATAACCAATGGTCATGAGCACGTCGGACACCGCCGAAGGCCGCCGTTTGTCGGAAGACGCCCGCCGCGAGAAGAACTGGAAGCGGTGGGGCCCCTACCTCGCCGAGCGGCAGTGGGGCACCGTGCGCGAGGACTACTCGGCCGACGGCGACTGCTGGAGCTACCTCCCCCACGACCACGCCCGCAGCCGCGCTTACCGCTGGGGCGAGGACGGCCTGCTGGGGTTCACCGACCGCGAGTGCCGGCTCTGCTTCGCCGTCGCGCTGTGGAACGGCAAAGACCCCATCCTCAAGGAACGACTCTTCGGCCTCACCGGCCCGGAGGGCAACCACGGCGAAGATGTCAAGGAGCTTTACTACTACCTCGACTCCACCCCCACCCATGCCTACGCCAAGGCGCTCTACAAGTACCCGCAGGCGGCGTTCCCCTACGACGACCTGGTCGCGGTCAACCGCCAGCGCACCAAGCTCGATCCGGAGTACGAACTGATCGACACCGGCGTGTTTGACGACGACCGGTACTTCGACGTCTTCGCCGAGTACGCCAAGGGCTCGCCCAACGACCTGCTGATCCGGCTGTCGATCGTCAACCGCGGCCCTGACGCGGCCGAGTTGCACGTGCTGCCGACGCTGTGGTTCCGCAACACGTGGGTCTGGGGCTGCACGCACGAGGGCTGCACGCTCAAGCCCGACATGCGGCTGCAGGACGACGGGCTGATCCACATGGACCACGAGACGCTGGGCCGGTGGCGGTTCGCCTACGACGCCGGCCCCGACGGCGAGCGTCCGCCGCTGCTGTTCACCGACAACGAGACGAACCAGCAACGCCTGTTCGACGTGCCGAACCTGGTGAGTCACGTGAAGGACGCGTTCCACGAGGTCGTGATCGACGGCAAGGCCGACGCGGCGAACGCCGGTCAGTACGGCAGCAAGGCGGCGCCGTGGCACCGGCTGACGGTCGGGGCGGGGCAGACGGTCACGCTGCGGCTGAGGCTGTTTGCCGAAGAGGAGGCGCCGGCGCAGTTGTTTGGCGCCGCGTTCGACTCTGTGCTCAATGACCGCCGCGCCGAGGCGGACGCGTATTATGAAGCGCTGTACCACGACGGGCTCGACGAGGAAGAGAAGCGCGTCTGCCGCCAGGCCGACGCCGGCCTGCTGTGGACGAAGCAGTTTTATCACTACGTCGTGGAGGACTGGCTCAAGGGCGACCCGAACATGCCGGGCCCGCCGCAGAC
The DNA here is from genome assembly GCA_028277745.1 of Phycisphaeraceae bacterium. Taxonomy (GTDB): domain Bacteria; phylum Planctomycetota; class Phycisphaerae; order Phycisphaerales; family Phycisphaeraceae; genus JANQFR01. The sequence continues at coordinate 22,204 of JANQFR010000096.1, forward strand.
GCGCGAGCACGGCCGCAACATCGACTGGCCCCACCTGTTCAGCCGTGACGTGTTGTCGATGCCCGACAAGTGGGAGTACCCCTGGTTCGCGGCGTGGGACCTGGCGTTCCACATGATCCCCTTCGCCCGGCTCGACCCCGTGTTCGCCAAGCGCCAGCTCGAGGTCATGCTCCGCGAGTGGTACATGCACCCCAACGGCCAGATCCCGGCCTACGAGTTCGCGTTCGGCGACGTCAACCCACCCGTCCACGCCTGGGCCTGCTGGCGCGTCTACAAGCTCACCGGGCCCAAGGGCGAGCGCGACCGCGACTTCCTCGCGTCGACCTTCCAGAAGCTGCTGATCAACTTCACCTGGTGGGTCAACCGCAAGGACCCCGCCGGCGACCACGTCTTCTCCGGCGGCTTCCTGGGGCTGGACAACATCGGCGTGTTCGACCGCTCCCAGCCCCTGCCCAACGGCGGCGAGCTGGTCCAGGCCGACGCTACCGGCTGGATGGCGTTCTACGCCGCAACCATGCTCTCGATGGGGCTCGAGCTCGGCGTCGGCTCCCGCGCCTACGCCGACATGGCCAGCAAGTTCTTCGAGCACTTCGTCGCCATCTCCGACGCCATCAACACCCTCGGCGGGACCGGGCTCTGGGACGAAGAAGACGGCTTCTATTACGACCAACTGCTCATCGACGGCAAGGCCCGGCCGATCAAGGTCCGGTCGCTGGTCGGCCTGCTGCCGCTGATCGCGGTCGAGGTGCTGCGCGAGGACCGCATCGAGCCGACGCCCGGCTTCAAAAAACGGATGCAGTGGTTCATCCGCAATCGCCAGGACCTGGCCGGCATCATCGACAATTGCCGCAACGACGCCTTCACCGATCACCAGGACCGCTACCTGCTGGCGATCCCCTCCCGCGAACAGCTGGTCCGGGTCCTGCGTTACCTGCTCGATGAAGACGAATTCCTCTCGCCCTACGGCATCCGATCACTCAGCAAATACCACGAGCAGCACCCCTACACCCTCCATTGCGGCCAAGAGGAACACCGCGTCGATTACGTGCCCGGCGAATCGACAACCCGCATGTTCGGCGGCAACTCCAACTGGCGCGGCCCGATCTGGTTCCCGGTCAATTACCTGATCATCGAGGCCCTTCAGAAGTACCACTTCTTCTACGGCGACGACCTGCAGGTCGAGTGCCCGACCGGGTCGGGGCGGATGATGAACCTTCAGCAGGTGGCGATCGAGATCGAATGCCGCCTGGCCTCGCTGTTCATGGCCGATCGCAACGGCCGGCGCCCGTGTCACGGCTCGGATTCGCCGTACGAGGACCGGCCCGGGTTCAAGGACCTGGTGCTGTTCCACGAGTACTTCCACGGCGACACCGGCGCCGGGCTGGGCGCCAGCCATCAGACCGGGTGGACGGCGTTGATCACGCGCTGTTTTGAGTACCTGGCGAAGCGGCGCTGAAGGGGTGCGTCAAGTCGATGGTTTATTTAATAGCCGGCGGGCTACGCCCGCCTGGACCGGGGCCACGTAGCGGCCCGGCTATCCGTCACGCCGCGGCGCGGGGGGCTTCGGAATCGTGCGGTTCGTCCCGTTCGTCGCCGTTGAAGATGCCCGCGAGGCGCTGACGCTCCTGGTCGAGGGTCTCGAGCAATTGGGACTGGGCGTGCTGGACGCTGCCGACGCTTTCCCAGGCCTGGCGCAGCTCCTCGCGTTCGCCGACCAGCACGCTGCGTTCGGCGTCGAGCCGCTTTCGCTCCTGCTCGAGTTCGCGGCCGAGGACTTCGACCCGCTCGTTCTCGGCGTCCAGGGCTTTCTTATCGGCCTCGTATTCGCCGCGGTGCCATTCGAGCTTGCTCTTCTCTTCGTTCAACCGGCCCGATTCCGCATCGAGCTGGGCGCGCTGCTCGCTCAACCGTTCGCGGTCGGTCTCGAGTTGGCGGGCCGTCTGCTCGTACCACGAACGGACCTGGGCGAGCTGGGTTTCCAGCCCATCCACGATGGCGTCCACACGGGGGGCGGGGTCGGGTGATGCTGCGGGATGATCGGCGGTCATGGGAGCCTCCGGATAACGACATCGGCCGGATCGGGGCGGGGCTTCACATGAGGGTTTCCGCCGAGGTCACCTCACGCTGGCCCGACGGGTGGGTTTCGGCCTCAACGATCGTCGGCTCCGGCTCGCCGATCGCGGTCATCCGCCGGATCAGCCGGTCGCGCATGACCCGCTTGACCTCGATGTGGCTCTCTTGGCGGATGAGGTTGGTCAGTTCGTGCGGGTCGTGCTGCAGGTCGTACAGGAAGGCTTCCTCGTACGTGTCGTGATGGCGGCTGCTGCTGGAGGCGCCGTCGGGCGCCATGACGCAGTATTTCCACCGCGCGGTGCGGACCGCCCGGCCGGGGTGGCCGTCGCAGACCTGCACGAACATCTCGGCCGGCCAGTCCGGCTCCCGGCCGTGGATCAGGCGGTGGACCGAGCGGCCCTCCATCGAGTCGGGCACGTCGAGCCCGGCGGCGTCGAGCAGCGTCGGCGGCAGGTCGACCAGGCTCACCATCTCGCGGCGTTGCCCGCCGCCCATGAACCCCGGCCCGGTGAACAGCGTCGGCACGCGGATCGAGCTTTCGTGACACGAACGCTTGTACTCGCCGTTGCGCGTCTTGAAGTGGCAGGCGTGGTCGGACGTGAACAGCACGATCGTGTCTTCATCGAGCCCGAGCGACTTGAGCGCGTCCATCAGCCGGCCGAACGCCTCGTCGAGCCGCTTGACCATGCCCCAATACCCGCCGAGGTGGGCGTGGGTGGACCCGCCGGCGTGGGGGTTGTGTTTGTTGTGAGCCGGCAGGGCGGCGAGGTCGGGCGGGACCCACCGGCCGTCGTACGTCGCCCGGTAGCCGTCGGGCGGGGGGTAATCGTCGACGTGGTTCTGGTGATGGGGCTCCAGGAACGACATCATCAGGTAGAACGGCTCGTCCCGGTGCTGGTCGATGTAACGGATCCCCGCGTCGGTCAGCGCATCGACGCGGTAGCCCGGGAGCAGGACCTCGTTGTCGTCGTTGTCGTAGACGACGGTGCGGTAGGTGTCGGAGGTGTGTTCGAGGGCGTTGGCGCCGAGCCAGTACTGGTATCCGTCGCGTTGGTCTTCGGGGACGGCGCTGGCCCCCTTGGTGGAGAGGTGCCACTTGCCGATATAGCCGGTGTGGTAGCCGGCGTCGTTGAAGCACCGGGGCAGGCTGGGCAGGCCCGTGCCGAGGTAGGTTTTGCTGTTGGTGAGGGCGCCGTTGGTGGTGATGTACGTGCCGGTCTGAAGGCAGGCCCGTGCCGGCCCGCAGACCGGGGCGCAGGTGAAGGAGTGGTAGGCGTGGGTGCCGGCGGCGGCGACGCGGTCGAAGTTGGGTGTCAGGCCCAGTGGGTTGCCGTGGACGCCGGTGGAGTCGTGGCGTTGCTGATCGGTGAAAAAGATGACGACGTTGGGGCGGTCATTTCGCTTGCGGGGCATGCTGGAGGATCCGTGGGGGAAAACAACAAGGCCGAGCGCTGCCGCGCTCGGCCTTGTGTTGTAGCGGGATTGGATGTGTTTGTCATTTGAAGCCGGCGGGCGGTCCGGTGACCGGGGCGGGCGCATCGGTGGTTTCGGTGGTCGTGGTGGTTTCGGCCGGGGCGGGAGCGGGGGCCGTGTCGGCCGCGGCGGCGCCGGTCATGGGCTTGAGATAGATCTCCACGCGGCGGTTGGCGGCGGCGCCCTTCGGGCCGTTGGCGACGACCGGCCGGTGCTGGCCGTAGCCGGCGATGTACATGCGGCTGGGCGACACGCCGTCGCCGGCCAGCGCCTTGAGCACGGCGCGGGCCCGGAAGGCCGAGAGGCCCCAGTTGTCGCCGAACGTCCTGACGTTGGCGGGGTTCCTCACCGGCACGTTGTCGGTGTGGCCGACGATGCGGACCTCATACCCCTCGGCCAGGCGCGAGTTGAGCACGCCGGCGAGGGTCTTGAGCGACGAGGTGGCCGCCGGGCTGAGCGTCGCCGAGCCCAGGGCGAAGGTGAGGTCACTCTTGAGCTGGATCATGCCCAGCTCGGGGTCGTAGCTCATCAGTTCGGGGTTGGCCGCCGCCATCTCGGCCAGCGCATCGCTGAGCTCGACCGGCAGGGCGTCGCCCTTCATGCCGCGCAGGGCCTCCTCGGCTTTTTCGAGGGCGCTGCGGTAGCGGTCGCGGTCGGCCATGATCTCCTCGAGCCGGGCCGCCATCTCGGTGGTGCGGTCGCCCGAGGCCTGCATGGCCGCGATCATCGCGTTTTTCTCATCCAGCCGGGCCTTGAGGTCCTGGACCTGGGCCTCGCTCTGCCGATAGGCGGTCCGCAGCTTGTCCGCCTCGGATTGAGCCACGCAGCCGATCCCGCCCAGTCCCATCAAAACCAACAGTCCGCACGCGAGCATCCGTCTCATAACAACCGTTCCTTGGTGAGATTTCCCATGATCGAGTCCGCCGCCCGGATCACGTAGATTGTACAACCGTGTAAATCCGGTGAAAAATTGGGCTATACGGAAAGTTCATCGGCGACGGCGAGCAATTGGCATGAATGAGGGTCCGATTACTGTGATCCAGGCCGGGGCGGTGCGGGATGCGGCGGGCGTGAACGCCCGCCCGGGAGCCGTGGCGGTGCGCGGCGGGCGGGTCGTGTATGCGGGTGAACCCGGGGGGGCGCCGCCGGGGACGACACGGATCGACCGGCCCGGCGAGCTGGTCCTGCCCGCCCTGGTCAACGCCCACACCCACCTCGAGCTGACCTCCATCGGCCCCCAGCCGCACGACGGCGACTTCATAGACTGGGTCCGCATGCTGATCGACCGGCGCCCCCGCGGGGCCGAGGCGGTGGCCGCCGCCGTCGGCCAGGGCGTCGACCAGCTCCGCGCGGCCGGCGTCGGGGCGGTGGGCGACATCGGGGGCGGGCGGTTTGATGACGGGGCGGGGTGGTCCGTCCTGAAGCGGTCCGCCATCACGGGCGTCGCGTTTCACGAAGTCCTGGGGTATGAGGGCCCGAGAGGCGATCTCGAACGACAAGCCTTGAGGGATCGGCTCGATGGGGAGCGGCGCTGCGGCGGCTTGAGGTTGGGGGTCCAGCCCCACGCGCCGTACACGACCAGCCGGGGGATCTATGACACCTGCACGCGGGCCGCGGCCGACGCCGGCCTGTCGCTGGCGACCCACCTGGCCGAGCTGCGTGAAGAGGCCGAGTTTGTCGCCCAGGCACGTGGCCCGTTCCGCCGATACCTCGAGCGCATCGACTACTGGGACCCGCGCATCGAGCCCGATTACACCGGCGGCCTCAGCCCGGTGCAGTGGATGAAGCCCTACCTCGAACGGGCGCCCTGGCTGCTGGCCCACTGCAATTACCTCAGCGATGACGATATCACGATCCTCGCCGCGGCCGGGGCCTCGGTCGCCTACTGCCCGACGGCGTCGGAATATTTCGGCCACCGCGGCCACCGCTACCGCGACCTGCTCAACGCGGGCGTCAACGTCTGCCTCGGCACCGACTCGATCGTGTGTCAGCCGCCCGACGAGCCCCAGCCGCTGGGCGTCCTGCCCCAGATGCGCCGGCTCCACCGACGCGACCGCGCGGCCCCCGACTTGCTGCTGCGCATGGCGACCGTCAACGGCATGACCGGCCTGCGTATGGACGGCGACGACGCGGTGCTGCGGCCCGGCGCCCCCGCCCGGCTTGCGTCGGTCCGCTTCAACCCCGACGATGCGGCCGACCCGCTCGAGCAGGTGTTGCTGAGCGATGAGCTGATGCAGACTTTGGAGACCTGACGCATGGACGAGGCGATCCGCAAGGTGGGGTACGTGGGCCTGGGCATCATGGGTGAGCCGATGGCGATGAACCTGCTCAAGGCGGGCAACGCGATGACCGTGTGGAACCGGACCCCCGGCAAGGCCGAGACCCTGGTCGGAGCGGGCGCCACGTTGGCCGACAGCCCCGCCGCCGTCGCCGCCGAGGTGGAGGTGCTGTTCGTCAACGTGACCGACACGCCCGACGTCGAGGCGGTGCTGTTTGGCGAGCAGGGCGTGGCGCGCGGCGCTGAGCCCGGCCTGATCGTGATCGACAACTCCACCATCAACGCCGGCGCGACCCAGGACTTCGCCCAACGGCTGGCCGGGCAGGGCGTCACCCTGCTCGACGCCCCGGTCTCCGGCGGCGACATCGGCGCCCAGCGGGGCACGCTCAGCATTATGGTCGGCGGCCCGGAGGACGCCGTGGCGAAGGTCCGGCCGCTGCTGGACGTGATCGGCAAGAGCATCACGCACGTCGGCCCGGTCGGGATGGGGCAGGTGTGCAAGTCGTGCAACCAGGTCGCGTGCGCCGGCGCCCTGATGGGCGCGTGTGAGGCGTTGGCGCTGGCGAAGCGCAACGGCCTTGACCTGGACAAGATGATCGAGGTCGTCGGCGCCGGGGCCGCCGGGTCGTGGCAGTTGTCGAACCTGGGCCCGAAGATCGCGGCCGACGACCACGCCCCCGGCTTCATGATCGACTACATGCTCAAGGACCTGGCCATCGTCGCCGACCTGGCGCGGGCGAATCAGCTGCCGCTGTCGGGCGCGGCCCTGGCCGAGGCGTACCTCCGCGCCGTTGCGGCTCAAGGCGGCGGCCGGCTGGGCACCCAGGCCATGGGCCAGGCCCTCGAACGCCTGGGCGCCTTCACCTTCAGCGATTAAACCCGTCCAGCGGCGGGGCTGCTCCGCGCTTTTTCATTGCATAAATCGCGGAATATCGCTTTTCAGCCGGGGGTTATCCGGGTTAGACTAAAAACAGTCCCTTCCGGAGCGACCCATGTCACCAAGCTCGCTTCCCTACCTCACCGCCTGGGCCCGCCGCACTAGACAACCGGAGCTGAGATTCCAAAACGCCTACGTCTGGCTGGTCTTCGTCTCGTCCCTGGACATCATGCTGACGTGGCTGATCCTGAACCTGGGCGGGATGGAGCTGAACCCGATCGCGGACGCCATCCTGCTGTCGACCGGGTTTCACGGGATGATCGCGTTCAAGTTCGCGGTCATCGTGCTGTTTGTGGTGCTCTGCGAAACGGTGGGGCGGCTGCGCTACAAGCGCGGCCGCTGGCTGTCGCGCGTGGCGGTGGTGATCTGTGCGGCGCCGGTCGTCGTGGCGCTGCCCCAGATCGCGGCCCACTCGGCCACGTCGTTCTTCATGACGCTTTAAGTCATAGCCGGCGGGCTACGCCCGCCTGGACCGGGGCCGCGTAGCGGCCCGGCTATGGGGTGCGCCAACTCAGCTCGCCGCGCAGGCGTTCGGCAGGTAGGGCGCGGGGTGGGTCTTCTCCATGAGAGAAGACGTCTTGGGGTCGGCCTTGAGGCAGTCGACAATGGCGGTTGTCCCCAGCCGGCGGAAGACCGAGCCGTAGTCCTCGCCGTTGTCGGCGTGGGTCTTGGCGAGGTCGAACAGCACGGCGCACACGTCCGCCACCCGATCGCGGGGGACCTGGCGGAGGTAGAGCTGATCGTCGTGGACGAGGGCCGTCCCCTGGTGAGAGCCGTCCTCGGAGCCGCCGATCTTGAGCATGTACATATCGGGGCCCTGGCCGACCCAGCCGAGGGTCTTGGTGGCGGGGCGGAAGCACTGGCGTTCGCAGCCGGTGATGCCGATCGACTCGGCCACGTCGCCGTAGCCCATGTCGTCGAGCTGGTCGAGCAGCTCGGGCTCGAACTGCTCGGACTCGGTGTAGGACAGCCGGCAGGTCGGCAGGCCGACGCAGGCGCCCGAGAGCAGCCGGAGCCTTGACACCGGCTTGCCCTTGCGCAGGCCCTGGCCGAATTCCCTGGCCTTGGCCTCGAAATCGGCCTTGGCGGCCTCGTCGATGTCGGTGAAGAGCAGGTCCTGGTTGGGCGTGACCATCACCTCGGTCCCGGGGAACGCGTCGAGCAGGGCGGGGACCATGGACTTGAGGTTGCCGTTGTCGCCGTCGATCAACCGGCCGCACTCGATGTAGGCGCCGTAGGTCCACTTGCCGTTGGACTCCTGTTTCGTCCAGCCGTGGTGCATCATGCGGGCGCCGGGGTCGAAGTCGGGGTCGGGCAGCTCGAAGGACGAGCCCTTGGCGCGGACCTGGTCGCGGTACCACTCGATGCCTTGCTTGTGGATGACGTACTTGAGCCGGGCCCAGTGGCGGTTCTTGCGGTCGCCCCATTCCTCGTGGACCTTGACGATGTCGTGCAGGCCCCGCATGAGGTCGGCCTCGGTGAAGACGCCCAGCGACTGGCCCAGGGCGGCGAAGGTGGGCTTGCCGTTCTTCTCGCCCTGGCCGCCTCCGACATAGACGTGGTAGGCCGCGATTTTGTCGTGCTCGATGACCGGAGCGATAGCCAGGTCGTTGGTGCGCAGCTCGACGCAGTTGTCGCCGACGAGGACGCCGTTGTCGTCGCGGGCCACGGCCGAGAAGGCGACCTTGAACTTGCGGTTGAGCAGCTTCGAGCCGTAGTCGTAGCGTTTCTCCGGATCGTGGATGTCGTTGGGGTCGACGGCGAAGATCTGGATGTGCGGCGCCGCGGGCAGGCGGAAGTAGGCGCCGTACTCGATGGCCTTGGCGTTGGCGTCGTAGACGGCGCTGAACTTCGAGAGCGGGCAGCCCATGACGTTGCGCACGTTGTCGCCGCAACCGTTGAGGGTGTAGAACCCGGTGGAGGCGAGGTCCTGGATCAGCGGGAGGATGTGTTTCTTGGGGACCCAGTGGTACTGGATGTTCTGCCGGGTGGTGAGGCGCAGCGACGGCTTGCCGAACGGGTTGTGGTCGCAGTACTTGTCCGCGACCTGGTCAAAGACCCGCCACTGGTCGGCGGTGAACGACCCGCCGCCGGGGATCGAGCAGCGGATCATGTACATCCAGTCCTTCTCCCGGCCGGTTTTGGCGCGGTTGTACTCGAGGTAGATGCCCTGGCTCTTGGCGAGGAACTCCGACTCCTTGATGATGTCGTCGGTCGCCATGTCGCGGAAGTCGTGGTCGAGGTGGCCGACGCCGTGGTTGGAGTCGAGCTTGATGTGCTCTTCCTTGCCGAGTTGGTCGTCGGGGGTGTTCAGCAGGGGGTCGGGGGTTTTGGCGGGGGGCATGTCGGGGCTCCCTGACGCTCAGGCGTCGCGGGCGAGGTAGGGGGGTGGATCGAGGTAAGCTCTATATTTTAGGGCGATAGCGTCGCCGATGCCAAACGGCTACACTTTCGCGGGCAAATCGCCGATGAGAAGGGCGTAGATTAGGGGAATACCATGCGTATTACGATGGTCGGGACCGGATACGTCGGCCTGGTGACCGGCACCTGTTTCGCCAACACCGGCAACGACGTGACCTGCCTCGACGTCGACCCGGCCAAGATCGACAAGCTCAACCGCGGCGTGAGCCCGATCTACGAGCCGGGCCTCGATGAGTTGATCCAGCGGAACACCAAGGCCGGCCGGCTGCACTTCACCCTCGACAAGCAGCGGGCCTACCAGGGCGCCGAGATCATCTTCATCTGCGTCGGCACGCCCAGCGACGAGGCCGGCCACGCCGACCTGAAATACGTCCTCGCCGCCGCGGGCGACATCGGCGACGCCATCGAGGCCGCCCCCGGCTCCACCGGCGGCGACGCCGACGAACGCCGCGCCAAGATCATCGTCGTCAAGTCCACTGTCCCCGTCGGCACCAACGCCAAGGTCCGCGACGCGATCGCCGCCCGCACGTCCAAACGCTTCATGATGGCGTCCAACCCCGAGTTCCTGAAAGAGGGCGCCGCGATCAACGACTTCAACAAGCCCGACCGCGTCGTCATCGGCGCCGACGACAAGGGCGCCGCCGACCGCATGCGCGACCTTTACGAGCCCTTCGTCCGGCAGGGCAACCCCATCTTCACCATGGACATCCCCTCCGCCGAGATGGTCAAGTACGCCTCCAACGCCATGCTCGCCACCAAGATCTCGTTCATCAACGAGATCGCCAACCTCTGCGAAGCCTACGGCGCCGACGTCAACGAGGTCCGCCGCGGCATGTGCTCCGACAAACGCATCGGCAACCAGTTCCTCTACCCCGGCCTCGGCTATGGCGGGTCCTGCTTCCCCAAAGACGTGCTCGCATGTATCTCGATGGGCGTTCAGTCCGACACGCCGACGACGCTGCTCAAGGCTGTCCATGACGTGAACCAGGCCCAGCGCAACGCCTTTATGAAGAAGATCGACGGCCACTTCGAAAGCCTCGGCTTCGACGGGGTCCGGATCGCGGTCTGGGGCGTCGCCTTCAAGCCCGGCACCGACGACATCCGAGAGGCGCCGTCTCTCACCCTCATGAACCACCTGCTGGACCGCGGCGTCAGCCTCACCGCGTACGACCCCGTCGCCCACGAGACCTGCAGGGCCGTCATGGGCGACAAGATCGACTACGCCGATGACCCCTACGCCGCACTCGACGGCGCCGACGCCCTGATCGTCTGCACCGACTGGGATGAGTTCAAAAACCCCGACTTCGACCTGATGCGGAGCCGGCTGAAGTCGGCGGTCATCTTCGATGGCCGCAACATGTATCGCCGCTCGTTGATGCGTGAGCACGGCTTCGTCTACCACAGCGTCGGCCGCCAGATCGTGACGCCCGAAGAGCAGGCGGTGTAGGCCGCTGCGTCGGTTGCAAGTGCCCAGGTTTCAGCGGAAGAACGTATTTACGCGTCTGGCGTTTCCGATCGATGCAGAACCGGAAGAGGCAGCCCATCGACGCCGCGCCTGTCGCGTCGGCGGACTGCATCGTCCCAATGCCGAACCAGGGACACGAGCGTATCGACCAACTCATCACAGGGCACGCCATCGAACAGCTTGATCGCGGGCCTCGGCCGGTCACGGTCGGAGCCGCCGATGTAGATATCCGCCGTTTCGACCACGCCGCGGTCGGTGTGTTGCCGGCGGCCGACGAGACCGATGTCGGCGATCAGATGCTGGCCGCAGCCGGCGCGGCATGCCGACCAATGGATCGACCGGGGCGGGGCGTCGGGGCATCGGCGCGCCAGTTCGCGGCTGATGTCCGCCGAGCGCTGGCGCGTTTCGATCGCCGCCAAGGCGCAGAATTCGGCCCCGGTGCAGCTTACGGTTTGCCATTCCAGGGGATGAGCCTCGATCGGCAGTTCGTTCAGAAGCGGTTCCTGGCGCAACCTGGAAAGGTGAGCCGCGTCGATGCCCGGAAGGAGGACATTCTTTTCGAGGGTGAAACGCAACACGCCTTGGCCGTATCGGTCGGCGATCTTGGCCAACTCATGCAGATGCTGTGCGGAAAGCCCACCGCCCCGCACGAGCAGCGTAACCGCCACACGATCCGGCTGACGCTGGGGGATCACGCCGAACACGCGGCAAGGCTCGGCGCCCCGGGTATCGCGCCCCGCGGGCCGCAGCGATCGCCCCACGGCCCGCTCGAGCTCTTGCCGCAGCCGTGACGCTCCCCACCGTTCAACCAGATAACACAGGCGTGACCGGCTTCGCGTGCGGCGGGGGCCGTGGTCGCGGTAGAGACTCAAGAGCGCCGCCACGGCGGACGGCGCTTGCGTCGGCGTCACGAACACATCCAGCGGCTGCGCGACGTGAAAGTCGTCGGCGCTCATCTTGCCGCCGACCAGCATGTTGAAGCCGTGGACGGCATCGCCGTCATCGTCGGCGATAGCCGCGACGAGAGCGATGTCCTGCATATCGGCGTAGCAGCAGCGTCGTGTGCACGCGGTAACCGCGATGTTGACCTTGCGCGGCAGGTTGAGCAGGTCGTTGCGTCGGACCACGGCTTCGTCGATTTGGCGAACTGTCTGAGTAGCATCGAACAACTCGTGCGGGCACAGCCCCGCCAACGGGCAGCCGCTGATATTGCGTACGCTGTCCATCAATGTTTTGGCGCTGATCAAGCCCGCGGCGCGCAGCTCATCGATGACCGGCGGCAACGCGGACAGGCTCAGCCACCTCAGTTGAAGCTGGCCGCGCGCTGTGAGATCAATGACGCCCCGGCCATGACGCTCCGCGACGCCGGCGACGCTTCTGGCCTGGTCCGCGGTCAGTTGGCCCGCCGGCACGCGGACGCGCATCATGAAGTAGCCCGGCGTGCGCGGCCGCCACGCGATGCCCCAGACCTTCAGCCGCTCGAGGTCTTCCTTGGCCACCTGCTCCGGCCGGCGGGCGGCCAGACGGGCGAGGCCGCGGCCGGCCTCAACCAGGGCCTCCTCGGACTTGATTTGCTCGAATCGGTTCAACGCACGTCAACCTTTATTTGTCATAGGATTGAACACGGACGTATCGTGAGCGATCCGCACCAGGCGGACGCCGTCCGGCGTGACCGTCAGCGTGTCGCACCAGGGGCGGCCGTCATGCACATACCGCACCTGCACCGCGCGGGCCGTTCCGCATCGCAAGAGACTGCGGGCCGCGTCGAGAGAGATCGATCCGGCGTTGGCGTACGCGTCGGGGGCGCCCTTGCAGATGACTTCCAACACCTCGGTCAACTCCGCGATGTCAGCGAAGAGCTGATCGACGGTGTCTTCGTCGAGCACGGCTTGATGCAGGTCAGGCAGGCGATCCATGAGCGTTCTCACGATCCGGCACGACCAACACCGCATTGATCGGCGCGGGACAGACGTCATGACACGCCCGGCAGCCCGTACAGCGACCGGGATCGACGCGCGGGATGCCGCGTTCGACCACGATCGCCCCCGGTTCCGGGCAACGTTCGCGGCAGGTGGAGCAGGTCAGGTTCCGGTACGCGAGGCAGTAACGTCCTTGAATGACCGCCCGGGTGGCCGGCAACGCGGACGTACGCGTTGGCGCGCCGCCTGGACCGCGCCACAGCATGGCCAGCCGCCCGAACAACACGTCCCGCCGCGATACGGTTGCGTTAGATTTCACGGCTGCGCTTCCGGGGTCGGGGGTGGCGCCGGGGACCGGGCGACCGGGGGACGTTCGGCGTTGAAGACCTGCATCTGGTCGAGCGTGGCGGAAGATGCGTGGCATTGCACGCAGTTGGTCCGCCAGGGGTGCGACGTGCGTAATCCTTCCTGGGCCAGCGTGCCGTGACAACTGAAGCAGTTTTCGCGCATCCACGTGGTGTGCGGGATCGTCGGCGGGGCGCCGGGCCAGGCCCGTTCACCCGGTCCCGGCGTGGCGAGCCCCTCGAACCGGCTGGCGCCGATCCGCAGCACGCCCGCGGGCGGCGTGGCGCGGTTGGTCGATTCAACGTGGCACTGAACGCAGTTGGGCAGCAGTTCGTGACTCATCGGCGGCGCCGCCACCTGGCCCACGCGCAGGCCCTCGCCATGGCAGACCAGGCACGATGCTGCGCTCACCTGATCGATCGCGTGCGGCACAACCGGCGGCGCACCGCTGAAGGCCCGCCGTTGGGCGCGGGCCTCCACGGCTCCGCGTCGCTCGGCCGCGTCCGGCGGCAGCGACGCGAAGAACGCCGCCATCTCCTCAGCCGGGCGCGGCTCTGACGGCGGGAACCGGCTGGACCAACCCGCGTTGGGGCCCAGATCGGCGTCGTACAGTTCGGCATAGCTCACCGCGCGGGGCGCATCGCCGTGCGACGTTGTCGAGACGACCGGCCGTTCCGACACACGGTGCGGAACGACGCCGTTGTTGAGCCCGACGAAGTAGCCCGTGACCGCCGCGCCGATGACGAACGCCAGGGCGATGTGGCCGAACCGTCGCAGCCAGGACCTATCGTGTGACGCTCCGGGCGGCGTTGCTCGGGAGTCGGGTTGGGGCTGCGGTGTGCCGTCGATCACGGCGACCTCTCCGGGAAGTATGGCGGCGTTTGAGTGAGCTTCGTCACCTCCGCTGCGCTCTTCTTGTAGTCCGGCTGCTTCGAGAACGGGTCGATGGCGTCAAGCGTGAGGTCGTTGATCTGGGCGGCCTCATCGAAGAACGGCACGAAAATATGGCCGCGATCCGGTTTCGCGCGGCCGTCCAGCCAGACGGGCAATTGCATCTCGCCCCGCCGGGTGGTGATCCGTACGGTTTCGCCGTTTCGGACGCCGCGTTCGCGTGCGTCGTCGGGGTGCATCTCGACGTAAGCGCCCGGCATGGCCCGCCGCAGCTGAGGCACGCGCATCGTCATGGTGCCGGTGTGCCACTGCTCGAGCACGCGCCCCGTGGTGAGCGTCAGCGGCAGGGCCCCGTCGGCCATCTCCGCCGGCCAGCAGTGCGGCCGGAACCAGATCAACGCCCGATTATCTTTCGTGACCGAGTGGTAGAACTGGAATTGACGTCCTTTCTCGACATAAACGTCAGCCCCTTCCACAAACCGCCATCGCGTTTCCTGGAACGTCCCGTCGGGCGACTCGACCACGGGCCAGCGCAGGCCGCGTTCCTTGACAAGGACGTCGTAGGGCGCGACGTCCTTGTGCTTCATGAAGGTGAACTGACGGTATTCGTCGAACAACTGCCGATCAACGTTGACGTCGTAGTAGTGCTCCCATTCCCAGATCGGGACCTCCTGGCCCTTCTCGTCATTGATACGGAACAGCCATTGGCCGTCTTTGTCGCGAAGCCCCGAATGGCCCAGCTCATAGAGTCGGCGCGCCACCGCGAGGGTCTGCCAGCAGTCGTCCCGTGCCTCGCCCGGCGGCTCGACCATCTTGAACCACTGCTGCGTTCGGCGTTCGCTGTTGCCGTAAACGCCGTTCTTCTCCACCCACATCGCCGCGGGCAGCACCAGGTCGGCCAACTCGGTGGTGGCGGTCGGATACACCTCGGAGACGATGAGGAATTTGTCCTTCAGCTCCTGCTTGGCCTTGAACAGCTTACGGGTGTTGGGCAGGGATTGGCCGGGGTTGGTGACCTGGACCCAGAGGGTGTCGATGTCGCCGCCGGTTTCGGTGGGGGTGCAGAACCTTTCGAACATCTTGACGGTGTGATGGCCGGGCTTGGGGTTGATGCGGTCGGCCGGCAGGTTCCACCGTTGCTCACAGTCGCGGCGGTGGGGCGGTTTCGCGACGAGGCGTCCGCCGGGCAGGGCGTGGCACAGGGTGCCGACCTCGCGCACCGTGCCGCACGCCGAGGGCTGGCCGGTCAGCGACTGAGGCCCGTCGCCGGGCTTGCCCCAGTGGCCGGAAAGCAGGTGGATCCCGTGGACCAGGTTGTTGATCGCGGTGCCCGCCACGTGCTGGTTCATGCCCATGCACCACAGCGACACGATTTTCCGGCTCGGGTCGGCGAAGATGGACGCGAGCATACGCAACTGCTCCGCCGGCACGCCGGTCAGCTCCTCCGTCTTCTCCGGCGTGTAGTGCGCGATGAGTTTCCGGTACTGCTCGAAGCTGATGGCTTCACCGAACAGCCCGGCGGAGCCGACCTCTTCGACGTACTCGACATACGCGTCGTGTTCGATCGGCGTCGAAGACTTCGCCGAAGGGTCGCGGTCGGCCCGGAAATTGCAGAACTTCTCGACAAAGGCCTTGTCGTAGTTGTCGTTGGCGAGCAGTTGCTGGGCCACGCAGTTGGCGATGGCGAGGTCGCCGTTGGGCTGCATCTGCAGAAAGTGGTCCGCCCGCTCGGTGGTGCGGGTGTAGCGCGTGCCAATGTCGATAATCGTGACCTTGTCGCCGTGCGCCAGCCGGTCCACCACACGGCTGAACAGCACGGGGTGCATCTCGGCGGGGTTGTTGCCCCAGGTGATCAGGACGTCGCAGGTGTCCAGGTCGTCGTAACAGCAAGCCGGCTCGTCGACGCCGTAGGTGCTGAGAAAGCCGGTGACCGCGGAAGCCATGCACAACCGGGCGTTGGCTTCGACGTGGTTGTTTGAGAGCCCGCCCTTCATCAGCTTCTGCACCACATAGCCTTCGGGAACGGTCGACTGGCCCGAGATGTAGAAGCCGAACCGCGGGCCGGACTTCATGATCCGTTTCGCCACGATATCGATGGCTTCGTCCCATTCGATCGGGACGAGTTGGCCGTTGCGGCGGAGCATGGGTTGGGTGAGCCGATCGCTGCCGTAGAGGATCATGCCGACGTGATAGCCCTTGACGCAGAGCAGCCCCTTGTTGACCTCGGCCTGGCGGTCACCGGCGATGGCGACGACCTTGCCGTCCTTGACGCCGACCTGGACGTGACAGCCCGTGCCGCAGAAGCGACAGGGCGCCTTGTCCCAAGTGACGCCGGGGATCTCCGGCCGGTCGGGAAGCGGTGGGGCGGCGGGTGCGCCGCTACCGTCAGCCCGGCTGGCGAGCGAGCCCGCGAGGCCGGTCGCCGCCGTCATGGCGGCCAGTTTGATGAACGCGCGACGCTCCAGGTCCATGATCACGTCTCCGCGAGAGTGGGTTGAAGCAGGGCCGGCTGCGGCGAGGAGCCGTGCGCGGCGCATGCGTCGGTGTCTTCGAAGTGGATGAACGCGACGTCCACGTGCTCGACCCCTTCGAGTTCGTGAAGCCAGCGCCAACAGCGTTTGTCCGTCTCCGGCTCGGGCGTGTCGAGCACGATCGGCAGTCGATTGCCATCGGCCGGGGCGACCTCGACCTGGGGACGCCGGGCGAGTTGCTCGAGCGTGCGATGACGGAGCGTAGGGTCGGGTGAAAGGGTGAGTACGAGTCCGCTGACAGGCATGACGCGTTCCGGCGGTTGGAGGGGGTCGGGTATGAAGCTACCACTGGATCGGGCAGATTTCAAGAATTCAAGAACTTTTTTTCTTGATTATTGTCTGGCCGCCCGATAGATTGCTGGCGCAAGGTGTTGCGACACCGCACGGACCGACCCTGCAACCGATGAGGACCCCAACGGGACTTCCGCCGTGGCCCACAAGACGCGCTTCCCCTGGCTTGGACCAACGCCTGCGCTCGCGGCGCTGCTCGGCTTGGGTTTGGTGCTGTTGGCCTGGGCGGTGACGTCGTCACGGCCTGTCCCGGTTCTCCTGCCGGCCGATGCGTCCGCGGTGCGTCACCCCGTTTTCATCCGGGAGCCGGCGGGGCCGCCGACCGTCCACACCGGCCGGTTGGACCGCTCCGGCGAGCCGATCGTCGCCAACTGCACCACCTGTCACGCCACCCGCCCCCACGATCCGCGCACGCACCATGCCGATCAACTCGACGAGTTTCATCATGGTTTGACCATGCGGCATGGCGGCCTCACCTGCCTCTCCTGCCACAACGCAGACGACTACCGGCAACTACGCCTCGCCGACGGTCAGCCGCTGGCGTTTCAGGATGTCATGCGGCTCTGCGCCCAGTGCCACGGCCCGCAGTTCCGTGACTACCAGCACGGCTCACACGGCGGGATGTCCGGCCACTGGGACCTGACGCGCGGCCCGCGCCAACGTAACAACTGCGTCGACTGCCACGACGCCCACGCGCCCCAGTATCCCCAGGTCCGGCCGGTGTTGCCGCCCAACGACCGGTTCCTCCGCGGCCTGTCGAACGACGCCGTTTCGGAAGGAGGCGGCCATGAGTAACGGATCGAAGCGGTCGTTGCCCGTGCTCAACAACATCAGCCGACGCACCGCGCTCAAAGCGGTCGGCGTCACCCTCGGCGCGGCCGCGTTCGCCAAGGCGATCTCACCCATCGCCGAATGGGCGGCGCAAGAGACGTCAATCGACGAATTTCTGCAAAAGCACTACAAGGAGATGTCGCCCGGCCAACTCGCGACGGTGATGCGGCGGCTCGAGGACGAGACGCGGCGGGAGTACGGAGCTGAGGTGGAGATCAACGATTACCGCCCGCAGCCGGGCGTGAAATTCGGCTATGCGTTGAACCTCTCGATCTGCATCGGCTGCCGCAAGTGCGCCGAGGCGTGCCACATCGAGAATAACCACGATCGGCCGAGCCATAACTCGTACATCCGCGTGCTGGAGATGAGCAAGGGCAGCACCGACATGGCGAAAGGCACGGCCGACTACGACCACCCGGTGCCGCAGCCCGACAAGTACTACATGCCCGTGCAATGCCAGCAGTGCGAGCACCCGCCCTGCGTGCACGTCTGCCCCGTCGAGGCGACGTGGAAAGAGGACGACGGCATCGTTGTCGTGGATCACAACTGGTGCATCGGCTGCCGTTACTGCGAGGCGGCGTGCCCGTACCATGCCCGGCGGTTCAACTGGGCGAAGCCACAGGTCCCCGCGGCCGAAGTAAACCCGGACCAGGCCTATCTGAGCAACCGCATCCGCCCGCAAGGCGTGGTGGAGAAATGTACGTTCTGCCTGCACCGCACCCGACAGGGCCGGCTGCCCGCGTGCCTCGAAGCCTGCCCCACCGGCGCCCGCGTGTTCGGCAACCTGCTCGATCCCGATTCGGAGATCCGCTGGGTTCTCGAGAACAAACGCGTGTTTGTGCTCAAGGAAGAGTTGGGCGCGCAGCCGCAGTTCTTCTACTTTTTTGATGAGTGATTCAGTAATGACTCAAGCGATGTTCGATATCACGCGCATCAGCAACGGGAACCTGCTGGACCTCGCGCCGATCGTGGAGGGCGCTTCGGTCAGTAAGCCGCTGGTCAACAGCCGCACGCTGCGACAGATCGTTTTCGCGATGGATCGGGGACAGGTGATCAGCGAACACCAGGCGCCGTTCCTCGCGATCGTTCAGGTGCTGGACGGTCGGCTGCGGTTCGGCGTCGGCGGGGAGACGCACGAACTCGGCCCGCACGACTGGCTGCTGATGCCGCCCGATGCGCCCCACGACCTGACCGCCCTCGAGCCTACGCGGTTTCTGCTCACGCTGGGGAAGGAGCCGACCGAATGAGCCTCGCCGCCGCCAAACCGGAGCCGACCCCGCCGACGTCCGGCCACCTGATCACGTACCCGCGTTTCATCCTCCGTTCGTTGAAGTTGGCAACCGACGGCTCACTGGCTTTTTACGCCTGGATGACTTTTCTTACGGCTGTCTGGCTGGTCGGCGTGCACGCCTGGGCGGTTCAGGTGCGCGACGGCATGATCCTGACCCACATGACCGACCACGTCTCGTGGGGCCTGTACATCGCCAACTTCACGTTCATGGTCGGCGTCGCGGCCGGCGCCGTGATGATGGTGATCCCCGCGTACCTCTACCACGATGACGAGATGCACGATGTCGTGATCGTCGGTGAGATGCTTGCTGTCGCCGCGATCATCATGTGCCTCGCTTTCGTCACCGTTGACCTGGGGCGCCCCGACCGGTTCTGGCACCTGCTGCCGGGCATCGGGCGCTTCAACTGGCCCATCTCCATGCTCACCTGGGATGTGATTGTCCTCAACGGCTATCTTCTGCTCAACCTCCACATCACCGGCTACCTGCTGTATATGCGCTTCCTCGGACGCAGGCCCAACCGGAACTGGTATCTTCCGTTCGTCTACCTGTCGATCGTTTGGGCCATCTCGATCCACACGGTGACCGCGTTCCTGTATTGCGGCCTCGGCGGCCGGCCGTTCTGGAACACCGCGCTGATGACCCCGCGTTTCCTTTCCTCCGCTTTTGTCTCCGGCCCGGCGTTCATCGTGCTGACGCTCATGATCCTCCGCCGGATCGGCGGCATCCGCATCGGCGACGGGCCCATCCGCACCCTCACCGCTATCATGCGGGTCACCATCCTCATCAGCCTTCTCATGATCGTCTCCGAGATCTTCACCGAGTTCTACACCGGGGGCAGCCATATCGCCTCGGCGGAATACCTCTACTTCGGCCTGCACGGTCACTACGGGCTCGTCGCCTGGATCTGGACGTCGCTGGGTTTAACCGTCATCGCGGCGCTGTTGCTGCTGTGCCCCAAGGTTTACGATAAACCCTGGATGCTCGCCTCGGCGTGCGTGTTCGCCTTCGTCGGGCTCTGGATCGAGAAGGGCATGGGATTGATCGTCCCCGCGTTCATCCCCTCCACGCTGCACGAGATCGTCGAGTACGCGCCGAGCCTGACGGAATGGCGGGTCACCGCCGGCATCTGGGCTTTCGGCCTGATGGTGTTCACCGTGGCGCTGAAGATCGCCATCCCCATCTTCACAGGCAAAGAATCGATGGCCGCCGCAAGCAATGAGACAATGACATGATCCGATACGGCAAGAGCACGCAGCAGGCCATCGCGGCGATGAGCCGGTTGGCCGAGGTCTACAACGACGGGGTTCGGCTGTCCTCCCACGACATCGCCGGAACCCGACGGTTGCCGCAGACGCTGGTCGCCAAGCTGCTGACCTATCTGTCACAGGCCGGGCTCGTGACCGGCGCCCCGGGCCCGCGGGGCGGCTACGCCCTCGCCCGGCCGCCCGGTGAAATCAGTCTGTACGACGTCGCTTCGGTGTTCGAGCGAACCGACGCTGACATGGTTTGTCCGTTCGGCCCGAATTGGTGCGGCCGAAATGAACCGTGCCCGCTTCACGATAAGCTTGCGGAAATCGATATGGAGTTTCAACAGTATCTGCGCTCCACCTGCTTCGACGTCTTCACAGACCAAACCGCCAGCCGCGCCGAAACAGATACCGACGCCGATGCGTGACCACGGACGACGGCCAACGCGGGAACCGGCTCATGACCACGTTGCCACAACAGACGGCATCCAGCCTTGGTGATCTGCGGGGCGATCCAAGGTTGTTTCGCCCTTATTTCACCGCCGGCCTGGCCATCGTGCTGAGCGTCGGCGCCGCGTGGGGCGTGTGGCTTTTGTGGAAGATCGGTTACGCCGGCTCGTTCACGGGGATAAGCATCCACGAGGTCAATGCCCACGGTCATGCGCAGATCTTCGGTTGGGTCGGCCTGTTCATCATGGGGTTTGCCTATTACGTGCTGCCGAGGTTCTGGGGTGTCTCGTTGCCCGCGCCCGGGTTGGCGCGGATCGTGCTCGTCGCCGTATTGGTCGGCATCATCTCCCGCACCGCGGGCATGATGCTCGAAAACAGCTTGACCGGGCTGACGCTTGTGATGGGCGGAGCCGTGCTCGAAACGGCGGCGATCACCGCTTTTGTGATGCAATTGTTCATGGCGTTTCGACGAAGCACCCCCCCCGTCGAACCGTCAGACGCGTTTCTCCTCGCGGCGCTGGTTTTCTTTGTGGTGCAGACGGTCTTCAGCGCCTGGCATGCTTGGAACACGATGACGGCCGAATCTCGAGGGCAATTGCTGTGGTACGTCGCCACCTATCAGGCCCCGTTGCGAGACCTTCAGATCCACGGCATGGCGCTGTGCATGATCTTCGGCGTCTCGCTGCGATTACTGCCGGCGTGGTTTGGCGCGCCGCCGGTGAGGCGGCCGTGGGCGTGGGCCGCGTGGTTCCTGACCGTGGGCGCAGTCATCTCGGAAACCGTGTTGTTCATTGCCTATCGGCACACCGGCGGCCACTGGATCGCCGCGGGACTCATCCTGCCTTGGCTCGCGCTGATCGCCGCGGCCGCTTGTCTGGCTTTGCCGTGGCGGTTGTGGCGGCCGTTGCCCGTGCGTGACCCCAGCGGCAAGTTCGTGCGCGCCGCCTACGCCTGGCTTGTCGTGTCTTTGCTCATGCTGCTGCTGTTGCCGGCATATCAATCCATCAGCGGCATCGCGTTCAGTCACGCCTACTATGGAGCCGTCCGACACGCGGTCACGGTGGGCTTCATCTCGCTGATGATGATAGGCATGGCCCCCCGGCTCGTCGCGGCCGTGCGCGGAACCCCCGTAGGGGATCGCCCCGGCCTGTGGGGGCCGTTTCTGCTCGTCAACGCCGGTTGTCTGTTGCGTGTCGTGACCCAGGTGGCGACCGACTGGCACAGCGGCGCGTTTCATCTGGTCGGCGTCAGCGGCGTGCTGGAGTTCACAGGCCTCGCTTGGTGGGGCGTCATCCTGATCGGCCTGATGATCGTCCGGCGCCCGGCGGATCGCGCATCTGAACCGCCGCGCGATCTGGTCCGTGCGGGTTAGTGAGGTCAACGATGGCTCTTCATCAGTCGCCAAAGAGCATTCGCTCGATATTCGGACTACCTGACCGACCGTCTCCGGAAAGGAAGATGCTATGAACGGATTCCCTCGAAAACTCGGGTACGCTTCGATCATGACGCTACTGAGCTTGTGCCCGACCGTGTTGGCCGAAGGACCGCCCACCACCCAGCCGGCGCCGGTTGAGGCCGAGCCCGAGGCGCTTCGCTTCGCTGAGTTGCCCAAGAACTTCGGCTGGCTCAGTTCCCCGGACGAAGAACCCCGGGATCTCTTCGACGCCGCTTCCAACGGCAAGTTTGATCTCGATTTCCGGCCCCGGTTCGAATTCGTAAGCCAGGACGGTTTCTCCGATTCCTACGCGATGACGGCCCGCCTCCGCTTCGGATATCAATCCAAGCCATACAAAGGCTTTACCTGGCTCGCGCAGATGGAAGGGGTCCTGCCCGCCGACACCAGCCTCTATTCCGTCCCCGCCACCGGCCAGGGCGACCCCGCCCGCGCCCCCGTCGCCGACCCGCGCGGCATCGAACTGAACCAGGGCTACGCCCGGTACCAGAACGGCGAACTCGGCCTCGACCTCAAGGCCGGCCGGCAACGCATCGTCCTCGACGATCAGCGTTTTGTCGGCAACGTCGGCTGGCGCCAGTTCGAGCAGACGTTCGACTCCGCCAGCGTCAAGACCTCGCTCGGCGTTGAAGGGCTTGAACTGTTCTACGCCTACGTCTGGCATGTCCAGCGCATCTTCGGCGACAACGGCCCCAACTTCGACTCCAATTCACACTTCATCCATGGCTCATACGCCTTCCTCCCCGAGATCAAACTCACGCTCTTTACCTACCTGCTCGACTTTAAAGGCGATTCGCCCATCAACTCCACCAACTCCTACGGCGGCATGCTCACGGGCAAGCTCGGCCTCGACGAACTGCTGAACGTCGAAGAGGGCGGCTTGGCCCTGGACTATCGCGTCACTTACGCCCTGCAGACCGACGCGGCCGACAACCCCGTCGGCTACCTCGCCAGCTTTGTCGCCGCCGACCTCAAACTCGGGAAAAAAGGCCTCGGCTACGCCGGCGGCGGTTACCAGTTGCTCGGGAGTGACGGCGGGGCCGCGGCCTTTCAGTTCCCGCTCGGCACCAACCATAAATTCAACGGCTGGGCCGACGTCTTTCTCGTCACCCCCACGGCCGGGCTACAGGACCTCTACGTCTACGCCGGCGCTCCGCTGCCCTGGGACGTCGACGGCAAGGTGGTCTTTCACAAGTTCTGGTCCGACCAGGGCGGCGCGGACTTCGGTTGGGAAATCGATGCCCTGCTCAAAAAGCAGATCAACCGCAACTGGTCGATGCTGACCAAGGTCGCCTATTACCAAGGCAACGGCGCCTTCGCTGACCGCGTCAAATTCTGGCTTCAGACCACATACAAGTTCTGACGTGTAAGCCGGACGCCCCGTGAAAGCCATCGGCTTACGCCACCCCTCGGATTGCTCCCGAACCGCCTGATTCATAGATACAGAGTAGCGAGTGCCCTTTGTTGATCGACACGGCCGCCACGTGGATTACCTGAGGCTGTCGCTGACGATGGCGTGTCAGATGCGGTGCGCCTACTGCCAGCTGCGGCGGCTGCGTAACCCGAGTGCGCGCGACGATCTGACCGCCGAGGAGATCGGCCGGCTCGTCGCCCACCTGGTATGCCGCCACGGGCTGACCAAGGTGCGACTTACCGGCGGCGACCCAACCGCGCGGCGTGACCTGCTCACGATCATCAAACGCCTCGGCGTGATCGCGGGCCTGCGCGACCTGGCGATGACCACAAACGGCCTGACCCTGTATAAGTCCATAAGAAAAATGAGCAAAAACAACCCTAAACGGCCAGAAAAAATCGCCCAATACCAGTTTAAAAACCCCTTCTGATTTAGTGCATATACCTAACAGTCGACGCAGCATAGGAACGTGGTATTTTTTAAGCGTGACCAAAGCGCATGCCATGACTCAGCCGAAGGTTGTGTTTGGAATGCTTAAGTATGGTTCCGGTTTGCCAGAATCAGCCATGTGGCGCAGCAGTTTGGCCTGTTTTCTACCTGTGATAAGTGTCTAGGGATTTCGTGATCATTCTCACACATTCCGGTGACCCGGGCCATGCATCATTGGGTACGGCCACCTAGCGCATTTTCAACTCTGACATGTCAGTTTCCAGGTCGATCTGATTTGCCGCTGGAGATCGGTGATGAGCAAAGATGCGACCTCTGTGATTCCGCTGACGGCGGATGAGCGTCAGCGATTGCAGATGATGGTGGCGCGGGCTCAGAGATCAAGCGGTACGGCGTCGGGCGCCGCTGGTCATTCTCAAAGCAATACTTAGAGATTAAAAACTGGCACAGTACGACGGCAAACGCTTGACATACAAGACAGGCGCTACTTTTAAATGTGCGTACGATGGGGAGGAGTACAGCGTTACTGGTTGGCGTTTTTGACTAGGGTCCTGTCAGAATCGTAACCCAGTGCAGGTCGAAGGCGCTGACATCTACGTCCTGATCGCCGTGGGCGATCAGGACTTTGAGGCGCTGCAAGGTTGCCCACACACCGGTTTCGCATCAGCGCCTGCACGCAACCGAATGTGTCGAGGCGGCGTGCGATCTGCCGGTTTAAGGGGAACTCGGCTTGAGGTCTTGCCGGGGATTGTAGGGCGCGGGGTTAATAGCATCGATAGGTATGGCCTGGGGGCTTCATTGTGAATACGTCCATGTATTTAAGCGCAGCGATTGCGCCAGTGTCTTCTCCCGAATGAACATCTGCGTGGCGTTGCACAAGTACGCACCGCACAGCGCAACAACACCGCGGGCCCAAGAGCGTTCCTGTCCGTGATGTACCAAGTTGCCGCTCGCCTCTTTTGGCGGACGCGTTGCCTGGATGTCTGTATCCACCCACGAAAGTGAGAGGCGGAAGCCAAAGCGGCCCGCTGCAAAGGGCTTCCTCATCTACCGACCATAATGTGACGCAGCTTACGCTACGGACAGAATTGATGTTCATTGGTGGCAGTGACTTTTCGTCGCAGCCTGCTGTCGATGCCTGTCTTGGAAATCACTTTACTCAAACACTCGCGCCCATGGCCATCAATGTATATTAGCTGTTCTCTTGGGTCTCTTGAGTGTAACGCATCAAATTTCCAGTCTATATGAGACTCGCGCACCTCGACCCCACGCATTTTTCCGGTGATCTTTTCCGGGCTGTGTCGAGTCCGAGCCACTGCAACTCCGCCTCTCCTGAATGCATCTGTGCATAAAAGTCTCACATGAAACATGGACCAGGTTCAACGAGAAAGGTCAAAAGTGCTATCGTGTTCTCAGGTATGCCAATGGCCACTAGAATCCAGTCTCAACCCGTCCTTACCGCAATCGAGTACACCGCCAGTAGCGACGACACGACGCAGCCTGCTCGTATCTTGCGCTCGCCGCTTTGCCACCCACAGCCCCTGCTGGTCATCCTGCATACCTGGAGTGCCGATTGGATCCAAAACGTGGACTCGTATGCCTGGCAGGCCTTCCGCCGGCAGTGGCACGCAGTCGTTCCCAACTTTCGCGGCCCCAATCGCTCGCCCCTTGCGTGCGGCTCTACGGTTGCGATGCAAGACATTATTGACGCCATCGACTGGGCCCGCAGCAACCTGGCTGTGGACGAGAACCGCATCTACCTCGTAGGCGGGTCAGGCGGTGGGCACATGACCCTTCAAACCGTATGCCACCATCCCCAGTATTTCGCCGCTGCCAGCGTCTGGTGCCCCATCACCGACATCGCAACTTGGTATCGCGAGCACGTCAGGGAAGGCGTCGCCGACCGCTATGCTCAGGACATCGAGCAATGTGTCCTTGGCCGACCGGGCGACAGTGTTGTGATCGACGCCGACTTGCGAGCCCGGTCGCCGCGCTATCACATCACCGGCGCCGCCACCGTGCCACTGGACATCAACCACGGCGTACACGATGGGCGGAATGGTTCGGTCTCGTTTCAACATTCCATCTGGGCGTTCAACGCCCTTGCGAAGCATCACAACGCCAAAGGCGTCAGTGACGCGGAGGCGCAGCAGCTCGATCAAGACGGTCGATTGGCTACACCGCGACCTGGCGATACGGCCCCGGACCCGGCTTACGAACAGGCCATCCACCTGCGTCGCCACGCAGGCCCGGCCCGGCTGACAATCTTTGAAGGCGGTCACGACGCCTTACCTGCCGCTGCAGTCCACTGGCTTGCGCAGCGCGGCCGGGACGGTACAACGTTTTCCGACCAGCGGCATCCCCCACCGGACCACATCGCGGTGACGTCTATTCAGCGCTAACGGGTCGCTCGGATCTTAGGCATCGCTTCTATCTTTTTAAGGTCTGAATCATCAAGGTTGGAGTCTTGTGGCGATCTTTGCCAGAGATCGCGCCCTTATATACTCATCATGGGAGCCAATAGAGCAGGGGCAGACTGTGCTGTCTGTCCCTGGCAGAGAATTCAAAAATTTGGCTTACGCGATCCAGCCAATCGCGCAAGGCGAGTACGTCGCTATATCGCCACTTTACCTGCGCAACGGCCCGTGAGCACCAAGGCCACACCGATTCCAAATAGCGCCAGCGAAGCCGGTTCGGGAATGGCCGACGCTTCCTGAATGATCAGCGTGACTTCGCCGAGTGTCGGGTCGGTGTAGGAGTAAGTGCCGATGGTGAAATTAGAGGCGTTGCCGTCGTTCATGATCAGTTCGGACATGCCGTTGGCAGACCATTGATCGCCGGGCTCGAGAAATGAGTCGGGCGCGAAGAAGGCCAGCCAGATGTCGTCTTCGCCGGCGCCGGGATCGCCATCGAACAATATCCATTCGAACGCAGAAGAGGTCGTGTCCGTCAGGTTGTTCAGGGCCACCGGTGTCGCCAACTGCTCGTCAAAGTTGTTGGCATTGGTGTATTCGCCAATGTTGTTTTCGGTCGATCCGTCCGCGACGAAGGCATTCGTGTTGCTTATGTTGGCGCCATCAAATGCAAACACGCTGAGATACTGCACGTCCGTGGCCCCAACCGTCCCGCTTCCGACGATGCTGATGTCGAGATCGGTGCTGGTACCGGTCACGCCGCCCACGGTGATGGTCAGGTCGGCCTGAGCGGCGGTGTGCAGGAGGGCCAAACTGGCCAGTGCGAGGGCGGTACTGCGCATGGGTTTATCCTCCATAGGCGGTTTGATTGACAGGCCGATGATCTGAACATAACCTCAACCACATCATTTTACAATACAAAATATTGCATAATGCAAAGAACGTTCTCGAACTTCAACATGTCAGATCAGCCTCTGCCGGATAGCATCTGCTCTAAAACTTGCTTTCAAAGAAGTTTACGATCAACCAGCCACGCACCGCTCATCGGGGTTACGACCGACATCTGCCTCGGAGACAACGTGTCCGTGCGATCAGTCTGCGCCCGTGATTACGCACAGGCGCTCACCCGAGCCAGAGCTCAAGTGGTGTTATTGCCCGCGCAGGCGGACCAAGCCGTGGGGTACGCGCGGCTCTGTGATGGGTTCCTGTTCAGCGGCGGGATGGATCCGGATGTGCGAGAGTTCGGGCAGCCGTTGTACCCGCGTGCCCGCTTGATCCACCCGGACCGGCAGGCTTTCGAGCTGGCGCTGCTTGAGGCCATCCGGAAGAACGGCAAACCGGCGTTGGGGGTGTGCCTGGGCATGCAGATGATGGCGTTGTATGCCGGGGGCCGGCTCGATCAATACATGCCCGAGACACACCCCGATGCGGCCATCCACCAAGACAATCGCCGTCACGATATCACTGTCACCGTTACGGGCAGTGTGCTGGGTGCAACTGCAGGCTCGAGTTTGGGTTCGGTGGTGTCCTACCACCAGCAGTGCGTGGATCATGCCGGCCATATGCGGGTGATTGCTCGGGCGCCCGACGGTGTCGTCGAAGCGATCGACAACCCGGACCGTGATTTTTATGTCGGCGTGCAGTGGCACCCCGAACGGTCGGAAGATGACAATGCCTTAAACCAAGGGCTGATCGCGCGATTGGTTGAAGCGGCGGCCTTAAACCAGCGCAGCGCGACGGCGTGGCCTTAACCCGCGAAACATATCACGGGGATTTAGGCAGTCGATTCGAGGCATATAGCAGCGCGTTGACCAGCATGCGTTCGGTCTCCAGCAGGTCACCGCTCCAGTAGGCGCGCACGCCTTTGGCGCTGACCTTACCGCCCATGGGATGCGGCCCGAAGGCCACGACGCGGCCGCTACCGAAGGTCCCGGTCACAATCGCAGCAGGTGTTGCCTTGCCGGGCAGTGTCATGACGTAGGTCGCAATGACTTGGCAGTCATCACCCGGAACCATGACTGGGCCGTTGCCAAAGTGCATAGGGATTTCCGCTCCCCGAAGATCAGTCAACGCGTGCGGCTTCAGCCGCACCTTGAACAGCCCCCAGATGTTTAGCGTATAGGCCTCTACATCCAACAGTTTGAGTTGGGCTGCGTAGAAGGATCCTTGGCATGACCCGACGTAGCCCCCGCCGTTACGGACGTAATCGCGGATCAACGCGTCGTGGCTTTCGTCCAGCTGATAGCGCGGCCCGGCGGGGAAAAAGATCACGTCATATTGTTCGAGCGGGACCGTACCCAGATCCTCAGGACGAATCGACTCGGCCACGATGCCCTCCGACAACTCCAAAGTGCGCGGCTCTGTGCCTTTCCGGTGGATCAGATAACCGACTTTCCCCTTGAGCGACGCAATAGCTTCCTGCCGCGCAGCCTGTTGTTCATCGTCCTTTTGAGCCTGATCTGTTGACACCCTATCCAGCTTTTCCTGCATCCCGGGCAAGGAGGCCGGTTCGTGAATGGCCGAAGCTTCCTGAACGATCAACGTGATTTTGCCAAGCGTCGGGTCAGTGCAGGCGTAAGTTCCGATGGTGAAATTGGAGGCGTTGCCGTCATCCATGTGCAATTCGGACCCACCATCGACAGACCACTTGTCACCCGGCTCGAGGAATGAGTCGGGCGCGAAGAAGGCCAGCCAGATATCGTCTTCGCCAGCGCCGGGGTCGCCATCAAACAGGACCCATTCGATAGGGGCCGAGGTTTCATCAGTCAGGTTTTTTAAGGCTACCGCTGTCGTTAACTTTTCATCAAAGTTGTTCGCATTGGTGTATTCACCAATGTTGTTTTCAGTTGATCCATCCGCTACGAATGCATTGGTGTTTGGAATCGTTGTTCCATCAAACGCAAACCCGCTGAGAAACTGTACGTCCGTGGCGCCCACCGTTCCACTGCCGACGATAGTGATGTCCAGGTCAGTGCTGGTGCCCGACACGCCGCCTATGGTGATAAACAGGTCGGCCTGAGCGGCGGCGCCCAGGTGGACCAAGCTGGCCATCGCGAGGGCAATGAGGCTGATCTGTCGCATGGATCTATTCTCCAGAAGTAGTTGATAGGCAGGCTGAGGTATCTCGGTATTGATAATCCGATTGGCAGATGGCCTGGGGGCGGCTCTGATCATCGAGTGACTCGATCGCCCGCAACGCAATAGCGGTGGCTCGGGCTCCATCGATGACCCCGCAAGGCGAATCTTCTCCCGCCCGGATCGCGTCGGCGTACGCGTCAAGCTCGTGGATGTGCCCTTTGTCCACCTTGGGGTAAGCGGCGTAGGTCTTGCGCTTCAGTTCTTCCGCCTGGATCTCCGATTTGGCCCAGCGCCGGGCGCGGCGTCGGAACCCGGCGATCGTATGGCCGTCACGAGACGCCGTGTCACGGTCGTCCTGCATCGGGAAGTGCTCATCCTCACACCCGGCATACCCCGCGGTGTGCAGCTCCAAAAACATGTCCAGCACCAGCGTGCTGCTGTCACAGAAAACTTCCATGCGTTCCTTGGGGTAGGTGGCGCTGCCCGCACCGCCCGACACGATCATCGCCTGTGAGCCATTGGCAAACCCAATCTGGATCAGGTTGTCGTCGTCGCGACGGCCCGAGCACTGCACCCAATGAGGCTCGTCTTCGAGAAACCAGCACGCGAGGTCGTAGAAGTGGCAACCCTCGGACATTACTTTGCCTCCGCCGATGTCCACATCCATGGGCCAACTCGGCCAGAGCTTGGCATCATCCACCGCCCTGTACGTCCAGATGGTCGGTTTCCCCGCGTTACGTTGGCGGTACACCTGTTTGGCCATCTGCATCGCAGGGGCGAAGCGCCGATTGTAGCCCACCATCAGGCGCGTGTTAGCGTCCTGAATAGACTTCAGGATGGCGCGTGTCTCGGCCCACGTTTTGGACATCGGCTTTTCAACGAAGACGTCCTTGCCGTGTTCGGCCGACTCGCGGATCAAACGCTCGTGCAAGTCGTGACGCGTCCCAATGAAGATCACCTCGATCTCCGGGTCCGTCAGCAAATCCTGATATCGGTCGGTCAGGCAACGCGGCTGATACCGTTCCCCCGCGCGGGTTCGGTTGATTTCGTCGACGTCACAGATCGCTTCGACCGACCACTTGGCGCTGGCGTGCGCATTAGGAAGGTGATTGGCGCTGACGAAGTTACCCACGCCGATGAAGCCGGCGCGGACAGGATTGTCCGCCGCATTACTCAAGTGTTGATTCATGGCATGTAAACATTTTTAGACACTGAGGTCGGCGTGGCATCAGGCACTTTGCATGCCCAGAGGTAGCCGGCTCGGTCGGTGGTGTCGGTCTCACCGATCCAGAACGTGCCCTCGTCGGATTGGCAGATATCGTGGCCGATGAATAACGACACGTTGAGTTCGTGGTCTTTAATCAGTCCCAGATCCTCGAACACGTCGATGCCCGGGGTGAAGCGAAACAGGTGGCAGCCGTTCTCCATGCCGGTGACCCCGTAGATACGCTGATCCAGCCCAAGCGTCATCGCGGGAAGCCGAAGCTTGTCGGCCACAGGTCGGCCCAGCGATTCACATTCCCCAGTATCCGGATCGAGGCGGATCAGCTCACTATTGAGTTGTCCGATGTAGATTGCGCCGTCGGGTCCGGCGAGCATCATGTCGATCGGTCCTTGCCCTGGGAACATCATCCCTTCGCGCCGCGTCGAGCCGGGTAGACCGTGGCGAAAAAAATGCATCTCGTCCGCTTCAGGGTCGTACTTGAACAGCGAGTGCGTACGATTGTTCCATGTGCCCCAGACGCAGCCGTGCCTGTCCACCGCGGTGCGGTGTGGAATGCTGCCGACGTAGTTGGTGCGGCGGACGCGGCGTTGTTTCAGGTCATACACGAAGAAATAGAAGGCCGGGTAGGTGAACCCGTAAAGTAACTGCCGCTCGTGATCGACATCGATGCTCTGCACATATTCCGGTGGCACGGGCCGGCCAAGGTCTTCGTATTCATCGGTGTCGAAGCGGTAGCGGAAAACTCGCCCGCCGGGTGCTTCGCACCGCTGGTCTTCGCGGTGCAAGCAGGCGGTGGCGCCTAAGATCGAGCCGTCTTCCATCAACGCCAGTGAGCGGTGGATCTTTATCTCGAACGGCTCGCTGATGCGCGGGTAGTTCAGGTTGTGAAAGCACTCGGCGGTCGGATCAAACTCGTACAGCAGGTCGGTGTCGAAGCTGGTCAATCCACAGATCAGGCGCTGGCGCTTGGGGTGCCAGAGGACGCTGGTGGTAGAGATTAAGTTGCGGTACCAGTCGGGCTCGGCCACGAACTCGCGGTAGCCCAGCGTGGAAAGCGGGACCGACACCGGTTTGCACGTGTCGCGTAGGACATAGGCGCGCGTCCGTATCAGGCTGGACGTGGGGCGCGGTTCGACGCGCGTGATACTAGTCATGAAAGTCACTCTGCAGAGGGAGGTTGACAGGTCTCACCGGGGAGCAAGTTGGGCTTCCAATTGAGCTTAACCTGATCGAGCATGGGGTCGTCACGTAGCCAGAACAGCAACCGGGTTGCGGCCTTGGCCATCTGCTGCCAGGGGGTGTGCAGGGCGGTAAGCTGCGGCTGTTGTTGGCGGGTCAGTGCCGTGCCGTCGAAGCTGATGATCGACACGTCGTCGGGCACACGGATACCCGCGGCCGAGAGCTGGTACAGCAGGTTGGCTGCCATGCGTTCTGGGGCGACGACCAGCGCCGTCACTTTTTCTTGTTGAATGAGTTGCTGGGCCACCTTGGCTGCGCCGTTCAAGTCTTCGTGCCCGGTGACGCGTTGCTCGGGTGGGATGCCCAAACGGTGGGCCCGCAGCGATGCCTCAATCCCGTCGATCCGCAGACGATTGGACTGGTTTTCCATGCTATTGAACAGCAGGCCGATGCGTTCGTGTCCCAACTTGACCAAGTGGTCGATGGCCATCCGACCGGCCAGCGTGTGGTCGGTGGTGCAGGTCGGCACGGTCGGGTCATCGTCCTCGCGGTTCAGTACAACAAACGGGACGTTCGCGTTGCGCACCCGGGCCAGGAACGGGGCCATGTGCGAGTCAAGGAGACGAAAGCCGACCACACCAACGACGTTTTCGTTCAGGTCAAGCCCCGCTTCTTGCTCCTTGGCCGTGCGGAAACGGCCGGCTAGGATGCCGCAGCCAGACTCTTCTGCCACGTCTTGCAATGTCTCAAGGACGTGGATGCTCACCTCGGTATCGCCGTTGGCCTGTTGCATGGCCGCCGGCTGTAACAGCATGACCATGTTGCCGGCAGTTTTGGGGGTACGGCCGCGGACGGCTGAGCCCTCCATCCGCCGTGCATTAGCGGCCGCTAGGATACGCCGCCGCGTATCCGCTCGGACCAGGTCGCTGCCGCTGAGGGCACGTGACACCGTGCTGATCGACATGCCGACGTCTTCGGCAAGCTGTTTTAAACCGACTGTCTGAGGCATGGAATGACTCCATTCAAAGACCTATAGCTATCACAGGACATCTGATCTGACCTGATCATATCAAAAATGATATGCTTGTTTGCAACAGTATGCAAATAAAATACACTTGTGTAGTTCAAACCTGTATGAAGAGTGGCCTTGAAGGATGAAATCTGCCCGAAATCAGTGGGTGTGCTGGGTGTGGGCTGGCTGGGAAACCGACCAGCACTACCGGCGACGGGGCGGTAGTGACACGCGCTTCTTCGGGAACGGAGCATGGCTCGACGCCTGGCGCGATCGGCTGACCACACCCGAGACGCTCGACTGGTTGGTCGATAGCGGCATCACCACGCTGGTCACCTACTTTTATAAAGGCTTCGGCCTCGACGCCGAGCGCGAAGAACGTGAGCGGTTACGCGACTGGATCGCTGCCGCGCACGCCAAACATCTCAAGGTCATCGGCTACACCCAAGGCGGGTCACTGTACTACGAGACACTGCTCAATGAGCAGCCTGACATGATGAACTGGGTGGCGCGCCATCGTGACGGGGCGTTGCAGGCATGGAGTGGAAGTTACTACCGGCTGCGTCCTTGTTTGACCAATCAGGACTATCTCGCGTACATGCAGCGCGTGCTCGACATCGGCACCCAAGACTTGCAGCTCGACGGCATACATTTTGACAACAACTACTATCGCCACTGCTGGTGTGAGCGGTGTGCCGCTCGGTTCCGCGACTGGCTGAATCAGCGTGACGACCTGCATAGAATGGTCGGTTTGCCTCATGCAAATCATGTGATCCCGCCGCCGCTTGATCGCGACGCCGGCGCGTTCAGCGACCCGTTACAAATCCTCTGGATGCGGTTTGGGGCCGAGGTGCGCAGCCAGGCCTATCAGCAGTTGATCCAGCACACGCGGGCACGGCGCCCCGAGGTGGTATTCGCGGGCAACCCCGCTTTTCCCCGGCGGAGTGTGTATCTCTCCGACTTGGCCCTGGACTTGCATACTGAAGCGCAGCGGTTCGACGTGTTGTTTGCCGAGAACGGCAACCTGCCGCAATGGGATACTAAACGCTGCGTGTCCCAGGCCGAGGCGTATCTGCTGGCCGATGCGCTGGGCTACGGAGTTTTCAGTACCGCTTGGAAAAGCGGGGAAAACAGCGTTTTGCCGCCGCAAAACCCGAGTGAAGTTTGGACGATCATGGCCGAAGAAGCCTCGTTTCACGCCGCCGCGATCGGTAACAATTGGATGCTGCGCCCAGCGGGTGACTATGAGAAGACGCTCGGGGATCACGCGGCGTTGATAGGGGCGTTTCGTGACGCCAGCGAATTTTTCGGAAGCCTGCACGAATCGCTGGATCGTCGGCAGCTGCGGCAATGGGGGGAAGTCGGTCTGTTTGTTGAGCCAGACACACTCAGCTTGGCGTGGCGTCGCGATCGCGGGGTGATGCGTGCCGCGATCCTCGCGCTGCAGTGCATGAGACTCAGCGTGGTACTAGTCCCGTCAGGTCGTCCGGTACCTGATGGCGTGCGCATACTGCTGGTTCCGCAGCAAACCTGTCTCAGCGATGAGAGCATGAAGCAGATATCATCTTTTGCGCGAGGCGATCAACATCGTGTGTTAGTGATGGGATCGTCAGGCGAGAAAGATCTTATGGCTTTGCCGCGCAACCGCAGCGACAGGGAAAAATGGCGGCGTGGCACTGGCATGGTCTGCGATGCGGGAGAACCGTTGGACTGGACGCCGGAGCAGGAAGGCCAGCAATACCTGTCAACCGATGAGTCTGCCGCGCAAGCAGAAGCGCAATCCGTGATTGGAATGATGCTTGAGCGTATCGGCTTCGCCTCGGCCGTGACCTGTGCCGCGCCCGAAGGCGTGTTGCTGAATGTCGAGCACAACGATAGGGCATGGGTCATCCACTTACGCGACCAGACCGGCTGCGGTCAACCGATGGGCAAAATCACCCTTCAATTAGATCCGGCGTGTTTTGGCCGCAAGCCCGTATGGTGTTACCGGCCCGGCCACACGTCGCCGCTGAAACTTGGTATCGACGCTGATGGCTCCCTAGTGCTGCCAGACTGGCAGCACTACGCCCAGCTTCGATTGACCAAGCCCTGATGAGCAGCGCAGACCTTTGCCAGTACCAGCACCATTTTTGCATTTTTGCAAACAAGGTATTGCAAATTGACCAGATTTTGGTATCTTCATGGTGCAGCGATACCTCAAAAGTTGGGACGGAGCCGTGTATGCCTGAATCTGTTGCTGCTTCACCTTCACGGGCGGGTTTCACGCTCATTGAGTTGCTCGTGGTGATCTCCATCATCAGCCTGTTGATCACAATCCTGCTGCCTGCACTGAAGGACACCCGAGAGAGCGCACGGTCGGTGGTCTGCGCTTCCAACCTGCGCCAAGCCGGGCTGCTTTGTCACATCTACCAGCAGGATTACGACGGGTACATGCCCTCGGCCTACAACTCTCCGGCTGGGACACCCCCAGGCGACGGTCTGACGTGGTACCAGCAGCTCAAAGAATACAACGACAGCTATGAGTCCGAAGGTGACAACCTCTACCGCTGCCCAAGCTTTGCGTTGCAGTGGATACCCAGCGCCAACGGCAACTACGCCATGAGCGATCTTCTTATTAAAAGGTTGCCCACCGACCCGGCCTATCGATTAGACGACGTACCGGACCCGACCGATAAACTGCTTCTGGTTGACAGCTACCAGCGTGCCGTGTCCAACGTGTGGCCGTATTTCTATATCGGCCGGTTCAACAACGGAAACTTCGATGGCCATGAGTACTACTACCACAACAATTCGGTCAACGTCCTGTTCATCGCGGGCAACGTGAGCAACTTCAGTGAGCAGGCCGCAGCCGAGGCGTGGGACACTGCTTGGCTGTATGACCCCGATTAAAACGACCACCTCTGACTGATCTAGAAAGGAATATGCTATGATATCGTTGATCCAGGCGGTGCGCCGCGTCCATCCGCAGTCGAAAACCGGTCACATGTTGCGATTGCCCCTCGCCGTAGCGATGGCCGCTATCGTTGCCGCTCTATCCGTTCAAGCGTCAGTGGCGGAACCCGTGCAGCCTGTAGCCGACATGGAAGGATCAACGGCCTTCAAGGCATTCCCCAGCCACGGCGAATCACTGTCAAGTGCGAAACGTGTTCAGACGACGGCTTCCGAGGGGCGTTACAGCCTGCGGTTCCACGCGCCGGGTGGTCAGAAAGCTTCACTCGTGTTCCCGTTTGATCAGCCACTGCACGACTATAACGTGCTCGCCTTTGATTTTTATTGCGAGCGACGAAACGGCGCCCGGTTTTATGTCAATCTGCACCCGCAGGACGACAATGACCCAGAGAAAAACCTGACCGAATATGTCGCTCAGATCGATCCAAAGATCGGACGCGACGGATGGACCACCATTCGACTGGTTCGCGACCGTTCCATGCGGAAGCGGGTGATTGATCGCCAGGGCCAATGGACGCAGCCTCGGGCGCTGTCGTTCAGCCTGACCGATGACGGTCGGGGCGACTTCGTTTTCTATGTCGACAACATTCGCTTCCTCAAAGAAGAAACGAGCGGCAGGCAGAATCTGATCTACAACAGCAGCTACGAGATCAACACCAATCCCGACATCCCCGACGGTTGGCGCGGCCAGATCGGTGTTCCCCCTTTCGGCCCGACGCACTGGGGGCTGGATGACGCCGAAGCATGGCACGGGAAATACAGCCTGCGTTTGGGCCACATGGGCAAGTCGGCCATCGCATGGGGCCGGTTTATCAATCTGACCCCCGGACAACCCTACACGTTTTCCATTTACCTAAAGAGTGAACGGCCCGACACGAAGGCGACGCTTGCGGTCAACGGGTTGGAGCGCCCCAACAAGCATGCGGTTACTGTCGGCCCAACCTGGCAACGGTTTGAACTATCCGGCACCGCAGCCCGAGCGCGTACCAGTGTGATCGTGACCCTGGAGTCGAATGGGGTGCTCTGGCTCGACGCGGCTCAACTCGAAGAAGGCCGATCACCCGGTGACTATCACTTGCCCGAGCATGACCGGTTGCAGATTCAAAAAATCAAAGGAAAAACGACTGGCTTGCCAATGCGCTTGAATCAACCGCCCCGGGCAGCAGCATTTAAGCGTGCATCCACCGCTCCGGAAATCGACGGCCAATTAGATGACGCGCTTTGGCGCACCGAACCTGCTCTAACCGATTTTGCCGATCTCGAACAAGACACGCCGGTCGACCTGAAGACCCGAGCCTGGTTGGCCTATGACGATCAGGCCTTGTACATCGCCGTGGAAGCAAGCGAGCCCGATACCGATGCGCTGCGGCAACGCATGCACAACGCCAAATCCGCCTGGACCGCCGACAGCGTTGAGGTGTTCCTCGACACAAACGGCGACCGTCAGTCCTACTACCAGTTCGTTGTCAACCCCAATGGGCAGGCGTGGTCGGCTCGATACACCGCGCCGCGGGCCATCGCCGCCTGGTCAGGACACTGGCAGGCTCAGGCTCGGATCGGCAAGTCATCATGGGCCGCGGAGATTCGAATCCCCTACACCGCGCTGGACGGGTCCGAGCCGTTCACACCAACACCGGGCGTCAACATCACCCGGACCTATAAACCGTCAAGGTCAAAAGACCAAAGGCAATACAGCAGTTGGTCTTTCAGCCACGGGGCTTTTCATAACCCCCGCGCATTCGGCATCGCGATCGGATTTGACCCGCAGGTGTTGACGCCCTATCAGATCGATACCCTCGGCCTGTCTTGGTCCAACGGCCAGGCCCGCGCGAGGCTGCAAAACCGAACCCCGCAGCCAGTCACCTTAACCGGCCGGTTCACTTTAGACGAGTCGGAGTCGATCCGGAGCGACGCCTTCACCGTCACCATCGACAGCGGGAAGACCGCCGATGTGGCCAGCGCCTTACCGATCCCTGAGCAGGGCCACTACACGCTGCGGCTGTATGCGAGCGATGCGCAGGGACGGACGCGTATCCAATCGCAGCCGCTCAGCGTCACCGTGAGCAACACCACGTTGTTTACGTTCCTCGGGCCACAATACGATCGATACCTGCCTGATGAAACCGTGCAGCTCCGCGCGGTAATCAATGGGCAACAGCCGAGTGAACAAGCATCCGATGAACACCCGACCGTGACGTGGACACTGGGGGATCAGTCCGGAACACTGCGGCCCGAGGCCGGCGCCACAGATTGGTCGATCCCGCTCACCAATCTGCCGATCGGGACCCATCGCGTTGACGTGACGTTCCAGCACCCCGAGTTCGAAGACATTCAAGCCGCGGCCGACATCCGGGTCGTGCCGGAGTCGGACCGCGTGGTTCGGATTAATCGGTGGGGCCAGTTTCTCGTGCTCAATGATCAGGCTTTTTTCCCGTACGGTTTTTTCTCCGAGGCGATCGCCAAGCAACGGCCCATCGAGGTCTGGCGGGCCATCCTGACGGACCTGAAGCAAAACAACTGCAACAGCGTGCTTGCTTACACCGGCATGCGGACCGGGCTGTCCGATCGGCTGAAGCCCTACCTAGACGTCGCGGACGAATTAGGCATCGGCGTATGGGTCGAGATCAGCGGTTACTTCACTTGGCATATCCCCAAGGTCGCGGGTCTGCGTCACCGCTACACCGATGAAGAGTCGGCGTTGCAGGATCTGCGACAACTGATGGATAACGTCCGCGGACACCCGGCCCTGTTGGGGTGGTGCGCGTTTGATGAGCCGGGCAACCGGCCCGACATCCTCACCGGCGATTACGTGACGCGGGCGGCAGATCTCGTGCGCGAACTGGACCCCCATCACCCGTTTTTCTGCACGCATCTCAATCACATGGGGGATACAGAGATTTATGGCCGGGGTACCGACATCGGGCTCATGCCCTTCCTGGCGCGAGGCGGACGCTATGACAACATGTTCCGCGAATTGAGCGGGGCCGGCCTGCCTGTCATGATCAACTCACCGGTCTACGGCGCCGCGGGCAACTCCGTCCGCGAGCCCAACCGTCAAGAGATCCGCCTGCATATGTGGAAAGCGGTGACGATGGGCGCGTGTGGAATACAGTTTTATCTGTATCGACCTTACTCTCAATACCTTTGGGAAGGCATGGGAGAGAACGGACAGCAAATCCAGTCGATTAAGTCAGCACTGCTCAATAGCCACCCTGCGGCCAACCTGCTCGTTACACCCAGCAACAAAGAAATTCATGCAACACTTCGATTTGACGGGATAAACTACTACCTGATCGCGGTCCACACGGGGACACAAACACACAACACCACCTTCGAATTGCTGGACTTAGATCGAGTCAAAGACATCGAGCCTCTTTTTGGTTCGCCTGCGTTGAGTAACACAGGCAATGCGCCGCGGCTCACCATTGATTTTCCCGGCGAGTCGGTTGCGGTTTACAGAATTGTGGGCACGTCAACGCCGTCGCCACGGGCCGGTAACGATGCCCAGTGATCCGCTGATGACCGTTCCGACGGAAGATCCGCAAATCGCGTTGTGCCGTGATCAATGCCTGGCCGACCTGAAGCCAAGCGATCGTGATCTGGAGCACGGCTTGGCGTTGCACCGGTCCTACGTGGTGATCGATGCGTATGGCTTTTCCGCGTTTGCGGCGCCGGATCACGTGATGCTCCACGACGTCAGGCAACGCGGGGTCGGCCCGGATTCACAGGCCGCGCTCAATATTCAGTCGCGCATGACCCGCATGGCGACGGACCCCTGGCAGCGTGATCGCTTCCTCGACACATGGCGTGTGTCCGGCGTGACCTGTGTCATGCGTAACTCCGGCGAAGAGGGCAATCAGGTCGAGCGCTTGCTGCCCCGTCTGGCCCACAACACGTTCGTCACCGATACGTTGGCCGAGTACATGTGTCGCATGATTTCGGATCACCACATCCAGCAAGCCAAGGCTAAGTCAAAATTCGGGTTTTGCTTAACGACCAATGGTGTGCCTATCTCCAGCCACTTTGGAAACGTTGAGCAAGCCCTCAGGTTCATCCCGATTTTTCGTCAGTTAGGTGTCCGGATGATGCACCTGACTTACAATCGACGAAACCTGCTGGGCGATGGCTGTGCAGAGGTGAGCAACGCCGGCTTAAGTGATCTCGGGCGACATGCCATCGACGTGATGAACCGCGAAGGCGTGCTGGTCGACATCGCTCATAGCGGTGAGCGGACCGGCATCGAGGCCGCCAGGCAATCTTCACGCCCGGTGATCGCCAGCCACACCGCCTGCCGCGCACTACACAGACACTGCCGCGGCAAGTCTGATGAGACCTGCCGCGCCATCGCTGACACTGGCGGCGTGATCGGCATCTGCGCGATCCCTGCGTTTCTCGGCGGCGCCGGCACCGTTACATCGATGCTCGATCACATCGATCACGTGGCGACATGCGTCGGCGTGGAACACGTTGCGATCGGAACCGACCGCCCGGTTTGCATCCCACCCGGACCCAATGATGCAGAATTTGATGCCCCCGGTCCATCAGAACCTATGCCCCGATTCGAATCCTACTGGCCACAAGGGAGCATCGGGCAACCGCAGTGGAACCAGCCGGTCATGCATCAGTCGCTGGCCTGGACCAACTGGCCGCTCTTCACGGTCGGTTTAGTGCAGCGCGGGTACCGAGACGAGCAAATCCGCCAGATCGTCGGCGGCAACATGATGCGCGTCCTCGCATCTACGTAAGTTCTTAAAGATGCTTAGTGAGAAAGTAAAAGACCCATGAAATTCATCCAATTCGGCATCGGGCCCTTAGGCCAAAATTTGGTTCGCCGCGCCGCTCAGCGTGAAGGTTTGGAACTGGTCGGCGTGGTTGACCCTGATCCAGATAAATTCGGTCGACCGGTCACCGATCTCGTTCCCGAGGCTCAGGGGCATACGCCGATCGTTGCCGGCCTGACTGAGCTGGGAACCGAGCATCATGCACGCGTCGCGGTCATTAGCACGGTCTCCAGCCTCGAACGTTTGCTGCCCCAAGTCCAGACCGCCGCACAAGCCGGCCTGCACATCGTCTCGACCTGTGAAGAACTGTCATACCCCTGGCAGACCGCACCTGACCTGGCTCGGTTGATCCACGAGGTGTGCACCAAGCACGAGGTGGCCTGCGTCGGCACTGGCGTGAACCCAGGCTTCCTCATGGATTACCTGCCCGCGGTGCTGAGCGGGGTTTGCCATGAGGTCCATCAGGTCACGGTAGAGCGGATTCA
Source organism: Phycisphaeraceae bacterium (assembly GCA_028277745.1). Taxonomy (GTDB): domain Bacteria; phylum Planctomycetota; class Phycisphaerae; order Phycisphaerales; family Phycisphaeraceae; genus JANQFR01. Next base: position 63,085 of record JANQFR010000096.1, read on the forward strand.
GGACGCTTCAATGCGGCGGGTCCCGTTTCAGCAAAAAATCGGCGCGGGGCTGACGGTTGATGCGTTTGAAGCCAAACGTCGGGAGGGCAGGTTGCGGCACGTCGGGCTGCGCGAATCCGTTGATCACCTCGCAGCCGCTTTGAATTGGGGGCTGGACGAGGTCAAAGAAACACTGGCCCCGGTCATCGCCGAGCATGTTGTCACGAGTGGTTACACCCGAATTGAGCCGGGCATGGCCGCAGGGGTCGAGCAGGTCGCCCTTGGGTTCCGCGAGAATCAGCCGGTCATCAAGTTGCGGTTTCGGGCGGCGGTTGGTGAAGCAGAGTCATTTGATGCGATCCAGATCCGAGGTGTTCCGGATTTTCGAAGCGTGATTCCCGGCGGGATCAATGGCGATATCGCTACGTGCGCTGTGGTCCTCAATGCCATGTACCGCATAGTTCAGGCCCAACCGGGACTAACCACGATGATCGACCTACCGGCAGTCATATGTAATACTGCAACAACGGAGCATGTTGCCAATGGATAACTTCACGCCGAACTGTATACGCTACGCTCTCGTCGGTACGGGCAATCGTGCTCGCGGATTTGTTGAAACGATTGTTGGTCCGCACCGCGAGCACGCCGAACTCGCTGGCCTCTGCGATGAAAGCCCTACCCGGCTAACGTGGTACAACCGGTACCTCGGCCGCAAGTACGACCACCCATCGGTTCCGACTTGCGCCCCCAATGACTTCGAGGGAATGTTACGTCGCGAGTCGATCGATACGGTGATCGTGACCACCACGGACGGTAACCACCATACGTACTGCATCCGTGCCATGGAAGCCGGGTGTGACGTCATCTGCGAGAAACCGCTGACGACAGAGGTTGGCAAGACCCGCGAAATTTTGGCCGCGATTGAACGTACTGGTCGACGCCTTCGAGTCACGTTTAACGTCCGGTACGCCCCTGGTTCCCAGGCGATCAAACGGGCTTTGCTCAGCGGAGCTATCGGTCGGCCGCTGGCTGTTCATTACCGTTACCTGCTCGACACCACGCATGGGGCGGACTACTTCCGGCGTTGGCACGCCGAGCGCACCCATTCCGGCGGGTTGCTGATCCACAAGTCTTCCCACCACTTCGACCTGGTCAACTGGCTGCTCGAAGACTGGCCCGACACCGTCACAGCAATGGGCGATCTGCAGTTCTACGGAGAGGTCAACGCGCGAGAACGCGGTGAACAATATGAATACGACCGCTACACCTCGGATCATGTCCAGGCCCGTCGAGACCCTTTTGCCCGAACCCTGGATGATGCGGGTGAATGGGATCGCCACCTCTATTACGAAGCGGAGAAGGATCCCGTTTCGATCAGCCGGAACGGGACAGGTTACATCCGAGATCGGAACGTCTTCGGCGACCACATCGACATCGAGGACGTGATGAATGTGCTGGTGCGCTACCGAGGCGGAACATTTTTGAACTACTCGCTGCTGACCTTCTCACCATGGGAAGGTTACGACCTCGAGATCACGGGCACACGTGGCCGGATTGAACTGAGCGATCGATATCCTCCCCAACTGACCTCGCATGCAGACGTTGAGCACGACGCCCTACCGACGGGACCGACGTGCACGCTATATCCCATGTTCAAGGCCCCACGTCTCGTCGATATCCCTCATCAGGAAGGCGGGCACGGCGGGGCAGACCCCCTGATGTACAACGATCTATTCCACCCTTCTCCACAGCAGGATCCGCTCGGCAGGGTCGCGAGTCACTGGGACGGCGTCGCCTCTATCCTCTGTGGTTTTGCGGCCAATCAGTCGATCGCTTCAGATTCGGCCCCGGTGAAATGCTCGGATCTCATGATCCTGCCCAATCGCGAAGCAGTCGTGGGTGCGTCAATGCGCATCAGCAACGCTACGGGATAGGGATTGGCTATCCCTACCTGCGACACAACCACAGGGGAGCGGCAGTGTGAATTGAGTTGCAACCAAACTACTCCCACTCCAGCAAAGTAGCGAGACGACCAATCAATATAGACATTCTGTCAAGATTAACTTCAAGCAGATTGTAGTTGAGTTCCAACCACAAAAAGAATCGCTATTAAAACGCAAATACTTTGTAGCCGTAATGGGAAACTAATGTTAGGCGCCGACAACGACTTGAGTTCAACACCAAGTGCATCACTCCCTCGACTGAGGGCGCTGGTATGGTGTCTGGTCTTCCTTTTCTCGACGGCCCCGACCACCGTGTCGGGCGATACGGCGATGTCAACTGACTGGTCGCCGTCCGAACCCGTCACCATTATTGCTGAGGGATTGCCGAGGCCGTCTTCGGTTTCGCCCGACGCGATTGCTCAACGACGTGTGATCCGGGCCTTTCGGGAAAGGAACCCGCATATCACAATCGAGCCGTTCTCGATGCCCTCGATCGCAGGATCGCGCAATGAAACCGCGACGCTAATGGGCATCGCCTCAGGCCAGCCGCCGAACCAGATGTATGTCAATTTCCGCGCCTCGTCGACTTACCTTAACAATGGGTTCCTAGCGCCTATGCAAGTATTGCTGGCCCGGCTGGAGAGCGATAACCCTGATACCCGCCGTACGGACAGGCAAGGTAACTGGCTCGCCGATCCGTCGCCGGAGGAGATCGAGCGGGCGCTGGAGATGATCCGCGAGCGCGTGCCCGACCAGGTCTGGCCCGTGGTCTATCGCGCCGCCACCAGCGACCGGGGTGGGATCCCCGAAGGTAAGAACGTGTGGGCCCTGCCTACCTCGATATTGGTTCGCGCCATGGTGTACCGCAAAGACGTGTTCCGCCAGGCCCAACTCGACCCGAACCGACCGCCTCAAACCTGGGAAGACCTGCTCGAGGCGTCGCGACGGATCAGTGCGATGCCGGGGCGGACTGGGATCGTGATGGTGGGCGGGATTAACATGAGCTGGAGCATCTACAGTTTCATGGTTTCTAACAACGTGCGCTACATGTCTCTAGACGATGACGGCCGGTGGCGGGCGAGTTACGGAACTCGGCAAGCCGCCGAATCCATCTATTACCTGCTCAAGCTTGTTTACGGCGAATACCAGGACGGATCGGGCCAAACGGTTTACGGCGCCGGTGAGATTGGGCCCGGGTCCGTTCTTCGGGAACGCTGGGAAGCTGGGAAGATCGGCATTCGCTTCGAATACCTCCGCGACGAGCTCATGTCTCAGATCAATTCCGAACTCGTGGGGATCGCTCCCGTCCCGATTCCCCCCGGGGGCGATCCGTCAGGAGAATTGAACGCCGTGATGATCGGCGTGTTCGCCGGCAGCAACCCGCAGCAGCAACTCGCGGTGATGAAGTATGCTTGGTTTGCCACCAGCGACGAGGCTCAACGCATCCGGGTGGAGACCCTGGTCGAGTATGGCTTGGGACCGTTCCTCAGCCCCAGTCTGCTGGAGAAGTTCGAGTACGACGATATCCTGCGGCGTGTTCCAGAGGGCTGGAAGGAGACTTTTGACGTCGCCCTGGCGCATGGGGTGCCCGAGCCTTATGGTGACAACACGCAGTACATCTACCAGAAAGTGACCGAGCCGATCGAGTGGGCCCGGTTCAATGCGACTGAAGGGCCAAACAGCATCAACCTGCTTGGCTTTTCACGGGACGAAGCAATCGATCGAATCCATGAGCGGTTGGTCGAATCCGAAACACGAGTCAACGAATTTGTCCTCGGCCAGCTCACCGAGCAGCAATGGCGGACGCGACGAGTCGTTGGAGGTTTCGGTATGACGCTGATCTTCGCGCTCTTCGGCGGGACTTTGTGGTACATCTGGCGGGCCTTCGGCCGCGAAGAAGCGGCTCACGCCAACGGCCAGAAAGTGCGGTGGCGCAAGTTCATTCCCGCGTACTTGATGCTCGGGCCCGCCCTCGCCCTCGTGTTGCTGTGGCAGTACCTGCCGGTGATTCTTGGAACGCCGCTGGCGCTGTTCGACGTCGGCCTCGTGGCGGACAGCAAATTCGTGGGGATCGACAACTTCGCCACCGTCCTGTTCGACCCGCGGTTCTGGGGCTCGTTGGTGCGCACGTTTTACTTCGTCGCACTGGTGGTCGGCCTGGGGTTTTGGCCGCCCATCGCCGTGGCAATCCTCCTCGATGAAGTGCCTACTGAGGCGGCAAAGTACACCTACCGCACGATCTTCTATCTGCCTGCCATCATCAGCGGCACCGTCATGCTGTTTTTGTGGGTGCAACTCTACCTGCCCAACGAGGAGGGGGCGCTTAACCAGGTTTTGATGTCGCTCAACGCGCTGGGCCCGGTCGCTGGCACGTTGACCAAGTTGCTGATGCTGGCGCTGTGGCTGTCGCTGATCGGCCTGTTGCTATCGCTGGCGTATTACCTGCGGGAGTTGAGCCTGTTGATGCGCGGCGTGCTAGTCCTTTTTGCGGTGGTGCTCATCGGCGTAACGTTGTCGCCGCTCTACAGCGCCTATGTCGGGCCAAGCGATGAGGTGCTGGCCGCCGCAGCCACCCAAGCCCTAGCCGCCGGCGAATCCTTTGATCCCGAGGCACAGCGCGGCATCCCCGCGTTGCTGGACAAGCTCTCGCTGCTGTTTGGCTCTTGGAACATTCGGCCACTGCACTGGCTGCAGGACCCGGGCTTGGCGATGCTTTGTATCGTGATCCCCGGCATCTGGGGCAGCGCCGGTCCAGGCTGCATCATCTACCTTGCGGCGCTGAAGACCGTACCCGACGAACTGATCGAGGCGGCTTCGATCGACGGAGCCGGCATCCTCCAGAAGCTCTGCTACATCGCCCTGCCCCGGCTCAAGTTCCTGATCCTCATCCAATTCATCGCGGCGGTGATCGGAGCGTTCAAAGGCGGAGCCAACATTGTGCTGGCCATGACCGGTGGCGGGCCACAACGCGCCACAACCGTCCTGGGCATGGAGATCTTCCAGCGCACGTTCATGGAGTTGCAGTACGGCGTGGGTGCGGCGATGGGCTGGATGCTCGGCGGTATCGTGATCGTGCTGACCGCTTACCAACTAAAGCGGATGTCCAGAGCGGAGTTCAAGACCGCCGACACACCGAAACAGGCCGCCCCCTGACACCATCGAGCAGCGTCCCGTGTGTCCGTTCCTGGACCGGTGCTCCATCGAGAATTCTCACCATGTCCGTACTCACTCGCGTCGAAAAGAAAAGCTGGAAGGGCATCACCTTCCTGACCCTTGTCACCGTCGTACTGAATATCGGCGCAGTGGCGATGGTCTACCCCTTCATACTGATGGTCTCCGGGTCGCTCCGCTCCCCAATGGATCAGGCCAATCGCTCGATTGTGCCCAGGTATTGCTACGACGAGGTTCAACTCGGCCGAAAATTCGTCGAAGCGAAGTACGATTATCGACTAGGCGCGGCAAACCTGTATCGGCACCGAACCGACCTCGCCTTCGATGCCGTCACGATTGCAGAACCGGTGGTCGGACAGCGTGTGGAGGATTTGCAGGCTTTTGTCGCGGAGGTCGAGTTGCCTGACCATTGGCTGGTCGTTGGGGGCACTTTCGGCACGCGCCGGACCTTCGGCTTCAATCAGCGACGTTTTATCGCACAACTTCAACAGCGATATGAACACGACATCGACGCGATGGCCACCGACCTTGGTGTCGCCCTGAACAACTGGCAACAGGTGCGGCAGCGAATCCCCGACTGGACCAGCCCTCGCTACAACTACGATCCTTCGCCATACTTCGACACGTACTTTCAACTCGTGCGAGCGCGGCCCCTCGCGGAGCGGGCGTTCTCCCCGATCACGTCCCGATTCCTCGAACTCATGGTGTTTCCTGAGTACGGCAAGGTGGAATCGGGAACAGATGCCGACCGTGAACGTTTCCGCCGGTTTCGCGAGGACTATGGACTATCGATCGACGCTTATCGCGACTTCGCGTTGCCTCGGCGATATCCCGCTCAAGCGCCTCGGGTGTTTCGGGAAGCATGGGCTACCTTCGTTTACGAACTGCTGAATTACTCGTTCGTCCGTTGTGACGCCAGCGATGCCCAGTATCAAGATTTCCTGCGCGAAGCCTATGATGGCGACCTCGATCTACTCAACCGCAACTGGATGCTCCAGGACAACCCGATCGAGAGTTTCGCCACGCTATCCCTGCCCAGCGATACGGAAAGTATCGCGGCAGGCGAGCGACGCGATTTCGGTCGGTTTATTCTGGATCAACCGGTGGAATCGCTCTACCTGGTCGGTCCAGAGTATGCCTGGCGCGATTGGCTGCGGGGACGCTACGACTCGCTCCAAGAGCTCAACATCGCTCATCAGGCAGGATATGTAGCCCTCGACGCCGTCCCGATCCCGATCGCGCATGCCGAACAGAAATACGTGTTGGAGAACCCATCCGCTCTTCGCTTCGACTTCGCGACGACAAACTACCGCGACGTGATCGATGAAATCCTTCTGCAAGGCCGACCGCTCGTCAACACGATCATTTATGTCGTGCTCTCCGTAGGGCTCTCGCTTCTGCTGATGCCTATGGCCGCCTACGGCCTGTCGAGATTCAACCCGCCCGGTGTCTGGCGGATCGTCCTAATCCTGATGGCCACCATGGCCTTTCCGCCCATGGTCGGCATGATCCCGCAGTTCCTCATCCTGCGGACCTTTGGTCTGATCAACACATTCGTTGCCCTCTTGCTCCCGACGATTGTCAACGGCTACCTGATCTTCCTGCTTAAAGGCTTCTTCGATTCGTTGCCCAAGCACCTGTATGAAGCGGCGCTGATTGACGGCGCCAGCGAGTTAAGGATGTTCTATTCGATCACGCTCTCGCTGAGCAAGCCGATCCTTGCCGTCGTGGCACTCGGCGCGTTCAATGGAGCGTGGGCGTCCTTTATGTACCCACTGCTTGTGGCACCCGCGGAGGAGATGCAGGTCCTGGCCGTATGGCTTTACGAGTTCCAGCAGCAGGCCACCCAACCCGCTGTCTTCGCCTCTATACTGATTACATCAATCCCGACGCTGATCGTCTTCCTTATCACTCAACGGACGATCATGCGCGGCATTGCGGTGCCTGCTGAGAAATGATTCTGAACGAAGCCGGCAAACGGTCTTTGAATTACTTACATACCACCGAGCCCGATGGTGTGAATCGGTGGGAGTTGGTGCAGGCCGTCATGAACCTGAAAAAGATTCGGATAGACGTTGCGCCAGGCGTCGTTGGCGTTAGGGGTAAACTGTGGGGAATTCAACTCGACACCGTTCTGGGTTGGGACATGAGCGGCGAAAAGTGCAGCGTGCACCATGCTCGCCCCGGGATTGGTCAGGTCCTGCAGCGAGAGTTGCATGCCGTGCCGATGCGCCCAGGCCGCAGCAGTTAGGGCATAGCTGTGCCCCTTGCAGGTCTTTAATGCGAAACCCGACCAATGCTGCTCGCGTGCGATCTGCATCGATTTCAAGGTCAATAGCCCTTCGTCAACCATGACTGGTTTGCGTTTAGCAACTTCTGCCCAATCAAATGCGTGGCGCTCAATATCGCGACCCGTGGGCTGCTCGATTATCTCCAGAGCTTCATATGCCTGGGCATCGATCGCTCTCAATACCTCCAGAAAATCGAGCACACTCTGCGCATCAGGGTTAGCCTCGTTGGAGTCAACCGACAGCCGCGGCTTGCCGATGCCCCATCGCCTGGCGGCCCGGTACACCTCGGTCACGCGCGACGCATCTATACGTGCGTCTTGCCCCATGGTCTTGAGCTTAAAGCCAAAGTAGCCGTGCCGCTCAATCGCGGGGCGCAGGTCCCGCTCCAGGTCGTCGGCCTTGCCGACGAGCCACCACGCCGGGCTGGTGGTGCGCGGCTCATTCTGCAGCAGCGCCCGGATCGCCGCGACGGTCCCCCCGATGCCGCCGAAGAATGGATCGGCTCCCGGCACAGCAAAGCCAACCTCATATAAGTCAAAAGCGCTGACGCCCAGCGCCCGGCCGACAGCGTCGTGGACCGCCGCGTCGAAGATGCTGGCACAAACGCAACGCGCTAGCGTCGGGGGCGTGGCCGATTGGGAACCGATAGGTTCGACATGAATGGCGTGCTCGTGTAGATGGAGTCCGGTGATCAGTGGGTGCGCCGCGGTACCGAAGTCGCTGGGGAGGAGTTGGGCAAGCTGTTGGCAATAGGCACGCATCGCGGCATCACGCTGCTCGTGTGTGTAGGCCGGCTCAGGCCAAGCCCACAAATCGCTGAGATAAATGCACGAGTGTCCTTCTTCAATCTGACCATTGACATCGACCATCACGACCGCATCGGCCTGCGTGATCACTTCGATCGCACCGGAGCTGATGATCAACGGCTTAACGAACGGCTGCTCGATAAAACGCACCGCAGCTTCGACAACACGCGCACGCTGCGCCGCGGCCCCAGCATCAACCTTTTCGCGTCGAGCGCCGCCAGCAGAGATCGTCATGCCGTCATCCCGATCTGCAGGTTTGCGGCCACGGCCTGGCGCAGCGGCTCACAGAAACCTTCCCGGCGGCTGGCGGCGATCGCCTGGCGTGCCCTGCGGCCCATCTCCACCAATCCCAGGTTGATCGTGGTCAGGGGAACCGTCCAACCACTCTCAGCAAGCACCGGACCAGCCCCCACCACGGCGAGTTCCTCCGGTACGCGCACACCCGATGCATGTGCCGCAAGCAACCCCCCCCTGGCCATGATGTCGGAGGCGTAGAGGATCGCATCCGGCGGGTGCGCCAGAGACAGCAGCTCGTGTGTGACATCGGCCGCCGCTCGCTCAGTGTAGTCCGCTTTGACTAACCAATCGGGTTCGAAAGACAGATCGAATGCCTGCAGCGCAGCGCGGTACGTCTCGATCCAACGCCCCGTACTAAAACGCTCATCCCCCGCGGTCACTAAGGCAACGCGTTTGCGGCCAGAGGATGAAAGATGCTGCACCGCTTCCATCACGCCGCGGGTGTAGTTTGGCGTGACACAATGGCTGAACCCGTCAGAGAGATCGTTAAACATCAGCACCGTAGGCAGATGGTGGTGTTGGCAGAGTGCAAGCAGGCCCAGGTTGACCGGTGTCATCATGATCAACCCATCCAATTCGCGCAGCGGCGGCGCATGAGCGAGAGCCTCATCGACCCGTTCCTGGGTCGGGATGTCAAACAGGCGCAACGCGACCTCGTGGCCGTCTTCACGCAGCCCTTGGATAATGGGACGGAGAAACGGGTAGCCGTCGGCCAGGTCTGTGCAGGCGACGCCAACGGTCAACACGTCGTTGCTTGCAGGCGGAGTGGCTCGATCATTCCGGGGGTCAAGAACGACGGTGCCGCTGCCTGGACGCGCATTGAGCAGATCCTCGGATGCCAGATCCCGCAACGCGCGCCGGATGGTCACCTCGCCAACACCCCACAGCGCGGCCAGCTCGCGCTGCGTAGGGAGCATGTCGCCCGGCTTCAAGCTGCCAGACTCGATCTGCTGACGTATCAACTGAGTGATCTGCGCGTAGAGGTGTGCGCCCCGTCGGCGATTGAGTTGGGAACCGATCCGGCGTAGAGCGAGTTCGGCCTGCGATATATTTGCGTTCATATTGCGATGCTCCAATATTTATTATACCATATCAACTCAAACTGAATTTAACTAAACGCCTCAAAAAACCTGCAAATGACTGAAAAAAAGAAGGTTAACGTAGGTTTTGTCGGCGCCGGGTGGATGGGTACGGAGCAGCTCCGCCACCTTGCCGAGCATGAGGATGTGCGCATCGTCACCCTCTGCAATCGCGACGTCCAACGCGGGCGCGAGGTTCTCGACGGCCTCGGGCTGACCGAAACCGGGGTCACCAGCAACTTCGACGACCTGATCCGGGACGCGTCCATCGACACCATCTGGTTGGTCACCCCCAACGCCTACCACGGCCGGCAATCGATCGCGGCGCTTGAGGCCAACAAACACGTGTTCTGCGAGAAGCCCGCATCGACCACATTCGCCGACCACCTCAAGCAGGTCGAGCTGGCCAAGGCCAAGCCGCACCTGCGCACGTTCGTCGATTACATCTTGTACTTCGATACCTTTGAACAACGTGTGCGCAACATGGTCGCAGATGGTGCGTTTGGCACGGTCACTCAGATCCAGGTGAACTACCGACACGCCGTGAATATCACAGGCAACAAGATCTGGAAACTGAAGCGCGACATGATGGGGGATGCTATCGGCATGGGGATCAACCATGCCGTGTCCGTCATGCTGTTTGCCATGGCCTCGCAGGCAAAACCGATGAAAGTGTACGCCACCTCGATGCCGGCCCAGGTGCGTCCCTTCGAGCCCAACCCGATCTGGAACCTGCACATCACCTTCGATAACGGCGCGTGCGGGCTTGTCTTCGGGGATATCGATTCGGGTAACGGCTACGATGCCTATCACAACATCAAGGGTACCGGGGGCGGGCTGATTTTTGACTCGCAACTCGATCAGCCTCAGAAGGTGCGCGTTTGGAACCACAAAGTGAACAGCCAGAAGTGGTGGTATCCTCTGGATGCCGAGCGCTGCCTTGCCAATGGAATCGAGCCTTGGCCGTCAGATACAACAACGCCCGATTCCGGCGATGTGATCGAGCACCAGACCGGGGAAGCAGTGGCCCACTTCATCGAATCCATCCAGAGCGGTAAGCCTTCGCCCTTGGGCTTCGACACCAGTGCGATCGTGGCCGAAGTGGGCTGGGCAGCGCAGGTCTCTGCCGCCACGGGCCAGCCGGTTGATCTGCCGCTGGATCAACAAATAGCCCATCGCGCAAATAGGTCACCGCACGAGTAATAGAATGGCTTCGACAGACACAAATGAGCCTTAACAAACGGGGCCAGCCGAAGCGGCGCCGACTTCCAAGAAGGAATTGCGCAGCAACCACTCGACTCGGATCAGTGGGCAGTTAGTGCGGTTGGGTCGCCTCCGCATCAACACCGCGAATCAGGCCGCGTGCTCATAATGCTTGAGCAAGCAGGCTAAACGGGTCTGGCACTCGATCTTCAACGGCCCGATATCGGCCGGCTCGGAGGTGGCCAACTTCAGATTGGGCAACGCCCGATTCCCCACGCTCTGATGCGGTCGAAGCGTGTTGTAGCAGTTAACGTACTAGTCTATCAGATAGCGCAGACGCTTCTTGCCAAAGACTACAAAGTGATTCAACACTCGTGCTGGATCCACCACCCACGTACGCGTTGAGACTCGGCGATCCCGGTGTAATCGCCTGCGCGCAGATTTGGCAGGCCCCGTTATTTAAGCCTAAAGTCCTTTTACGATTTATTACCCTACGTCTGTGCATCAAGATGACACCGCATAATAAATGCTTCGAATCCCGGCATCTCCTCACACAAAGACGTGTGGTGCTTCGTGATCGACGCGAGCGTTGTTTTAGAGATTGAAGGTGCATCACGACGCCCTCGCCCCTCTCTTGAGGGCTTCGACTCGCTACCGGAAAGCACGGCGAGGTATCGCGTGGGTTGCATACCGATGCCGACAGCCAGCTGCTTCATCTTCTCCAGTTCTCGTTTGGATAACGATGCCTCCTTCAAGGATCGCCGGCCGGCCAGCACGTCGAGGCCGGCCTTGAAATCCATCCTTTCGGCTTGGTCTAACAGATTTTTGAGGCGGGTGGCCTCGGCACGGAACCGGCGGGCAACTTCATCGCAAAGATCACCCGTCTCAACCAGACTCGCGGGCCCGTCGGGCACCGGTTCGATCGGCGCCGCGTCATCAGAAAGGTATTCCATCGGGATACGAAGCGTCCGCGCGATGGCCACGGCCTTATCGAGGCGTGGCATGTTGCTTTTGCGCGTAAGGTTATAGATCTGCTGGGGATCGATCCCAGCTCGGATGGCCACTTCTCGATACGTCATCCCGCGGGCTTTTGCGGCCGCGGCAAACTTGCGTGCAAAAATTGGGGTATTCCTGTCATTCGGTTACATATTACCCACGCTGAGGCAATGGATTGATGTCTTAAGGATAGTCATCCGCATGCTCCACGGCCCACGCCACGCCGCCACAGGCATCGAGCGGGCGATCGAACGCAGCAGTGGCCGCGTGGCGTAGCAGACTTTGCCCGACTGACTCTCTGATCCAATTGAACCTCGATCTGGGCGGCCGGTCCTCCAGGGCACAGGGGGGGAAACCCGTCTGGCGCGGGGATGGCGCGCCAGCGCCTCATCCCCAATCTTTGGCCGCAAATGGCGAAAGTCAGGTTGTGATCCAAGGCAAGCAAGGCATTCTTGGCCATTTCAGGAGAAGCCGTCTAGGAGCCCGTCGATTCCCGTAAGTTCCTGGCTTTCCCGCTTTTCCCGCGCATTCCCTCACGTTCCCTCGTTTTCCCGCTTGTGGCCATTTCGCCTGTGGATTTACACCCTGGCCGCCCGGGCGCACGACTACGCCGCGGCGGGGCTGCGCCGTGTCAACCTCAGTCTCGATTCGCTCGATCGCCGCCGCATTGCGTCGATCACCGGCGTCGACGGCTTGGACCGCGTGCTCCGTGGCATCGATACGGCGCTCGATGTCGGATTGACGCCGTTGCGCCTCAACACCGTGGTGATGCGCGGAGTCAACGACCACGAGTTATCACGCCTCGTACAGTTCGCCGCGGCGAAAGGCGTGGAGATACGCTTCATCGAACTGATGCCGATGGGTCCCCTCGCCGACGTTTGGCCGCAACGATACGTTTCCGAGGTTAAAATGCGTGACCGGCTGGCGGGCGTCGTGACGAATTGGCAGGCGTTGCGTCAAGGTTCGGGCTCCGCGCGACGTTACCGGGTTTCCACACGGTCGGGACGTTCGGCGACGGTCGGGTTCATCACGCCGATGAGCTGCAACTTCTGCGCAGCGTGCTCACGCATCCGCGTCACTGCCGACGGCGGGTTGTACCCCTGCCTGATGGATCAACCGGCCGGTTCGCTGATGCCTGCCATCCGCCCGAGCTTTGACGCCGATCATTTCGATACCTTGCTCTCGGCAGGCCTCGCGGCCAAGCGGGCTGAGCACCCCGTCACCGGATTCGTCACCATGACTCACATCGGCGGCTGATAGGCTCGTCACCCGCCTCCCCTCCGTCTCAAGATGAGTGCGCCCGGCGGTGCTTGATCACCCGGGCGGGAACACCTGCGACGACCGAGAACGCCGGCACATCTCGCGTGACTACCGCGCCGCCCGCCACCACGCTGCCCCGGCCGATCGTGACCCCCGCCGTCACACTCACGCGGCCCGCCAGCCAGGCGTCGTCTTCGATGATGATCGACGCCCGCCGCAGGCCCTGGCGCCGAATCGGCTGGTCGGGGTCGGCGTAGACGTGATCCGCCGCCACCATCAACACCATCGGCGCGATGCGCACGCCATGTCCGATCCGGATCGAGCCCTCGTGGTCTTCCCGGTCGCCGTAGCCGATCAGGATCGAGCCGGTCTGGATCGAGCAGTCATCGCCGAGACATACATTGCCCTGGATCACGGCCGCGTCGGCCACGTAAGTCCGCTCGCCGAAGCGGATCACGCCGTTCCTCGGATGGATGCGGGCCCCGGGGTGGATCAGGCACCCCTTCGAGACCGTGACCGAGCGATGCCGCTTCACGAGTTGGCGTCCGCACCACATCGTGAGCCGTCCGCCCAGGGTCGCGCGGCTGGGCATGCTGTATCCCCGTTCGAGCAGGCTCCAAAGAAGACTCACGGCGGCGTGATCTCCCTCACCTCCGCGTATCGACCCGGCAGGGCGTTGCACAAGACGCGGCTGCCTTCTTGACTGAAAACGGGATGGTGACAGACCCGTTGGGGATGGCGGCCCCGCCGGTCCGCACCGGCTCGCGCCTGTGGCAAGGGGACCCGCGCCACCTCACCGCCAGTCCGGCGGGAAAGAAACACCACGGCGCCGAGCCCGCTTGGGCCCACTTCGTCGGTCATGATCAGGTCTTCGTCCGCCGGGCTGACCGAGGGATGGCCCCCGCTGCCGTGATCGCTGAGTTTCCGGAACCCGGCGCCATCGCTGTCGACCTCGGCGAGGCAGTGCTGCTGCGGCGCCGCGGGGTCGGAGATGTAGCCGATCAGCCGTCGGCCGTCGGGTTGCCAACTCCAGTGCACGCCGCGCCGATCCCAGCTCAGATCGAGGGCGAGTCGAAGGTCTTCAAGGTCTGGAGACGCCGTGAACACGTACGACAGTCTTGGCTCGCCTCGTTCCTGGGCGACCTCGTGGTTACCAAAGTGGAACAACAGGCGGTTTCCGTCCGGGCTCCACCTCACGCAATAGGCTATAAGCGTCAGCCCCTCGTGCGACCCCAGTCGACGTTTCATCGCACGATCGGCCTCAAGCAGACGGTCGCGGTCGGGGTGGCGGTCGAGGATCTCCTGCACCGAAAGCCGAAGCCGCGACGCGGGCGGGTCGAAACTCACCAGCGAGAGGCCGTGCCGCTCTCGGTCCTGAAACGGCACGGGGGCGCGTTCGGGCTGATACCCTCCCCCTCCGTAGCCGGCCGCGTAGAGCATGCCGTGCAGAGCCGCAACGCCGGGCTCCCCCAACGGCGACGTCCCTTCAAGGTCGGCATCGACGTGGACCTGTTCGCCCGTGGCCAGTTCGTGTCGCGTCACACGCGGATGCGAGTGGCTCCCCGATTGGAAATAGACGTGCCTGGCGTCTGGTGACCAGCTCTGCCACAAGCCCGTGTGCCAGAAGCTCGGCGTGAGCGGCTGAGCGCCGAAGCGCTCCGCGACCGAGCCCTCGGCGGTCATGACCAGGACTTCACCCATACGGGTATCCAGGTCCGCCGCGGCCAGCAGGAAGCGGCCCGAGCGGTCAGGCGCATAGGGGCAGAGCGAATAGTAGCCGTGGACGCACCACCGCCCGGCTATCGGGAACGGCCGTGTACGCAGGGAACCGGCGGTGAAAGCAGGCGTCGGGGGCACGATCGGTCTCCCGAGTAAGCGGATGACATCATCATGCTATAGCCGCCCTGTATTCCCGCCATGGATCATCCGCCGCCGTGTTGCACGATCTGACTTTTGGGTTGATGTCGTTCACACGGCCGGCCGGGAGATGCTATAAGCCTTCGAGACCGGGAGTGGGCGCGGGTTGACCGGTTTCGAGGGCCTGGCAGTAGGCGTCGAGTTGGATCAGGCCGAGGGATGCACAGGCGTTGCAGCCGGGCCAGACATGCCAATAGAACTGGCGGCCGAAGCGATCGTCGCTGCCGTAGGTGCACAACGCGCCGGTGGGTTGGAGGCCGCGGACGATAGCGTTGGCGCCGGCGACGGCCTTGTCGAGGTCGTCACGGTGGCCCGTGACCGCGTGCAGGGCCCGCAGGGCGAGGCACCAGTTCGCGGTGTGCACCTCCATCGGGTGCAGGCAGCGGAACTGCTCGATCACCTGTGGCGTGTGGCACCGTGCGTAGACCGGCGAGGTCTCGCGCTGCCAGATCACGAACACGTCCTCGACCCAGTCGATCAGCGCCCGGGCGTGGTCGATATACGTGGGGTCTTCGTGGCGGAAGTACAGCAGGAAACGGACGGTTTCGAGGGTGTCCCAGTTCTGGAGGTTGCGGTAGGGCGGGAGCGACTCGACGTCTTCGTACTGGCCCTGCCAGAGGCGGTCGCGGACGGGGTGCTCAAGGAGCCAACGGGTCGCGCGGCTGCGAGCGGCGTCGTACGCGGGGCGCGGCTCGAGTTCGTGAAACATGGCGAGGAAGCGTGCGGGCGTGACGGCGTTGGAGGTGTAGGCGTCGTGCACTTCGCCGGTGCGTGGGTCGACACGGTAAGGCCAGGAGCCGTCGTCGCGTTGAAGGCGGACCAGGACGTCGGCGAGGTGGCGGGCGTAGTCGAGCCAGGGTGTTTCCTCGGTGGCGCGGTGCAGGGCGAGCATGGCTTCGCCGACGCGGCCCACACGGATGAGCGTGATGAGGTCGCCCTCGAACCCGCCGCCGAGCCGGCCCTCTTCGACCGTCGAGAAGGGCAGACCGGCGCAGGCAAAATCATCGGGTTGGCGGTGCTCGAGCAGCCAGTCGCCGTAACGCCGGGCCTGACGGGCGGCCTCGGGGGCGAGCGGGTCGTCGGGGAAACGGGCGGCGAACGCCAGGTAACACATGATGAAGCTGGGGTGGTGCTGGGCGGGATAGGCGAGTTGGAAGCGGACACCGCTGACGTCGTCTTCGTAGCTGGACCAGGCGCTGCGTGGCCAACCGTGCTCGTAATCCCGGACAACGTCCCGGGCCGGGGCGAGCAGGTAGGCGAGGTTGCGACGGATCACCGCTGCCCAGTCGTCCCGTGCGGGCCGGGCGCCGTCCCAGCCCGGAACCTTGTGGACCGAGTGCACCGCCGGAGCTGCACATTCGCCGCCGTCCGCGGCGTGGGCGGTAATCATGAGGTCGACACGACCCAACGCGGCGCGGTCCCACAGCGCCCCGAGGGTGCAGCGATTGGTGTCGACCGTCAGCGACCCGATCATGCGGTCCGGGTCCGCGACCGAGACCCGGTAGGTCGCGGACCCCGGGATCGCGTTCCACGTGAACGTCGGCGGCCGAACCAGCCGCGGGGCGTAGCGGTTCCAGCTATCGATCTCGATCAGCGGCGTAGTCATCAGGGCGCAGCGGTGGCCTTGGCTTGGGCGTTGGTCTCGACGGTTTGCGGAGCGTAGAGGAACCCGCGGCGGTACAGGCCGCCGACCTCGACGTCGTTGTGGACCCGCACGACGACGGTGTTGGTTTCGCCGGGCTTGACCGCGTCGGTCACGTCCAGATCGACCTCGTGGTCGTGGTCCCACCAGAGCTTGTGGTCGCGGCGGCCTACGTAGCGGCCGTTGACCCAGACCCACGCTTCGTTGATCGCGCCGCCCAGGAAGAGCCGGACGGGTTGCTCGGCGTCGAACTCGGGCAGTTCGACGGTGAAGTGGTGCCAGCCGTAGCCGTCGTAGTCATGCCCGCGGTCGCTGATCGGCTCCTCCTGCTGTTCCCAGAGCAGGAACGTGTCGCGTTCGCTCCAGCCGTCCAGCGCATCGGATCCCAGACGATACCACCGGTTGATCACCCCTTCATTGAAGGGGTCGCGTCGGAACGCGGTGCGCTGCGGCAGTTGGGCGAGCAGCACGCCGCCGCGGCCGTCGGTCATCGCGGCCAACTCCGCAAAGCGCTTCGCCCGGCCTTCCGCGAAATAGGGCCGGACCCGGTTCTCGTCGACCGTCATCATGAAAGGATCCAACTCGCCCAGCTCACGCTTCAGCTCGACCATGCGGGCGGCGTGCTTCGCCGCGGCGGCGTAGTCCATCGAACGTTCGGCGTCGGTCATCGCGGCGAACGCCGCGAGGTGGTCCGCGATCCGTTGCACGATCATCAGCCGCTTGACCTGCGCGCCGTCTGCGCCGTCGCGCCGCTGAGCGGCCGCGGCGTCGTCCAGATGCTCCGCGATCGACGCGACAAACGCGCTGTCGTAGACATGGTTGATCAGGAAGTCCTCGTGGGCCTGAATCGTCGCATCCAGGAGCCGTTGCTCACACGCGTCCCACCATCGCTGAACGTGTGGCCCGGCGGCTTCTCCGAAGCTGGTGGTGTAAAAATCCTGCTTCATGGCGTCGACGTCGGCGTCCGCGTCCCACAGCAGCCGGGCGGCCAGGTAGTAGCTCAGCCACGTCTGCATGAACGCCTTGCGGCCCTCACGCGACATGCCCTTGACCCCGATCTCGCGGTAGACCCGGGCGTTGATCGCCATGTTCGCCATATCACGCTCGGGCAGGAAGAACCCGGTGAGCATGCCGGGGTTGTAGTCGTAGATCGTGACGTGCGGCGTCAGCTCGACCCAGTGTTCGAGGATGCTGCGCAGCTGCGCCCGACGGAACATCGTCGACGTGATCGGCTCCAGGACGTCACAACTGATCGGGCAGATCATCACCATGATATTGGAAGGGATATCGACGCCTTCGGGCGGCATCTCGCGGTTGGAGTACGCCATCGTCGAGACGAACTTGTCGGGAAACGCCTCGGCGATCTTGGCGGCGAACCCGAAGTACTCCTCGCTCATCATCGTCTCGTGCACGTAGCGGGGGTAGTCGAAGTTCTGGCTGTCGAGCGAGAACTCCTCGCAGTAGCAGTAAGGCGCCCCGTCCGGCGGACTGATGCCCACGCCCAGCTCCGAAACGATCCGCATCTTCCGCTCGCCGGCGAACGCCTGGCGCAAGTTCCGCACGCTCTGCTCCAGCACCGCCGGGTTCGCGATGCACAGGTTGGCGTGGTTTTCGTACAACCGCCCGTTGGGCAGCCGACCCAACACCCGCTCCCCCTTTTCGTTGAGCGCGAAGTACTCGGGATTCGACTCGGCGTACTCCAACGGCGGCAGCAGGTACGCCAGGAACCCGTCGCCCACCAGCGGGTACTGCTGAGCGGGGTTGAAGCCCGCCGCGTGCGACCAGCGACGATAGATCGCCCGCTCCTCACGCGTCACCGGCACCCAGCCCGACAGGTAGGTCGAACGGACCGCGAAGTCCGGGCGGCTCACGATGTCCAGTTCCGGCAGCGTCAACGCAGTGCTCCGTGGCACGATCCGCCAGAGCTCGCCCGGCATGTACCAGCGATACCCCAGTTGTTCGAGCAGGGCGTAGGCGGCGTACAGCGTGCCCTGATAGGTGAAATCCTGGTTCCCCGCGACGACCACCTCGTCGCCGATGGTCTTGAGGACATAGCCTTCCTCGTTAAACGCGTCCGGGCGCACGGCCGGATCAAACCCGCTGGGGATGGCCACCCCGAGGGCCGTGGCCCGCTGGGTGTGACCGATCAGCAGTGTGGTCGCCCCGGCCGGCATCGGTTGAGCGGCCGGGCCGCCCTCGATGACGATCGGGAGTTCGACACCGCTCATCTCGGCGATCACGTCACGGATCAGTTCCGCCGCGGCCAGCGCCTTGGACGCGTCGGCCTGCACCGTAAGTTGGGCGTACGCTTCGCCATCCTTCACCAGCGGCGACCCCGCCCGGGCGGCGTGGGCGCCGAGCATCATCGTCGTGATGGTCATAAACAGAGCGATGGACCAGCGGCTCATCGAGAGGCCGCGACGCTGATTACTGAATCGGTTCATCACCGGGATTCTAGCTGATCAGACGGCTGAGTGCGCCTGTTTTTTCCGGATTCGCCATAGATCACGGCGTGCGGTGCAGATAGGGCGGTGCAGAAGGAGAGGAGGGGCTCCCCCGCCCTTTGTCTGCGTTTGTCTCGCAAAAAGAGCGCTCCGTCAGTATACTGAACCGATTCATCATGCCGCGAATCTCCGCCCAGCTGTCCGCCCTGCGCGACTCGTGGCCGCTCGATCGCACGCCGGCTCCCAAGGAAACGCACGCATGCGCCCCGCCATCAGCCCGATCTGTGTCCTGATCTTCCCGGCCCTCGTGGCGATCCTGACGGCGTCCGCCCACGCCGCCGACCGGATCCACGCCCCTACCGATCCACGGCCCGAACTCTCACAGGCGCTCGCCGACCTGACCGACTACCTCGAACAGATCTCGGGCCGCCCCTTCACCGTGGTCAACGAGCCCCATCACGATGGTCACACGCCGGAAGACCGCCACGCCGCCGACGCGCCCGCGTTCCGCCTCGCTCGCGCCGACCGCCACGCCGCCGAGCTACCCCCAGGCGCCGACGCCCTCCGGGCCCGCAACGCCGAGGCCTTCCAGCTCTTCACCGAGCCCGACGGCCCGGTCTGGATCATCGGCAACACCGACAACGCCATCGCCAACGGCATCTACGCCTACCTCGAAAAACTCGGCGTCCGCTGGCTTTTGCCCTCCGACACCTGGACCATCGTGCCCCAACGCGCGTCCGTCCGCCTTGACCTCGACGAGCTTCACGAGCCGGCCTTTATCAGCCGCGGCTTCTTCGGCACCGGCGGCTTCGGCGGCATCCTCCCGCTCGATTCCGAGCACCGCCTGCGCAACCGGTGGAACGACTGGAAGCGGCGCCTCCGCTACAGCGGCCAGATGCAGCTCCACGGCCATTCCTACGAGTCCTTCAATCTCAAGCACCGCGAAACGCTCGAAGCCCACCCCGAGTACCGGCCCTTGATCAACGGCGAACGCGTCCCCTGGTCCATCGGCATGAAGATGTGCTTCAGCAACGAGGAGGTCCGCGAACTCTTCGTCCAGGACCGGCTCCAGAAACTGCAATGGCAGATCGATCGCGACCCCGACGGACCGACCTCCTTCGCCGTCTCCGTCGATCCCTCCGACGGCGGCGGTTACTGCGAGTCTGAGCCGTGCCTGGCCCTCGGCAGCGTCAGTGATCGCGTCTTCGGGTTGGCCAACCAGGTCGCACGCGCCGTCCAGGAGCAACACCCCGACCGTTTCGTCAGCCTGTACGCCTACAACGAGCACGCCGCCGTCCCCGACATCGAGCTCGAACCCAATATCTACGTCATGCTTGTGCCCTACGGGTTCCAACGCACCGGCATGACGCCCGAGCAGTTCGTCGACGCCTGGGCCGACAAGATCGACCGCCTCGCCATCTACAGCTACTGGGGCGTCACCGACTGGTCCCGCTGCCTGCCCAGTTTCAGCCTGTACCGGCAGGCGGAGCCGCAGCTCAACCACTGGCGCGACGCCGGCGTCGAGGCGTTCGCCCTGGAGTCCAGCACCAACGGCGGCGGCGTCGGCTGGCTCCTGTACGTTGTCGCTCAGATGGTCTGGGACGATACGCTCGACGCCAAGGCCGCCCTGCGCAACTTCTGTGACGACGCCTTCGGCGACGCCGCCGAACCCATGTTTCGCATGTTTAATCGTTGGGCCGGCTTGTACCTCCGCGGCGACCACGAGCTCGGCCTGGCCTACCGCGACCTTCAGGAAGCCTTCGCCCTCACCGACGACCCCGCCGTGCAGGCACGCTTGCGCGACCTGGTCCTCTACGTGCACTACCAGCGGCTGATGCACGAATACGAGAGCCAACCGGCCAAATCACAGCAGAGCGCCGCCGCCGCCGAGCGCGTCATACGTTGCCTCTGGCGCACCTACGACAACACCATGGTTCAGCCGTTCCGCATGCACGTCCTGTTGACCAACCGCTTCGAAAGCCACGCCGCCGACCAGCTCAACGCCGCTTTCCCCCTCAAGGACCCCGACGCCGAGGTCTGGGCCGCCCTCGAGCCTTACAGCGATGCCGACGCCGACGCGCTGCTCCGGGACGGCCTGGAGACCTACCGCCCCCGGACGTTCGAACGCCGTGAATTCGCCGGGCCCTACGTCCCCCTGCACCGCCGAGGCGTCAACACCCGTCCCGCCGCGGAAGACCTCGAACCGGTGATCACCACGATCCTTACCGGCGACATCGTCTATGAACTGCTGATCCCCAGAGGCCTGAGCAAACTCACCTTCGAGTTCCGCGCCCAGAAGCAGCCCGAGTCCTACCTCGGCAACCAGATGCAACTCCTCGACCGCGAAGGCCGGACCGTCGACCGACGCTTCCTGCCCTGCGATGGGCAATGGCACACCATCACCGTGCCCGTGCCGAAGCCCGGCCGCTACACCCTACGCATCCATGACCGTAAGGCGTTCTGTCGCCTCAAGCTCGCCCCGGCCTACCACCCCACGCTCACCTCGCCGCTCCACTCCGGCGACCTGACCCGCCGCCGCTACTTCTACGTCCCCCGCGGCCAACGACGCATCGCCCTCTACGAGAAGAGCGTGGTCGTCCCCGAGATCTTCGACAGTCGGGGCAAACCCGTCGACCTCCAGGGCCAACGCGGCATGATTGTCATTGATGTCCCGCGCGGCGAGGACGGCAAGGTCTGGTCGTTCCAAAAGTACAAAAGCTGGGAGCCCCTGCGGCTGATCAACATCCCCCATGCGATCGGCCTCACCGCCGAAACCCTGCTCGTCCCACGCGACGCCTTAATCCCGTAACCCGCCGGCAGCCGATAGCGGTCAATTCAGCGGCGCGTTGTCGTAGCCCCACCCGGGGTTGACCCAGAACTTCTTAAAACGCCAGGGAGCGTCGAGCGGCGCCGGGTTCGCGGAACCGGGGCTGCCCTGGAATAACGGGGCCACAAACTCAGCACGCCCGTCCATGTAGGACACGCTCACCCCGCGACCGTTGTGATTCGGCGTCGAAATCCCCGGGGACGGATGGCCCCGCAGACCGTAAATCTCGATCATCCCCCCGTGCAGCACGGCGGCGTATTGGCCGTTGTCCATCACCAGCCCTTTGTCGCTGATCGACGGGATTTCATCGATGGTGAAAGATCGATCGCCATGCGGCTGTGGATTGCCCGGGGGCGTGTCCGCCGTGGTGCGCCACTTCCACATCAGGTCGTGGACGATGGAATACACAAACCCGCGGTTGTCGCCGCCCACGGCGAGCCCGCTCGCGTCTCCGGGGCACTGGATGGCCGCGTACTTCTCGCGGTCGTTGTACCCAAAAGCGCCCGTCGGACTTTGAAGTCCGTTGCCGACGTAAGGCAGCACCTTTTCGATCCAATGGAAATAGTCATAGTCCGAATTGGACTGCAACAGGCTCTGGTTAATCGGAAAATGACCATCTTCATCGATGGTGTACATCTGGATGGCCATGTTCGTTGCGCGGAGATTCGCGAGGCATTTGACTTTCTCCGCCTGGAACTTCGCACGGCTCAACACCGGCAGCAGCACCGCAATCAATAACGCCACGATGCTGATCACCACGAGCAGCTCGATCAACGTGAACGCGTGGCGTGGCCCGGGATGACGGTGGTGTGTCGAGGAGTTTCGTTTAGGCATCGGTAAAGTCCATCACGTGATCAAATGGATTGTATCCCGGGGTATGACGCAGAAAGAGAGCAACGTCTCGACAAAAGGCCGACGGCGTCACTCCACCAACGGCGATTGAATCGAGGAGGATCGCGGTTGCGTTGTTTCGAGGCGCGACGCCCGGCGTGGGCGGCTGCTCATCAGGCCGGCGCCCAGGGCGACCAGGCCGAGGGAGGAAGGCTCGGGGATGAGCGCCACCGTCCCCTCGATGCGGAAGTGCAGGTCGCGGTCGAGGATCTGGCCGATGGAGGCCCAGTTCTGACCGCCGCCGGACTGGGCGAGGGTCAGTTCGACGCCGCCGTAGCCGCCGGCGGTGGTCCCGCCGATCGGGCCGGTGCCGAAACTGCCGAAAAAGCCGACGGCGCCGTCGGCCGCGCCGTCGTAACCCCCCGCGAACTCGGTGGTGATGAGGTAAAGCTTGTCCTGGCTGAGGGAGATCGCCGAGTCCAGCATGATCTCGTACCAGCCCGCGCTGGTGAAGTCGGAGGCCTGCAGGACACCGGACGCGACGATGACGGTGACGTCGTTGTCGTCGTCAATCACTTCGCGGATATGGACGACCAGGTCCTTCGAGGACGTGTAGGACGAGATGTTGAGCGAGACGTTGTCGGTGTTGACGACGGTTCCGGCGGGGGCTTCGTTCTCGCTGATGCGGAAGTACTGGCCGAAGCCGGCGCCGGCGGTGGAGGCGGCGGGGGAGTTCTGGTAGACGTCGAAGTGGCTGCCCTGGGTCGGGGTCCCGTTGTTGGAGAGGACGAACACCGGGTCGCGGTTGGCGATGGTCTGGTAGCTCGATCCGTTGATGAAGCGGGTGATCTCCGCGGCGGGGTCGAGGAAGTTGTCGAAGGGCTGCGTCTGGCTGGGGGCCGCGACGCTGGCCCAGAGCGAGAGGCCGAAGTTGTTGCCGGTGGTGCTGTTGTTGCCGTCGCCCCGCACGTTGATGTGGTAAATCTGGCCGGCGTTGAGATTGACGCTCGATCCGAAGGTGGCGGTGCGGAGCGCGGCGCCCCCGTCGTTGACGGCCAGGTTCGTGCTGGCGATCACGTTGCCGGTGGGCGCGCCGCCGTTGTCTTCGACGACGTCGATGATCAGGTCTTCAGTCGCGAAGCTGCCGAGTGTGATGCGGGCGGTGAATTCATTGAAGCTCACGTCACTGGCCGCGGTGAAACGGAACGACGCCTGGGCGCTGTCGCCGCCGCCGGACGAAAGGATCGGCACATTGTAAGCACGGAGGGTTTCGAAGTTCCCGAAGAACCCGGTCTCGCCGACGTCGTAAAGCGGGACTGCGTGAGCCGGGGGGAGCGGGGCGGCGAAGGCGAAGCTCAACGCCGCGAGGCCGAGGGCCAAGGGGCGAGTTGGCCAAACCGCGGCCAGCGAAGGGATGATCATGAATAGCCTCCTATCTTCCATTCGAAATGTCCTCCAAAGATGGGGTGCAATCTTAACGATGAATCGCTTCATCATATTCCGCATACTGAAGAACCGCTTCATCATCATACCTAAGTGCAAAAATGATGCCACACTTTTTCGCGATATCACGGGGCCTTTGAGGCTTTTCCGAGAGAATGCTTATCAATCGAATCAGGTCGAACGTTCCGTTGTCTGTCACGCGGTCCGGGGTCGAAGCGTCTGTCCGTGATAGGGCGGATCAGGACCCGAGCGTGGAATTTCTGGCTATAAGGCTTGGTTTGAAAATGACTTGCATATCCTGCGGCCGGCCTATTTCCCCGTTGATCTGGGACCGGAGCAACTGAAAGGCGGCCCGGCCCATGTCGTCGAGGGGGTTGGCGACGGTGGTCAACGGCATGAAGGGATTGGCGGCAAACCGGATACCGTCGTAGCCGACGAAGGCCAGGTCCTGGGGGACTTTCAGGCCCAGTTGCATGGCCAGGCCCATGGCGATGATGCCTAATTCGTCACCAGTGGCGATGATGGCGTCGCATTCTTGCGCATGCCGGCTCAGGAAATCGCGGATGTAGTCGTGCGTCTCGGCCGGGCCGGCCATGATGGGGAAGATCTCGAAAGGGACGTTCATGCGCAAAGGCTCGGGGCAGCCGGCCTCGAGCAGGACCTGCTCGGCGCCGGCGATGCGCTGATCGACGACCCAGCACGAGTGCAGGCCGTTGGCGAAACAGATGCGGCGTCGGCCGAGCTCAAGCAGGTGTTGGGCCTGAAGGCGGCCGCCGTGTTGGTAGTCGGCGCTGACGTCGGCGACGGGGAAGGGCAGACGGCCCGCGGCGTCGAGGGTGACCAGGGGGCGGCCGCGTCGGAGCTGCTCGGCGAGCTGGTCGTGGGGGCCGTCCTCGCAGGGCAAGACGAACATGCCGTCGACGCTACGGTCGTCAAGCCAGGTGACCTGCTTGTCCTCGGCATCGGGGTCGTTGGGATTAAGGATGACGAGGGTGAGGTAGCCGTGGCGCCGTGCCTCGGCCTCGAAGGCGTAGCAGAGGCGGTTAGAGGGCTCGATGTCCTGCGCGGTGCCGATCAGGCCGAGCGTGTCCGTCCGCCCGCTGGCGAGCCCCTTGGCGGTGAGGCTGGGCCGGTAGCCGAGGCGGCGGACGGTTTCGTAGATGCGGTCGCGGGTCTTGGTGGAAACGCGGCAGTCGGTCCGTTGGTTGAGGACCCCCGAGACGGTGGAGGGCGCCAGGCCGCAGGCGGCTGCGACCTGGTGGATGCCCACACGGGTTCGCGCCGTGCGTTTACCCCCGGCGCCGGTCACGGCGCCTCGGGATACGCCGGTGTTGGGGCTGGATCGCTTCGCCATCGGGGGTTGGATCTCGCTATCGACGTGTCGTGAAGGCACTACACCCGGAAGGGCGCCACAGGATGATGATACGTTTCATCGAATATATGTTACCCAGTTATGCCTGGCAAAACAACTGAAAATGGGGCGACAACGTTCAATGGTACATATCCGCGTCCAACGGCAGGGCGTACTTCCCCGGCTCAAATCCGCGACGGTCGCGGCCGTTTCTTCGTGTTCTTCCAGATTCGTGAGGCGAGGCGTTCACCGATGGCGACGAACAAGGCGATGGCGGCGATGCGGTCGATCAAGCAGAGACAGTTGTTCCATCAGGGCTACCGGAGCGTGGCGGATGGGGTGAAGTCTCCAGTCCTGAAGGCGGATCGGGAAGTCTGGGAGCGTGGCGCCCAAGCGGCCCGCGACGGCATCGAGGAAGGGCAGGGCTACCGGGCCTTCACGGCTGAGGCTCAGTTGCACGCGTTGGAGGAGCAGGCCGCGGAGGCGGAGTTTCAGGCGGACATGGCCGAGCTGGACCACGCCGATCTCGATGTAGCGGACGACGACGATGCCGACTTCGACCCGGCCGACATCGACGAGGCTGAGATTGAAGTCATCGAAGACGACGAAGATTGATCACCCGCCCCGGCCGAGGAAGCCGGCGTGCGGGCCCTCGGCCGGGCGTCATCATCTTGAACCTCTCGGTGGCGGTTTGCGGGGCAAACCGTTACCGCTGTCAGACGAGAAAAACAGTAACCGCAAGCAAGAAATGCTAGTTTGCGCTGTCAAGTAATTAACATTAAGTTCTGAGCGTGCTGATTCAAAACGCTCATTTCTGTCATTCGCATTATCATGAATAGTGAGCCTGCAGTGTTTGTTGCTTTTGAGATGTTGTTTATTCATTCGGCAATGCGGATTTAATGAAAATTTGTCCACCTCCATCGGCCAGATTCCCACGGCCTGAAACCCTGTACGTCTTGGAAGGTTCTAGAGAGTTCGCCACCCCAGCAAACACCCCGCGTGCAATGAGGACGACAGGCCGATCATCATCGAGTGTTGCGTTGATTTCGCGATAGTTGTTGGCTTTGCGAAGCTGATCCTCAAGCTGCGAGATTTCGCGCATAACCGCTGTTCGATCACGTTTCAGGTCGTTGACGGCACGCCTGGCGGCATCGATCGATTGAGACGTGTTCCCTTTGCGGTGTTGTTCTCTGACGCCAGCGAGCCGGCGTTCAGCTTGTCGGAGTTGGTCTTTTATCGAAAGAACGCCGCTGTTGAGTTTGCGCTTGGCTGCCTCAAGCTGGCGTTCGATAGACTCGGTGTCGGTCGGGGTGTTGCTAACGATGGTCACCACCCAGGTGCCGTCATCGACCGCGGAAAGATCTTCGTCGCCCTTGGCGTCAATGCTGCCGGACTGCCCGGCCAGACGTGCTCGAAGGGCGGCGTTTTCCTTTTCGAGTTGCTGGATGCGGTTGTACATGTTGTTGCAGAGCAGTACCAGAACCGCCTTGTCCAGCGACTCGAAATCAGGCTTTTCAGCCGCGGCTTCGTCGTCGGCTGAACTGGCGCATGTGGCGAAGATCGCGGCGGCGACCACGGCGTAGAGAGCGAGTTTCATCGGTTACCCCTTGGGAAGAATGTAGGAAGCAGGCATCCTGTAGCCGCATGGTGAACAATGCGGCCAACGTGGCCAAATAATACCCCTGATTGTCCGATGGTCGAGACATCCGGAGGTTCAGTTTGAAGCATTGTCGCAGGCCGGTCGGCCGCACGCTCCTCAGAGCAGGAATATTCGTACTCCGAGGCCTTGAATCCGCTGATGTGGGCGGGTGTGCTGGGCCACCCGAACCTCGAAGAAAAGTATGAATTTGAGGAAAATGGCAGAAAGTCGCGGAACTTGTCAAAGCCTTTATTGACAAAAGTTTGTAAGAATCCGCCCTTTTCATAAATTATACATAACATGCATTATCGGGCCTTAGGTCGGTGGTAACCCACGTGCCCGCGGGGACCTGCGTCGAGCACCGGCACGACCGCCGGTTTCCCCGCCGTCACGGCCGACGTCACCCGAACAGACGGGACCTTCTCCAGCACCAGGCGCCCGGAGGTCTGGGCGTCGGCCGTGTACGCCAGCAGACCGATGCACATCGCGTTGACGCTGACGTCCTGCTGCTCGGCCAGACGCCTGATGAAGTCGTGCAGCGGCTTGGGGACGCGGAGCTCGAGGCGTGAGACCTCGAGCCGATCCACGTCGTCGAACCACACGTAACGTTGGACCACGGAGGCTCCTTTCCGGTAACCCTGGGTTACCGTTTAGCCGGTCTGGCGAGCAGCGACGGCTTCATCATCTGCAACCACGCGGCCGCCCTTGAACACTTTGTAAGGCACGCCCTGTGCGGCGTACCTCAAGCAGTCGAGCCCGATGCGACGGGCTTTGCACATGGCGTCCGGCTTAACGCCGACCAACTCCGCGGCCTGATTGACGGTGAGATCGTTGAAGACGCAGAGCTCGATCGCACGTCGCCGGCGTGGCGTGAGATCGTCCATAGCCTTCGTCAGCCAGCCTTCGGACGGGCCGAGTTGATCGGGCCGGCCTTCGCGTTCGACGACGGGATGCATGGCGATGCGGTCCAGCTCCTCCTGGGCAAGCTCGCTGAACAGGATCCCGTATCCGGGAGCCAAGCGACGCATCTTCTCGTGCGTGCTCTTGTGGCTGTACTGGTAGTACAAAAGGCGTTGGACCTTCAGGACCGACCAGCCCATCAGGTGCGTCTCGCACTCCCAGCGGTCAGCCTGCCACGCGTTGCTATAGACCCTCAGCAACACCTCTTGCCACGCTTCCTCATAGTCGCCGACACGGTATAGCCAGCCGAACGAATCCACCACGCCCTTGACGCGATCGCAGTAGTTGCGGTGGTACCAGTCGAGGAACTCCCGCGTCGGCATCGCACAGACTTCGTCCCACGTCATGCGGCGCCCCCTTCCGCGTGGCTCCACATCCACCGGTCCAGCCACTTGGGCCATCCCTGCGTGTGCGGATTACTGGGAGTATTCAAGTGAAGCGGCGGCGGCTCGGCCGCCGCGGGATCCCAACGCTTACGCGTTGGGGCCCGCCGCGGCGTCCGCTCCACCGCCCGATCCAGGTCCGTCAGGTCCGCGTCCACCACCAGCCAGCCGTTGCGCTTGCCGACGATCCCGCAGCCCATGAGAAGCAACGCCGCGAGCAGCGGGCCCAGGTCCGCCTTGCCGTGGACGTAAACGCCGTCCTGGTCCCTGGCCACGAAGTCGTCACAGCTGGCCTCGATCTTCGTGCCGATCGGCACGTAGAAGTCCAGGCGTTGCCGGGGCCCGTCGAGCGGGTCCGGCTCGGAGGGCGGGCGGCGGTCGGGCGGCGTGCCGCCCGCCCGACCACGCCAGAAGCCCGGCGACACCCGGACGACCTTAACCGACCGCGGCCTCTCGCCCAGCAGCCACGCGGGAACGTCGCCCGCCTTGCTCGTGTACTTCGTGCAGTAACGCACGTTGCGGCGGTTAAGCCGACGCACCCACACGTGGCCGCGGCCCCACAGCTCGGTCAGCTCGTCGTGCGGGATCTTCGCCACGTCGAGGATCAGCACGTGCCAGTGGACCCAGCCGCCCTTCTGGAACTCCATCTTGCAGAACCACCGGCCGGTCAGGCTCTCGCCCAGGCGGCGGCCGACCCGACGCAAAAACTCGCGGACGTGACGCTCGTCGGCCTGACGGCGGTACAACTGCAGCGCGTCGGCGTAGTCCTCACGTCGGTACGTCAGCGTCACGAACAGGCCGCGATGCCCGCGGCAACGCTCCCACAACGCGGCGGACAGGTTGGCCGACAACGCCCTGGCCGAGACCGGGTCCAGCCATGAGCCGGTGCCCTTCACCTTCAGCTCGATCATGAGGCGCCCCCGATCACGTAGCCCACGGCGAAGCCGAGGAAGAAAACCACGACAACCGCGGCGAGCACGTAGGGCAGCAGGTTGAACGCCTCCCCGTAAAAAGGCGTCGGCTGCGGATCGGGCGCCAGCGTTGACGCCGCCCGGATCTCATAAGAATCGGGCTCTTCGCCCTCCGCCTCGACGATCAGGCGACGCACGGGATCATCCCACTTCGTCGGAGAGTCGGGGTCGGCAAAGCAATTGGCCAGGTCCTCCGCCAGATCGCTGATCAGCCAGTAGCCCTCGACGGTCGGGTCCGGGCAATGGAGCCACCCCTGGCGGCGGGCGCCGTCCTCCAGGTGGGCCTCCCAGCGGTACGAGAGGACTTCATCGGAAGCCGCCTCCGGCGGCCGCCCCCCCTCACGGCCCGTCCGATGATCCGCCCCACCGCTGGGCCGGTGTTGCAGTTGACCCTTCATCACGCCGCCCCCTTCCCGGCCTCGGCCTTCATGGGGTCGGCGATCTGTTCGACGATGAAGCGTTGGTACTCGCCCTGCTGATCGAACCGGCCGCGGAACGCCAGGTACTGGCCCTCGGCGACGTTGGCGAAGTCTTCACGCCGCAGCTGCAGCTCAAACGTGGCGCCCAGGCTGGCGACCTTGGCGATATACCCCCGCCAGTCCTCATTCTTCCGTGACTTGAGCTCGCGGAGCTCGACGATGATGCCCGTGATCCGCCAGTACGCGGTGGGCAAGGTGGGAGGCGCCGACATGGTCGGTCCCTTCTGCCGGGTCGTCCGGCGTCAGGGACACGCTGGGGTCACGACGTGATCAAAAAGAGCATTCCCGCTTGCGGCCGTCCTGTGTTCTCGACGTGTTCAACCTCGATGGGCCACGCCGGGGCACGGTCTTCGCCCGAGTCGTCATCCTTCGGGCGGGACTGCTCTCCGATCGCCCGTCGGCGATCAACGCATTGAAGCTTCGGGAGGATTTACGGCAGATGCCTACCTACAGGTGCCCGTTGCTACAATGCGCCTTGGTCACGCTGGGTAACTCAGCGTGTCCAACTCCGAGCGGGTCAAGCCGCTCGGCAGCCGGTGGGCGTCCTGCCCATCGGCCCGCCTCGACGCGGTTGCAGCCGCGTCGTGGCTTCGACCACCGCAACTTACCGTCACCGGTTGCGGTGGTCAATACCCTTGTCTGTTAGGGTTAACAAACCGGCCATTTATCCACAGATAGCGTTAGGGTATACAAAAACCTATCAAAGACATCATCATGCATTATCGGACTTTTTAGGCAGCCTTTAAATCCCGTCAACGCCATCTTATGAAATGCAGACGAGGCCCAGTAGGCAGGCTTATCAAAAGAAGAAACGCCAGCTCGCGGGAAACGGGCTGGCGTCTTGGGATGATGAATGCCCCCTCTAGGACTCGAACCTAGGACCTGCGGATTAAGAATCCGATGCTCTAACCGACTGAGCTAAGGAGGCGTGCTTGCCTTGTGATCAAGTCGCGCATTGTAAACCGCGCGCGGGCGGTGTCAACATCGGGCGGGCGGGATAGGCGGGAAGTGTTTGGGCCTGTGTGACGCAAGGCATAGAAATGCGGGGCAGGCTCGGCTGCGGTAAACGGTGAGGGTTCGTCAGGGGCTGGCCGGCGGATTGCGGGCGGCGGACGCGGGGCTTATGATCGCTGGATTGTTTGTCGGAGCCTCCATGCGTTCGATCTCGATGACCCGTTTCTGGGCGCCACTTGTGGTGGCGTCATGCCTCCTGGCGGCGCCGCGCGGCGCGGCTCAGGAGACGTTTGAGCTCGATGGCGACGGCTGGCGGCTCCAGGAAGCCCCGCCGCCCGACTCGCCGGCGGGGCAACTCCAGACGATCCGTAAGCGGCTGGCGGAGGGCAAGCCCAAGGAGGCCCTCAAGCTTGCTGAGCAGTGGCAGGAGGACCATCCCAACGACCCGCTGCTCGTCGAGGCCCGGCTGCTTGAGGGCGACGCGAAATCGGCGATGGGCAGCTATTACGCCGCCCTGTTCGACTATGAGTATGTCGCCCGGGTCTACCCCGCCACGGAGCAGTTCCGCACGGCGCTGGAGCGGGAGTACGAGATCGCCCGCCTGTTCACCAGCGGGATGAAACGCAAGTTCCTGGGGATGCGGCTCCTGCCGGCCGAGGGGGAGGGGGCGGAGCTGCTGATCCGTATTCAGGAGCGGGCCCCGGGGTCGGAAATCGGCGAGCGGGCGAGCCTGACCCTAGCCAACTATTACTTCGAAGACGGCCGGATGACGCTGGCTTCGGATGCTTACGACCTGTTTCTGCTGAACTACCCCAGCAGCACGCAGCGTGAATGGGCGATGCTCCGCCTGATCCAGGCCAATCTTGCACGGTTCAAGGGGCCGGCGTTCGACCCGACGGGGCTGATCGAGGCGTTGGAGCGGCTGAAGATGTACCAGGCCGAGTTCCCCGCGGCGGCGGAGCGTATCGGCGCCGAGGCGCTGCTGATCCGCATCAACGCTTCACTGGCGTTGAAGGACCTCAACACCGCGCGGTGGTACGACACGCGCGGCGAGGATATTTCGGCGGCGTACCTGTACCGCCGGATTATTGAGGAGCACCCCGAGACCCCGGCCGCCCAGCAGGCGATCGCCCGGTTGGCGAAGCTGCCGATCCCGGTGGTGCAGAAGACCGCGAACATCCCGATCGCCCCGCCGCCGCGGGACCAGGCGATTGACCTGAACGATCCGGCCAACCGTGACGAGCTGCGCCCGGTGGAGGAAGCCCGCGAAAGGCGAGGCGGGCTGACCCCGGCCCAGGAAGGCGAGTTGCTCGATACGGTGCGGGACATCGAGGGCGACGACATCGACACCACCGAAGGCGGCGACCCGGCGATGACACCGGAGATCGACACGTTCCGCGAAGAGGAGAAGGACGAGTGATTCACCGCTGCGTCGCCGCGTCGGCCTGCCTTGTGCTGGCCGGGTGCGGGCACCATCCCGATGGGTTCGATCCTGAGGACTCCGCGGCCGAGGAGGCAGGGTTGGCTGATACGGTGCGGGACCTTGAGGGCGATGACATCGGCGCCACCGAAGGCGGCGACCCGGCGATGACGCCCGAGATCGATACGTTCCGTGAAGAGGAGGGGGGCCGGTGACTCACCGCTGCGCTGCCGCCGTGTTGGCCTGTTTCGTGCTGGCCGGGTGCGGGTACAACTCGAAAGAGCTGTATCCCGAGGGGTACCGCACGGTGTCGGCGCCGATCTTCGAAAACCTCACGTTCTATCGCGGCGTCGAGTTCAAGCTGACCGAAGCGTTGGTCAAGGAGATCGAGAAGCGCACGCCCTACAAGGTGGTGGCGTCCGGGGCGGCCGACACGCGCCTGACGGGGACGATCACGAGCATCGAGCAGAGCCTGTTGTCGCGTCGCCGGGACGGCAACGTGCCGGATGAATTGGAACTGACGCTGACGGTGAATTTCGAGTGGCAGGACCTGCGGACCGGCCGGCCGATCATCGATCGGCGGGGGTTCAGCTCGGTGGGGCGCTACATCCCGGCCCGTTCGGTGGGCGAGCCGGTGCAGATCGCGCAGTACCAGGCGGTGCAATCGATGGCCCGCGACATCGTGTCGGCGATGCGTTCGGACTGGCTCACCGCCCCACCGCCGGCCGAGGGCCAGGCCGAGGGGCAACCCGCCTCCCCCGCCGCCACCCCGTCGGGAGAGGCGCCAGGGGAGGCGCCGGAGGCGGCCGAGGAATAATCGGACGCAGCGATTTCCGCGATCCCAGCGTCGAATCGGCCGATATCCCCCGCAGACGCGGTTGCGCCTACAATGAACTTGTTGGCGCCGAAGACGTAGGAAATGAATGCCGTTGCTCCACATACGACGGCCGCCCGGCAACGAAGGATCGTGCATGGCTGAAGATCAAGACCCCAAAACGAACGAAGACGCCTCGAAACGCGGCCAGGGACGCCCGCCGACGGCGCCGCGGAACAGCAACTTCATGTCCCGTTTTGGCTGGATCCTCCTGGCGGGGCTGGCGATCGCCCTGCTCCTGCTCATGAACCAGGCCCAGAACGCCGCGAAGGACGTCACCTGGCTCACTTTCAAAGAATACGTCCAGAACGGTTCGTTCAAGAACATCGTGGTCGAAGACCAGAAGATCGTCGGCGAGCTCAAGCCCGACGCCACCGGCACGTCGGCCGACGGCGCCGCCCGGACCCGGTACTCGGTGGGGATCAGCCCCGGCACCAAGGCCCTGCGTGTCGCCGAACTCGACGCGATGGGCGCCGCTTACGAGGAGCACACCTCCAACAACCTGCTGTTCACCCTGTTGATCTCGTGGGGGCCGGTGATCCTCATCGCGTTCCTGATCTACTTCTTCGTGTTCCGCAGCCTCCGCAACGCCGGGGGGGGGCCGGGCATGCTCGGCAGCTTCGGCCGGTCGCGTCACAAGGTCATGAACAAGGAGCACTCCTCGGTCATGCTCAGCGACGTTGCGGGCATCGAAGAGGCCAAAGAGGAAGTCAGCGAGATCATCGAGTTCCTGAAGAACCCCAAGAAGTTCCAGCGGCTGGGCGGCCGCGTGCCGCGCGGCGTGCTGCTGTGCGGGCAGCCGGGCTGCGGCAAGACGCTGCTGGCCAAGGCGGTCGCCGGTGAGGCGGACGTGCCGTTCTTCTCGATCAGCGGCTCGGACTTTGTCGAGATGTTCGTGGGCGTCGGCGCCTCGCGCGTCCGCGACCTGTTCAAGCAGGCCAAGGAGTCGGCGCCGTGCATCATCTTCCTGGATGAAATTGACGCCGTCGGGCGCCGCCGCGGCAGCGGGTTCTCCTCTGGCGGGCACGATGAGCGCGAGCAGACCCTCAACGCGATCCTCGTGGAGATGGACGGCTTTGAGTCGTCGGACCAGGTGATCGTGATGGCCGCAACCAACCGGCAGGACGTGCTCGACCCCGCCCTGACCCGGCCGGGCCGGTTCGACCGGCAGATCGACGTGCCCCCGCCCGACATCAAGGGCCGCATGGAGATCCTCCAGGTCCACGCCCGCAAGGTGAAGGTTTCGCCCGACGTCGACCTCGAAAAGCTCGCCCGGGGCACCCCCATGTTTTCCGGGGCCGACCTCGAGGCGATCATCAACGAAGCGGCGATCGGAGCGACGATGCTCGGCAAAGATTTCGTCGAGCAGGACGACCTCGAAGAGGCCCGCGACAAGGTCCGCTGGGGCCGCGCCCGCAAGAGTCACAAGGTCGAGGAGGACGAGAAGCGGATCATCGCCTATCACGAAGCCGGCCACGCGATCGTCATGTATTACGACGAGGACAGCGAGCCGCTGCACAAGGTGACGATCATCCCGCGCGGCCAGGCGATGGGCGTCACCTTCATGCTCCCCGAGAAGGACCGCCACATCTATCAGCGTAAGGCCCTGCTCGCCCAGCTCCGCGTGACCTACGGCGGCCGGATCGCCGAAGAGATGTTCTGCGGCGATATCAGCTCGGGCGCCGCGATGGACATCCGCCAGGCGACCAGCATCGCCCGGGCCATGGTCACCCAATACGGCATGGATGACGATCTGGGCTTCCTGATGTACGGCGCCGACGAGTCACGCAACCCCTGGGAGCAGCCCGACAAGCTCTACTCCGAGGAGACCGCGGAGAAGATCGACGCCGCGGTGAAGGCGTTGATCAACCGCACGTATCAGGAGACCCGCGACCTGCTCGAAGAGCACCGCGACCAGCTCGAAGCGCTGGCCCAGGCGTTGCTCAAGTACGAGACGCTCTCGCGTGAAGACGTCGACAAGCTGATGCGCGGCGAGGAACTCGGCAAACCGACGGTCAGCGACCTGCTCGCGGCCGAGAAGAAGAAAGCCGCCGCCCCGGCGCAGAAGCCCTCACGCCCCGCCCCGAAGTCGCGCGACGACGAAGCCCCCGGCGCCATGCCCTCGCCGGCGTGATCACCCGTCAGCTTCGCACGCCCTACCGCTTTAAGTCCGCGGCTCCTGCCGCGGGCTTGCTGTGGTGCTGGGCTCAGATTTATCATCATGCGGCGTTCAGTTTGACACCTATGGATAGAACGGCATGAACCGCCTTGAGCAGAATAAATCGAATGCAATGGCCTTTTACGATCTGATGTTCAATCAATGCGAGCCGCGCGATGCGATCGAGCGCTTTGTCGGTGATGTTTACATTCAACACAACCCACATGTAGCGACCGGCAAAGACGGTTTCATCGACTACTTCGAGCGCATGGCGCGCGAATACCCAGGCAAACGGGTCGAAATCAAGCGGGCTATCGCGGAAGGCGACTTGGTCGTTCTTCATTGCCACCAGAAGTGGCCCGACGATCTTGAATACGCCGGGGTCGACATCTTTCGATTCGACGATGCCGGCAAGATCGTAGAGCATTGGGATGTTCTTCAGGAAATGTCCGAAATCAGCGCTCACGATAATGGTATGTTCTGAAAGGCTTCGGGCCGGCTGCCCTACCGGGGACCAGCCATCAAGAAGAAGACAACCATGAACCATACGATGGTGGGGCATCAACAGGACGGCTCCGACATTCAGGGTTTTGAAGAGAGCCGCCGGAGGAACTTCGCATGACCGCCTTTCCCGCCGATGACCGATTATTGCTTGACGCCAACGGCCGAATCGATCATGACCTGACTTGTATTGACTGTGGCTACAACCTTCGCACCGCCCTTCCGACCGATGATTGTCCTGAGTGCGGCAAACCGATCGCCGAATCGGTCCGCGGCGATCTGCTCGTGCTGAGTTGCCTTTCCTGGCTCCGTAAGGTCCGACAAGGACTGACTGTCTATCTGGTCATGATCCTGTCAGTCGTGCTCTGTTTCGTAGCTTTTACCGTGATCACGCCATTCATCATCTCCTTTTACGCTGGTTATCTGTGGATTTATTTGATTTTCCTTATCCCCATGACGATCGGTCTCGCCGGGGTCTGGCTGATGACCACCGCAGAACCCGGATCGATCACCCCTCGCCGTGAAAAACCTGAGCGTATGCGGCGGCTCGCTCGTTTGTTTACGGTGATCTCATACCTTTGGGGCGCCGCGCTCCTCATCATCTCGGCCGGTTCTTTTTCGCTCGATTGGCAAACCACCCAGAGTTTGAGCCTTCTCAATGACGCCATAAGTCTCGCGGGCACGTTCACCCTGTTGGCGTATGCGGCAAGCCTCGCCGCCCGCATCCCCTTAGCGCGGCTCATCCGACAGACTCAAATCGTCAAGTGGGGCGTCACTATCAGTACGATTGTCATGCTGGTTGGCGGCGTCATGGGCTTCGTCGCTACCCAGCAAAACCTGAATCAGGCTTCATCGTCTCAGAATGCTTCGCCTTCCGCCTCTGCTCAACCGGTCGGCTCGCCGCAAGTTTCGTCTTATACCCAGCCCAATGGCAATACGGTCACGACCACCACGACGAATTACAGCAATGGCGCGGTCAGCGTTGAGGTCGTCACCACCGATCCCAGTGGACAAGTTATTGCGCAGTCGGTAAACACCACGGCCACGGCGTTTTCCTGGTCAGGATATTTGAGCCCGGGCATGATTTTCATCTGGGCCACCCAAGCGATCGGCGGAATCGGTCAGATCGTCTTCAGCATCTGGGCTTTGGTTTTATTGTTCTGGTACCGCTCGCGCCTGAAACGGGCTATCACCGAGGCCGCCCAGATCGTTCAACGTAACGATAATCCCGCACCGGCTTAAGCCGCCTTGCGGGTCGGATTCGACGATGACGCAGATCCAGCCAGCGGCCGCCGCTCGAACGCCAAGGGTTCGGGCGAGCCCGACGCCCTGCCGATCCGCCACAGCCAGCCGACGGAATAGATGGCAAAACCCCAGCAACCCAGCAGATACGCCGCCGCGACCACTAACAGCCAATCCAGCATGACGGACTCCCAGCATTGAAACGCAGGACCGTCATTGGGTATCGGCAAAACAGATATGTTCTATCCAGAATCTCTGCCGGATTCCCCGTTGGTCCACAACATGTGAGGCCGCAGCAGATCCCCTGCCGGGACAGACTGACGCACCCGACTCCCCACGCAATCGGCCAACCTCGCCGCCGGGATGCCCGTGCCGGGCCGTCGAACCGTCAGATCGTCCCGCGTCAGCACGTGGCCGGCGTCAACGTCCCGGGCGGCGCACACGCTCTGCCGCGATGTCCGCCGCACATCCGCCTCGATCGGCAGCATCGCCTTGCGCACGGGTCCCATCATCGTCGCGGCGGCACGCACCTTGGCCACGCACGCGGCAAAACCGGCCGGGTCGAGGCTCGCCGCGTGGTCCGGCCCCGGGGCCGTCCGGTCGTAGGTCAGGTGCTTCTCGATCACCACCGCCCCGGCCGCCACGGCCAACGCCGACGTCTCGATCGACACCGTGTGGTCCGAGTAACCCACCGCCACGCCCCACCGCTGCCTGAGCGCCGCGATCCCACCCAACGCCGCGTCCTCCTCCGGCGTGGGGTAGGCCGAGACGCATTGCAACAACGCCCCGCCGCACCGCGTGATCGTCGCCGCCGCCGTCGCCAGTTCGTCCGATTCGCACGCCCCGGTCGATATCAGCAGGGGCCGGTCAAGCGTCGCTGCCGCATCCAGCAACGGCGTGTTCACCGCGTCAGGCGACGCGATTTTCACCAAATCAACGTTGAGTTGCGCTAAATCCGCGACGTCCTCCAGGCTGAACGGCGTGACGACGAACCGCAACCCAGCCTCCCGCGCCGCGTCGCCGACCCGGCGCATGTCATCGAATGACAAAGCCAATCCTGAGAGCAGGTCCTCGGCGCTGTCCGCCTGGCCGTCCTGATAGGCCGCCAGCATCGCCTGGTTGGAGAGTAGCCGATGCGTGCGAAACAACTGCAGTTTCACTGCATCCGCTCCCGCCGCCGCCGCCGCCGCGACCAGTTCTCGCGCTCGATCGGCGTCCCCATTGTGGTTGACCCCGATTTCGGCGATCACGAACACACCCGCAGGCGTCTGGTCGGTGGCTGGAGCAAAAAACGGCGTCTGTTTCATCGGCCGCATCCTAACGCCCCACCCATCGGCCTGCTTGACCCGCCCGGCGTCCCGCGATAACGTGCAAAGTTCGCCTTGACCGGGTAGCTCAACGGCAGAGCATCGGCCTTTTAAGCCGCTGGTTGTGGGTTCGAATCCCACCCCGGTCATTCAGCCTCGACAACGACTTACGACGATCGGCATTTCGTCTTGCATCACTTTGGGGACGATTTTGGGGACGCTCGGGTCGCGTCACCCGTTCGATCGTCTCCAGCGGGACCTGCAGATAATACGGCTGCATCACCGCGATTGAGTGTCCCATCCACTTTGCTGCCGAGTGGATGTCGATGCCCTCAGTCGCCCAGTCGGTCGCCCGGCTCCGCCGCATGACCTGACACCACTCGGGCCATGGGGTCGCGCCCACCCGTTCACACAGCCCATCGAACCAGCGGCGTAGGTTTTTGGCGTTGCTGCTGATCCCCGTCAAGACAATGTCTCCCCCCAGTTGCGCTTCGCTGTACACGCCTGTTAAGATTTTTTCAGCCAAGCGAGGTGTTAGAGGGATCTGTCGTCGTCTGCCGGTCTTCTTGGCGTAAATCGTCAAGAGCGATGCTTCCCAGTCGATGTGACTCCAGTTCACCTGAAACGCCTCGCCTTGTCGTAGTCCCGCGTATCGCCACAGAGCTAACATCGCTCGACGCTTCGGGCATTCGCACCCCGCGATCAGACGTTCGGTCAGATCAACACTGACGTAGAACCATTCCACATCACGGGCCGTAGTCTGACGGCGAGGCAATTTGAATGGATTACTTGAAATGACATCTTCGGCCCTCGCTAATTCAAAAATCGTATGAGCATTGCGGCAGTGTTTTCGAACGGTGTTTTCAGAAATGTTGTCGCGCGGACTGAAGGCCCCAGCCCCCACTAGAACGCGCCAATCGTTCGCTGCCGTTTTGGTGATGCGATCGATGCCCAGGTCTTTTCCGAAGTGCTGACGAAGCATGTGGGCCGTATGCTCGTGGAGCTTTCGGGTGGACGCGGCCAAATCGGCCCTCTGAGCAAAGTACCGATCAAGAAATTCTCCCAAGGCCGGGGCGACTTCGCCTCGCGCTTGGCGGCCGTTGGCGTTGAGTTCGGCTTCTAGCCGCTTGGCCATCACGCGGGCTTGACGCAACGAGAACTTCGCTTTCGCCCCAAGGCTGCGGCGGTGTTTGCAGCCAAGATCGTCCCGCCACTGGGCCTGCCAGTAACCGCCGTTGCTCTGAACGTTAACGGCCACATGATTCATCGCGGGTTCACCTCTCGCTGCCGCTCGATAAACGCTAGGACATCAACCAGATACAACATGATGCGCTTGCTGATCTGAATGCCACGCAGCAGCCCCATATCACGATAGCGTTGATGGTCTGGCGTGGGTTTTTGACGCCCACCTCATTGAGCCACAGGAACCGGATCAGGTCTTCAACGGTGAGGACCGCCGGGACCGGTTGGCCGGTGTCGGGGAAATAACAAACTGGCATCCTTGCCGCAGGATCTCTCACGCCTTTTCCTCCTTATCCGCCCAAGACTGAACTACGGCAACCACCGGCCTCATTACCCCGGATGTCACCATTTTGATGATCCACTCGTTATCTTCGATCCCGGATTCGAGCAGCATAGCCGCCATACGCCCACGGCCGACGTTCATCCGATCCGCTAGTTCATCAATCTTCGCGACCGCATCGGGGTGTAAGGGAACTTGCACGCGGATCTCACCCTCTTCCGAGCGGCGGGTTGTTTTTTGGATTTTGTTTTTCGCCATAGCAAATTCCATACACATAAATACACAATTCGTGTATCGCTGTCAAGCGTTGAGTCGATAAAAATATGAAAGTGGCGCGTCAGTGCTGTACCAGGCTAGAGCCCCTCGCGCCATCACTTCCAGTCTCGTATGCTGCGGCTTTCCGGTATGGAGGCTTTCGATGAGCGTGCACGGCATGAGTCTGCGGCGGAAGATCGTCTCGGCGTTGGAACAAGGGGCGCCCGTTCGCGTCAGTGGCCCGACGCTTCGCGGTCGATGAGAAGACGATCCGGTCCTACCGCCGCCGGGCTGCGGCGGATCGGCTGGCACCCGACCGCTGCGGGCCCAAGCACCACACCAAACTCACCGACGCCGACCTGTAGACGCTGCGCGACCAGGTGGTGCCCACCACGGCGTCACGCTGCGTGAACTGCAGGCCACCCTCAGCGTCCGGGTCGCCGAATCGACCGTGCACCGGACGCTCAAGAAGCTGGGGCTGTCGTTCAAAAAAAGTCGCTGATTGCCGCCGAGCAGAAGCGGCCTGACGTCGTCGAACGTCGCCGCCACTTCGTGATCGCGCGCCGCCGAGATCGCTTGTATTTCTTGACGAATCGGGCGCCCAGAGCAACATGACGCGGCGTTTCGGCCACGCTCCGACGGCACACGCGGCATCGACGCTCAACGGCTTGCTGGAAGCGGATACGAAGGCGTTGTGCGGGACGGGTCGCTACGAGCGGACCAACGCCCGTCGGGACACGCGGGCCGGTAGTTACGCCCGGAAGTTGCAGACGAAGGCCGGGGAGGTGACGCTGAAGGCGCCGCGGCTGCGGTCGTTGTCGTTCGAGACGTAGATCATCGAGTGCCACAAGCGTCAGGAGTCGTCGGTGGAGGAAGCGTTGATCGAGATGTACTTGGCGGGGGTGAGTGTGCGTCGGGTGGCGTCACACGTGGTGGTGTAGCCACGTGAAGGTTGGCGGCCCCTCTGCTCGCTCCGGGCCTGCCATTCGTGTCAAGGATGCAAACGGATGAGGAGCGCTGGTGAACATCCAAACCGACCGTGAGCATGCCGAATCTCTTTGCTTGAGGGATAGGGGGTGACCTATCATCCCGAGGCCATCAAAACTCGTTGCATAGCTTCAGGGCACAACCATGAAACCTAGAAATTTCTGCTTTTAAATACGCTAACAACAAGGGGGATTATGCCGCAACTTTTCAGTTACAGATACCACATGCTGATGTTCAGCCTGTCTTTTTAAACAATTGATCAGTAATTAAGCCAAGTAAACGACAAATCAGGTTTGTGGGAGGAGGGAAAAATGCGCCCTTACATCTATATGCACGCCATGCGGCGAATATAGAGAAAACTACGGCTAATACAGCCACAGTGTACTCATAAAAATTCGCAATCAAGGAAACGCGCAACAATGGCCCTTCTGACATGAACATGTAATAAATTGAACCTGATATATAAATCAATACTACACCCACAGCCTGAAGGGCTACGCAAACAATAATCCAAGATAACGCTAGCAAGGCATTGCAACGAACATCATTGATGCCTTTTCGTTGGCTTAGTATGAAAGCCAAGAATGGTACTATACCAAAACTAATAACAGACGTCGCATGCATAAATGAAATCACTTTCCTATGTTTCATATCTATTATTT
Organism: Phycisphaeraceae bacterium; assembly: GCA_028277745.1. GTDB lineage: Bacteria > Planctomycetota > Phycisphaerae > Phycisphaerales > Phycisphaeraceae > JANQFR01. The sequence continues at coordinate 104,879 of JANQFR010000096.1, forward strand.
TTTTTATGGGATTGTAAAAGAAAATATTTCAAAACTATCTTTCCCTAACGCGCCCCAAGACCCCCAGACATTTCCTTCAAATAGAACTTTAGTAAAACTTGTGACTTTGTATGTAGCATCACCAAGAATATAATCGAAAGTCATTTTCCCGCTACCGCTCCACGATCCACCGGCTCTTTTTGCACAGGCTTGCAAAACAATTTTACCTTCGACTATTGTCCCATTTACCGATGCGTTAAGCACAAATGTTCCTATACTGACTTCGCCGCCAATATCGTAACCCCAAGAAAACTCGATACAATTCTTTTTCTTCCCGTTACATCGATTAGTGAAAAAATTTGCCTCAACTTCATATTCTTGGCGAGGACCTTTTAAGAAAAATCCAAATTCACCAAATATTGTATTGATATTCCATCCAAAACCTATACCTGCCCAAAGCTGAAGATTGACATCAAAGAATGCAATTCCATCTGCGTAAGCTATGCCATTGGCAGTAATGCAGCAGAAGCTCCGTTCATCAACCTCATACGACACGCCTCCTGCGGGTCCAAATCCAAAATCTACCCCCCCTACGGATTTCAGTCCTGATGGATCAAAACCGTTGGTCGGAGAAGATCTTATATATCGATATAGATTATAGCCATCTATGTATTCCAGCGGGTCGCGTTGCATGAACCGTCCAAGCCTCGGGTGAAGCTGCCGGGCGCGGTTGTAGATGGAGCCGATGGATTCGTCGTGTATGAGTCCCTGGTGGCCGACGTCGTTAAAGCCGTAGGGCTGGTCGACCCCGCCGACCTGCCAGCGTTGGGAGATCAGCCGTGGGGCGTAGCAGCCCGGGTCGTTCGCTCCCGCCGAGGTGTAGACCTGTCGCTGGCCGTAGGGGGTGTACTCGTAGCGTTCGACGAGCACGCCGGACGCGTCGACCACGCCCAGGACGTTGAAGTGGGCGTCCTGCAGGGCGTAGTAGTCCGACTCGCAGAGGCTCTGGGTCCCGTCGCCCTCGGTCTGGTCGGTGGGGTCGTCATTGAGCGAGGTCTGGACGAGTTCGTCGATGTAGGTTAGCCCCCAGACGTGTTGCTTGATCGGCAGGTCGGAGCCGTTGCGGGTCTCGATGAGTTGTTGGCCGTTGTAGTAATAGTGATACGTCGCGTCGAGGTCGCTGCTGTTGGTGACCGCCTTGACGATCCGTCGGCCCTGGCCGTCGTATTGCATGGTGCAGACGACGGACCCGTTCTGCAGGGTCCCGGTCCCGGGGGCGGGGTCGCGGTAGGCC
>JANQFR010000070.1 GCA_028277745.1 Phycisphaeraceae bacterium
CGGCGTCGCGGGACCGACGCTTTACGACCCCACGCTCAAGCTCCGCGTCATCCAGCTCAGCACGATCGAGGTCCTCAATCCCGAAGAGTGATTTCGGGCGCAGCGGCTGGACGGGTTTGAACCGCGCGACTTGAGTCCCGACGCATATTTCCTGTGCCGCGTCCCGATCCCTGATCGGTTGCGCCGGTCGCGCCGCGTCCGCCGCTTGCCCCCCGGTTAACCCTGCTTTCTTCCTTCCGCCGGCTAAGGCCGCTCCCTTAACCCGCCGATGCTGCTATCACCGGCCGCCGGTTCGGGGCCGGTCTTTTTAGGAGTTTGCATCGTGCCTCAAGCCATCCGTATCGGTCAGATCCTCGTCGAGCAGGGCGTCCTCACCGAGCAACAGGTCTTCGAGGTCATCCAGGCCCAGAAGGCCCAGAAGCTGCCCTTCGGCGTCCTCGCGGAACGGATGTTCGATGTGACCCTGGAGTCGATCGAAAACGCCTGGGTCGAGCAGTACCACCGCTTCACCGGGACGCTCGATCTGACCCATGTGGAGTTCGACGACGAAGCCCTGCGCACGATCAATCGCCGCCAGGCGTGGCAGTTCGAGATCCTGCCCGTGCGGTTCGAGCACGGCGGCGACCTGCTCATGGCCGCCAGCCGCAAGCGGCTGGCCCGGGCCGTGACCTTCGCCACCAACCGGATCGACCGCGTGGTTTTTTTCCGCATCGCCGAGTCGAAGCAGCTCCGCGAATTCCTCATGAAGCACTACCCGATGCCGGAGGTCGGCGCCGAGCTGATCGAAAAAGCGCGCGACCTCGCCCAGGCCGGCTGAATCGGCCGGACTCAATCAAGCCAACCTCGCTCCACGGGGCGCAGGGGAGAAAGTCGCACAGGCCCGCTCGCAAGCGCGGGCCTGTGTTGCTTTCAATCACTTTAATTACAGAGGTTTCGTTAGCCCCGGGCTTCGCCCGGGGAGATGCCCCAATGACCCCGGGCAAAGCCCGGGGCCAACGGGACCCCGCACGAAGATTGCGTCGCAGTATGATGCTCCCCGTGGCGATCGGGTTTGCAAAGTTTTGTCGTTGGCGATTGGCGCTGGGGGTCTTGGTCGCCGTCGTGGTTTTGACGGCGGGCGTGGGCCTGCGTCTGTGGACGTGGGAGAGCACCGCCGCGATCCGGTATGCGCCGGACCTGCGTAACGCGTGGCATTGGGGGACGTTCGCCGGCGAGGTGGGGCTGCTCAACACCTACGACGCGGTCGTCGCCGGCCACGACGGCAGCCAATATGGCCTGGACTATGTGCCGCTGCGGCTCGTCGTGGCGTGGGCGTGGGTCAAGCTCGTGGGCGGGGAGCAGTGGCGCCCGCCGCTGTCGGCCAACTGGCCGGTGGTGGGGGTGCACCTGGCGATGGAGCTGGCGGCCGCTTGCGGCGTGTTCGCGATCGTGTGGAGCTGGCTGCGGCGGTGGGGCGGCCCACGCGAGAGACGGCGCGCGGGGTGGTGGGCGCTGGCGTCGGCGTCGGTGCTGCTGCTCAACCCGGCGTCGATGATCAACTCCTTCGGCCGGCCGGCCACGGACACCTGGGTCCTGCCGTTTTACGCCTGGGCTGTGTGGGCGGGGATGACGGGGCGGTGGTGGGTCGCGGGGGCGGTGATGGGGCTGGGCGCGATGTTCAAGGGCCAATTGATGATCATGTCGCCGGTGTTTGTGCTCTGGCCGCTGTTCATGGGCCGGCCCCTCGAGGCGGTGCGGTGGCTGTGCGGGCTGCTGCTGGCGGCGGGCGTGGTGCTCTTGCCATGGATGACGACCCGGTGGGACGGCGCCGAGCGGGTCTGGACGTGGGCGTGGGCGTGGCTGGCGGCGGTGGGGTTGCTGGCGGCCGTGCTGGTGGGGGCGACCCGATGGCAATGGGACCGCTGGTCGTCATGGGCGGCGGTGGGGACGCTGGCGGCGTACGTCGGCGGGGTGTCCTGGACGCTGGGCGGCTGGGGGTGGGGCCTGGGCATGACGGCCGCGGCGCTGGCCGCGGCGGGCGCGGCGGTGTGGAAACCGGCCGACGCGTGGCCCGCACTCAGCGGGCTGTGGGGGGCCTGCTCGCTGGCGTGCATGGCGCTGTTCTCGGCGGGGACGGCGTGGTTCGAGGTCGGCCCGCGGTACGGGGCGACCAAGTTCGCCGGGCGGCTGGAGATGGGCGGCGCCATGTGCCTCGCGGCGATCATGCAGAAGGACTACCGCTGGCGGCCGAAAAGTGTGGTGTTTGAGCTTCCCTGGCTCGGGACGCCGGTCACGATGTGGCGGCTGCTGATGGGCCTGTTTGTCGGGCTGTTGGTGCTCACGTGTATCGCGATCGCGCGCCAGGACCGGCGCGGAGACCGGCGGTTTCTCGTGGCGGTGGTGACGCCGTGGCTCGTTTGGTTCGCGTTTGCCGCGCAGATCCATGAGCGATACCTGCTGTTCGGCTCGGTGTTGGCGGCGCTCACGCTGGTCGCGCACCGGGGCGCCTTCGTGCTGGGGCTGGTCCTGAGCGTGGTGAGTTGGATGATGACGGTCTGGGTGATGCTCGGGGCGGGCAACCCCGCCGCGTATCTCGATGGGTTCGGCGTGACGTTGAGACGGATCATCCGTGGCTGCATCCCGGGCCTGGGCTGGGGCGTGATGACCGTGGCCCTGGTCTTCCTGTGGATTGCGTGGGGCCGCACGCCGCGGGACGTGCGTGGTTCTCATTGAGCAGTTAGCCGGGCCGCTACGCGGCCCTGGCCCAGGCGGGCGTAGCCCGCCGGCTAAGATGGTCAAAACGATCGGCTCTACTCCTCCGCGGGGATCGACAGGATCGGAAACAGGTTCGGGTCCTTTTTCTCATCGATGCCGGGGCTGATTCGGATCAGGCCCTCGCGGGCGCCTTCGTCGGCGTCGTTGATGACGACATTGAATCGGACCCCGCTGGGGCGGTCTTCCCCGAAGACCCGCCAGGGGACGGTCAGGTCGTAGCGGGTCGTCTGGCCGTCGCGTTGGATGTCTGTTTTGACCGTCTGAACGTCGAGCCGCGCGCCGGGCGGGTTGACAAACACTTTTTTCAGGAGGGCGCCGTCTTCGTGAAGGGCTGCGCCGATCTCGTAGAAACCGTCCTGCTTGAGCGCCGCGACGCCGATCTGGATGCTGTCCATCTGCCAAAGCCTCCCCGCTCCCTTGCGTTGCTGGTGCACGTCGTCCGTCACATGAACCGTCACGCGGAGTCCGTCATCGGTTGGCGTGAGCCAGACCTTGGCGCTCAGGTCGTCAGGCCCGCCCCAGTTCTTGCTGAGGCTGGCCGGGTCGTTCATGAAGTAATTCACCACGTGATCGGCGTCGGCGAGCATAAAGTCCGGCGGCCGCGACCGGATCGGCCCCCGCGCCAGGGCGCGGGTCGCCACGATCGGGGCCTCAAGCGTGTGGGTGAGGTTGAGCGACGCCACAGACGCCTCGATCAACAGACGCGGTTCAGCTTCCGGCTCGGCGATCTCAAGATCGATCGCAACGATCTTCTGTTGGTCGGGGTCGAGGCGGATGGTGTTCTTATCCACAAGCCGCCCCTCGGTTTGCCAGGTCATGGTCAGCGTCGCGGGCTGCGGGGCCGGGTTGGTGACCATGACCCGCGCCCGGCCGCTGCCCTGCTCATCGATCGTGATCGCGTCGTCGGCCAACGCCATCAGGGGGGCCAGCACCGTCACGCCCCCGGGACCCACTCCCGCTCGGGTCGGGTCGGCCTTGATCCGCAGATAGCTCGGCGTGGGTTCGACGTCCACCGACGCCAGCCCGTCGTGCACCGGCAACACCGCGGCGTTGCCCATCAGGTCGATCAACTGCACACTGACCCCATCCGGGACCCGCAGCATGAGCGGCCGACGGGCCAGGTTGTTGTTTTCGTGCCACAGCACGAAGACCTCCTCACCGCGCGCGGCGTCGGCGAAGCGCAGGATCAGCCGTCCTGAGTCGGCCTCAAGCTGCTCAACAAACACGGTGTCCCGCAGCTGCCGGGCCAACTCGTTGTATGCCGCCAGGGCGGGCCGCGGCTGGTTCCGGGGGCCGTGGATCATGGCGAACTCGCTCACGTGTCCGCCGCCCCCGGCGTAGAACACGAACCACGCGTAGGCCTCCGCGCCCCGCGCGAACGCGAAGCTCATCTTCTTCACCAGTTCCTCGGCCTGCTCCCATTCCCCGCCGGCCTGCTTGTAGCTCAGAGCCGTCTCGTTGAACACCAGCGGCTTCTCGCCCGCCGGACCCGATCGCCACCGCGCCAGCGGCCCGTCGATCGCCGCCCTGAACCCCCGGAAGCGCCCGTGCTGGTGATGGGTATGGACGTCGAAGAAGCTGGCGGCTTCGCTGAGGACGCGTTCCTGCAGATCGGGGTTGAGTGCGTGCCCCCCGTGATAGGTCGCGGTGGCGAAGCCGCCGGTCATCACCTGGTTGTCGGCGTTGACGGCCTTGAGCACGCGGTGCGTCTCGCGGAGCAGTTCGAGATAGTCGTCGGTCGAGCCCTTCCAGAAGCTGGAGAGGTCGGGCTCGTTCCAGATCTCCCACATCATGATCCTGCCGTCGTAGCGCGTGGCGAGGTCCCGCACGTAGCGGGTCCACTCATCGAGCCGGGGGGGCGCCGTCTGGAGCGACCAGCGTTTGCCCTTGAGCTGTGTCGCCCAGGGTTCGCGGGCGTATCGGGGGTGACCGTAGGAAACGAGATAGTGCATGAGGAACCCATGGCGCTGGAACGCCTCGACCTCGCGGTCGACCGGCTCCCAGTCGTATTCGCGGGGGTTTTTCTCGTTATGCACCCAGTTCCGCCCCATGCGGACGCCCTCCACGCCGATGGCGGCCATGATCGCGTAGTCGGTTTCGCTCTTGGCGCCGCCGATCCAGAAACCGAAGGGGTCGTCGCGTCCGCCTTCGTTGCCGACGGGATCGAGGTAGGCGAACCGGGTCGTGTCGGTCCGCGTGTCACCATCCACGGCCACGGTCATGTCGAGGGTCTTGACGCCGTAGGTCTGCAGGCCGAGCGTCATCGGGAACGCCCGGGCCGCGCCGCCGTCCAACGTGAACGCATGTGTCTTGTGTTGTGTGCCGCCGTCGCGTTCGGTGACGGTCATGGTCAGTGAACCCCGCCTGGCCTCTGCCGACGTGTTCTCAACCACCACCGCCGCCGCGCCGGCGTCCTGTTTGTAGATGACGGGGTACTCGGCGGTGGTCTTGAGCGAGGTCTTGATCGCCTCCGTGGCCGGCACGTACTCCGTCACCGCTGCGCCGCGGAGGACGATTCGGCTCGCCTCGTCGCTTCCGGGCCGGGTGAACCGCAGGTTGAACAGATGCAACGCATCATCGACCTGCTTGTTTGGCGGGTCGCCGTGGTAGACCTCTTCCACGTCTTCCGGATAGCGCCAGGTGATCGTTTCGGTCTGGCGGTCGAGCGTTTTGGGCGTGAAACGCCATTTCTCACCCTTGGCGTCGCGGAGGGTGAGCACCACCTGCATCGGGGGCCCCGCTTCGAGCGCGACGCGGAAGTCGATGCGTTGCAACTCCCGCAGCAACGACACGTTCTTCTGCCGGTTGCCCCCGTAAACACCGATGGCGACCGGCTGATCCAGCGCCCGGATGTTGAGCACGCGAACGCCTTCGACCGCCTCGATCGTGGCCGGCTCGGGCCGCTCTTTGTCCCGCTTGGGGAAGAAGAGGTTCCAATACTCGTTGCCCTCGAACCGCCACCAGTCGCGTTCGCGGGTCTGGGCGTCGGCGAAAGCCGGGGCGGCGGCGAGCGTCAGCCACGCCAACAGCAGCCACAAGCGTTGAAGATGCGAGCGATGGGGAAGCGGGGACATATCGAGGTCCGTGGGGGGTGTTCGATGAGAGAAGCGGTCAGTCGCGGGGGTTGACCGTCCACATGCTGTTGGAGTCGCCGCCGACAAGCCGGCCGAGGTCCTGGTCCTGGACGGTCAGGACGGGGTCGAGCCTCGCCGCGGACCCGTCGACCTTGAGGTAGTTGTACGTTCCGCCATGGAGGGTCAGCGTGGCCTGGTTGACCGAGATGTCGGCGACCTGGTCGCGTGCGCGTCGGACGGACTTGCGGCCCGCCTTGCCTTTGCCGCTCTGGTTATCGCTTTTTTCGACCGCCATCAGGGTGGCGCTGGGTTGATAGACCTCCTCCAGGCGCCACTGGTCGGGCCAGGACCGCGTCGGCGCCGCGGCGGACTCGTTGCCGCCGACGCCGATGCCGCCCGAGTCGATCCGCCTGTTCGCCGAGGCCGTGTTGTTGCTATGTGTCGGCAGGCGGTAGGTGAAGCGGTTGACCGGCGTCTGGGGGTCCGAGGGACACGCCAGCACTTCGCCGGACTCGCCCCACAGGTCGTGCAGCAGGTTCTTGTCGCCGCTGTTGATCTGCCCGGGGGTCAGCGAGACCCCGAAGTACGTGGCGAGGTTATCGTCGAACGACCATTCGCTGCCGTTGTCGAAGCTCCAGGCGGTGTAGGTCACGTAGTTGTTGTGGTCGGTCGAGTAGTTCTGAAACGCGATGCCGAGCTGCCGTTGATTGGCGGCGCAGCCCACGGCCCGGGCCGCGTCGCGCGCGTTGCGCAACGCGGGCAGCAGGACGGCGATCAGCACCGAGATGATGCTGACGACGACCAGGAGTTCGATGAGCGTGAAAGCGCGTCGGGGAGGGATTGCGGTCATGCGTGATGCGTTTCCATCAGGGTTGGTTCATCACGGGGGCGTCGGCCCGAAACGGCCAGTGCGCGGCTGGGGACAGGTGATGCTACGCGTCAGGGCGCCGGCCGGGTTCGCAGGCACAGCACCCCGACGCTCAGCAGCGCAAGCGAAGCTGGCTCGGGCACGACGGACACGGAGAAGTTATCGACGTCGAAGACGCCGGCTTCGCTGCGCGCCCGCCCTCCGAACGCGGCGTAAAGGGCCGGTGCGTTGGCGACGGCCGCCTGCACGATGTCGTTGTGGGTGAAGACGCCCAGCGACACGGGCGCCGGCGCGGCAAGGTCCAGCACCTCGAGCACGAGGTCGAAGTTGCCGTTCTCATCCCGGGTGAATGTGCCCACGAGCCGGAGGAAGGAGGGGTCGTCATCGGTCGCGTCGTCGTCGGGTTCAAGCGTGAGGGCGCCGATGTTCGAGCCGTTGGAGAACACGGAATACCGCCCGACGTCTTCGCCGCCGTCGTCCACGAGGCCGAAACTGAGGACGTCGCCCAGGGGCGGCGTTTTCGACGTGGACTGCGACAGCGAAGTGTTGGCGGTCCGAAGGAAGTAATACGCCGCGACGTCGAAGCCGGCGCCGGCGTCCGGGTCGACGTTGACGTCGACGCTGAGGGTGAAGGCGGTGCGGGAGTCCGAAAACCCGTCGAAGCCGGCGCGCCGGGTGTTCCAGGTGCCGTCGCCGCCGCTGGCGTTGAGCCCGCCGGAGCCGTCGCGGCCGGCGGAGGCGCCGTAGCTCCACCGAATGGTCCCGTTACGGTCGGGGTCGACGCGGTAGATCGTCTCGAAGTCGCTCTGGCTGTCGATCACGCTGCCGGCGTCGAACGTGTCGAGAAAGATGGACGATGCGCCGCTGGAGGCGGTCAGCATCGAGACGCATGACAGCGAGACGAGAAGCGTGGTGAGTCGAAGCATGAAAACCTCCGTGGGAATGAAGCGTCGGTCAGGGAGCGAGATCGATCAGTTTTGATGCAACGACATGCCGTGCGGGCGTCGGAGAAGATTCGAGAAGCGCCTCGACCATCCGTCGGCCGATCTCGGTGTTGTTCTTATCGATGGTGGCGAGCGGCGCCGCGGGTTCATAGCGACGGCCCCAGGACTGTTGCCAGTAGTTGTCGAAGCCGGTCAGTAACACGTCATCGCCCGGCGTCTTGCCGCACAGGCGGCACCCGGCGGCGACGAAACTCACCGACTCGTCCGAGAGGCACATGATCGCGTCCGCCGGCTCAGAGGCCGCCGTCAGGCGGTCGACCAGGTAGCCCGCGTTGTGCCGGGCGACGCGGGAGAAGACCTCCGCGTCCCCGCGCTTGACGGCCCAATCGTCGGAACGCGGCACGGGCTGCGGCGGCAGCGGCTCAAGACCCGCTTCTTCCATCGCCCGGCGATACCCACGTAAACGCGCCTCGACCCACCACACCGGCTTGACGCCGGCCAAGTGGACGATTCGGCGCCGCCCCCGACCGATCAGCAGACGCGTCAGCGCGTAGGCCCCGCCCTCGTGGTCGGGCAGCACCTGGTGGAACCGGTCGTCTCCGGGGCCGTCGGTCTCCACCACGCACTTCATGCCGCACCGCTCGATGTGGTTGAGCATCTTCGCACGCTGCTCGGCCTCGCCGGTGAACGCCGGCACGACGACGCCCGCCACCTCGGCGTCACGCAACTCCTTGATCTCGGCAAGGGGCAGGAGGCAGGTGTTGAGTTTGAGCAGGTGACGCTTTTGGGAGCGGACCGCGGACATCGCGCCGTAGATCACGTGCATCTGCCACCCGCCGGCGAAGGTCGATTGCTGTTCTTCATCCGGCAGCTGCTCGCCGGCCAGGACCACCACCGCCCCCGACAGGACGCCCGGGGTCGCTCCGCCCGCCCGCGGCCCCTGTGCCTCCACCGGCCCGACCACCACGCGCGTGCGCGGGCTGACCCGGCGGATCAGGCCTTCGCGGTCCAACTGCTCCACCGCCCAACGCACCGGGCGGCGCCCCAGCGACAGCCTCTGGGCCAACTCCCGCTCGGCAGGCAGGGCCTCGCCTTCACAGAGTCGGCCCTGCTCGATCCAGGACTTGATCGTCGCATACGCCTGAACTCGGCTCTTGGTGGAGGGGGCGGATTCCGGCATGCCTGGATTATGAACCAAAACGAACCAAATGTCAAGCATTTGGTTCGAAATGTCGTGCATTAAAGCGGATTTATGGCATCGCCCGCCAGTTTTGGTCCTTTATGGTCCGATTTTTCTGGCCGCTTCAGAGCTTTTTGAGGCGCCCTGTACCTTCTAAGATTCGTAAGGAAAACCGGCCCGCCGGACGGAGAGGTTCACCGGTGATTTCAGGGTATATTGGACGCCAGTCGTGCGGTTTGATGCCCATAAAGGCATTCGAGGTGTGGCATATCCACCGAAGAGACCCAGCCCAAGCATCCCCCCACCGTTGCGGGCAAACCCTCGCCCACGATGAGCACGCATGAAGAAACGGGAGCGGCCGCGGGATGGTTGGCATTCAACCTGTTATGGATGTCTCTGCTTGCGGTGACGGTTTGGCCGCTGCTCGCGGTCGCGGCATGCCATCACCTGTTCGACGATCCTTCCGAAGCGGCGCTCGTGTTCGGGGGCGTGATCGCGTGCCTGTTGTACCCCATCGCATTGCTTGTCGGGCCGAGCGATATCGCCTTCATGGGCGCGGTGATGTTCCTGTGGCTGCTGATCTGGCTGATCCCGATCGTCTGGCTCATCCGGCATCCCCGCGACCGCCTCTTCCAGATCGTCTTCATCATGATCCTTTCGGGTGTTTCCTTCGCTCAGGCTGCGCTCGGATACCTGATGATCCTCGGCAAGGGCGTGTGACGCCGCCATAACGCCTCCCCCCCGCACACCAACCATCGTCCACATCTACCCACTACACACCCAGCCGGGCCGCGACGCGGTTTGGCTGATGTGTTTGGTATTGGAGATGGTTTGCCCTCAAGCCCGCACCTGTCGGTGGGCCGGATGAGCGAGGGCGATCGCGAAGAGGATCAGGGCGGCGGCGCTGAGCGCGGCGCTGTACGCCATGAGTGTGGTCAGCGACACGGCGGCGACGTAGCCCGCCAGGACGTTGCCCACGATCCGGCCGGTCCCGTAAACCGTCATGGCGTAAAGGCCCTGGATCGAGTGACGGAAGCGGTCGTCGGCGTGGTGGTTGAAATAGACCGGCGGCGCGACGTGGACGGCAAGCACCATGATCCCGTGCAGGACCTGCGTGCCGATCGCCACGGGCGCGTTGACGAAGACCGCCATCAGGCCGAAGCGCAGCACCATGGCGCCGGCGCCGACGATCATGAGCTTGCGCAGGCCGAAACGTCGGAGCATCCGCCCGAAGCCGAGCATGAAGAAGACCTCGATGGCGACGCCGCCGGTCGCGATCAGCCCGACCCATTTCGGCGCCAGGCCGACGGTTTCGGTGAGGTAGAGCGGATAAAAAGCGTAATAGGCGGAGGAGGCGAGGTGGAGGATCCACATGGCGACACAGAACCCCAGGACGCGGGGCGCGAGCAGGGTGCGGGCGGCGTCGAGGGTGGGCAGGGCGCCGCCGGCGTCCTTCGGCTCGCGCAGGGCGGGCAGCCCGAAGGCCGAGACCGCGCCCAGCCCGGCCGCGAGATAGCCCGCGATGAGCACCAGGCTGATCGACCCGCCCGCCGAGAGACCCAGGTAGATGACGATGCTGGGCGCCATGAACCCGAAGGTGCCCCAGACGCGGACCCGGTGATACGGCACGCGCGCCAGCCCCCGGCGCTCGCGGTCACGCTGGACCGCGAAGTTGAGGCCGTCCTGCAGCGAGGTGATCGGTGCAAACGCGAGCGCAAACAGAGCATGGGCGGCGGTGATCAGGACCACGGTGTCGCTGCCCAGCAGGCATGCCAGGCCGATGGCGGCCAGCGTGAACATCAGCGCGATCAGCGCCCGGGCCGGGACCCGCAGGTCGGCCATCGCCGTCATGAGCACGGGCGTGATCAGCACCGCGACACCCTGGAAACTCAGGATGTAACCGATCTCCACGTCGTCCAGCCCGCGGTCGTCGGCGAGAAACACCGAGAGGTAGGGCAGCACGCAGCCGAACACGGCGAAGGTGAAGAAGTACTGTGCCTTGAGGAACCGCATCGGGGCAAAGCATAGACGATCGGGGAGATCGGTCCGCCTCGGAACGCAACGACCAAAGCCCAGGGACTGCAGTCCCTGGGCTTCGGGGTGTGATCGTTGTGATGGCCGTTAGAGGGCGCGGGTCCCGGCCAGACGGGCGATCAGTTCTGCCCGCGTTCGCGGGCGGCTTCCTGCTCGGCTTCGAGGCGCCTGGTCTCACGCTCACGCGCGACCGTGGGGTCGCGGTTGGTGATGATCTCCAGTTGGGACGTGGGCACGTAGAGAATCTCGATGTCAGGGTTGGAAAAGACATCGATCCGGGCCTGCTCCCACAGGCGGGCGGGGAGGATGCGGGGGTTGCGGCGGTACTCGGTAAGCAACTGGGAGAAGTTCTCGGCGGCCCGGCGGATGGCCTGGACCGTCTCGGCGCGGAAGGAGTTGGCCTGGTTGATCGCCTCGGCGACCTTGCCGCCGATCCGCTGGCCGCCCAGATCGTCGGGCATCTTGAGGTTGGCCAGGGCGAGGGTGAGCCGGGTCTGCAACGCGGCGGCCGCCTCGTCGTCTTCCCGGGCGCGGGCGAGCTCGTAGTCGCGGACCAGTTGATAGAGCGAGTCATACGCCTGCCCGGCGGTCTCGCCGAGGATGCGGGCGTGCTCCTGGCGGGCGGCCTCGATGAGCTGGGCCTTCTCGGACTCGGCGTTGGACACGGCGAGGTAAGCCTCGAAGACCGGCAGCGGCATCTGGGTGTTGGTGGCGGAGAAGGTGAGGATCTGGATGCCGGTGTTGAGCTCGTCGAGGACCTCCTGGGCGCGGAGCTGGGCGGTCGTCTGGTTGGTGCGTCCGCCGATGAACTCGTCGGCCTCGATCTGGGCGACGGCGTGGATGATGCCGCGCTCGGCGGCGGCGGCGACGAGCTGGCGGGTGATCTCGGCGTTGTCGGCGTTGGGGTTGGCCGAGTAGACGTTCTCGAGGTAATCGACCAGGTCGTTGTCGCGGATGACGTAGGTGATGCGGTAACGGGCGTGGACGACGGACGCGTCGCCGGTGAGCAGCGAGCCGTCTTTCTCCGGGTTGAGCGGCCGGGCCCGGCCGGCGAGCTCGCTGGCGCTCTTGCCCGCGTCGGCCTCGGTGACCTCGTACCAGAACGCCTGGTTGATGTTCACGGTCTGCGGCGCCACCTGGACGGTGATGACCTGCTCGATCGGGTAAGGCAGGCCCCAGTGCCAGCCCTCGCCGTAGACCTGCTGCCCCGGCTCGCCCACGATCTGGCCGAAGCGGAGCTTGACCGCCCGGTTCTGGGCGTCGACCTTGAACCAGCCCGAGCCGAGGTAGACCAGGATGATCAGGACCATCAGGAAGGTGAGGATCTTGAAGCTCACCTGCAGCGCATCGGCCAGGGATTGCTGGGCCGGGTCCACCGGGGGCGCGTGATCGTCGTGGCTGTGGTCATGGCCGTGGCCATGATCGTGCGGCTCGGGCGACGGCGAGGGGTCGAGTTTCGGATCGTCGACTTGAGTCATGGCGTTTAACGCGAGGAGGCGCGGACCGCGTCTTCCGTTTGGGGTTGGGCTTGCTGGAGTTGCTGCTGGGGGCCGTTCATCAGCACGTCGAAGGGTGTGAACGTGTCGGACTCGATAACGAACGTGCCGTTATTGGCCAGGTTTTTAAGGGCGCGGATCTTGTCGAGGAAGATGGCCAGGTCCTCGTCCTGGTCGAACACCTTGTAATAGCCGGCGGCCTCGTTGCGTCCGATGGAGCGGATCTCTTCGGCCTTGCGGTTGGCGAAGGCGAGGATGATCTGCTGGGCCGACTCGGCCTCGGACTTGATGGTCGCGGCCTCCGCGGCGCCCTCGGCGCGGGCCTTCTCGGCCATCCGCTCGCGGGTGGCCCGCATCCGCTCGAAGACCTTCTCGGTGGTCTGCTCGGGCAGGATCAGGCGGCGGATGCCCACCTGCTCGACCTGGATGCCGTAGCCCGGCTGGATGCGCGCGAGCTGCTCGCGGAGCTGGTCGGCGCACTTCTGTTCGATCTCGCTGAGTTTGAGCTTGGACGCGTCGGTGTTGACCAGCTCGTCGAAGCGGTAGGCCGAGATGACGCCCTTGATGTCGCGCATCAGCGGCTGGAGCTGCTTCTCGGCGGTGGGCACGTTCTTGAGTGTGCGGAAGAAGGCGTACGGGTCTTCGATCCGCCAGCCGACGAACGTCCGGACAATGATCGCGTAGCCGTCGGCGGTCTGGAGCTCTTCGAGCTGGTCTTCGAGCAGGTGCAGCCGCTTGGAGTAGGTTTCGACCTTCTGGATCGGCCAGGGGAGGGTTTTGAAGTACAGGCCGGGCTTGAGACGGAGCGAGCCGGGGTTGTCCGGGTCGATCTGGCCGTCGGCGTTGCGGACCGGCTCGTCCGCGCGGTCAAAGGTCGTGAGCACCGCCACCTCGTCGTAGCGGACCTGGAAGGTCATCATGAACAGCACGAACACGATCGCGAGGATGAAGGCGACGATAATGGAAACACGGTTGCGCATGGTTGCGAAACTCCCGCTGGGGAGGGGTTACTGGTCTTCCTGGAAGAGTCTGTCCAGGCCGCTGGAGGCGTCTTCGAGTTGAAGACGGATATGCGGCGAATGGTCGGACCTGCTGTCGATGATGACCTTGCGTCGGTCCTTCAGGGCTTCGGCCAGGGCTTCGAGGTACAGCTGCATCTTGTAGTAGCGGGGCGCGTTCTGGTACGCCGCCAGCTCGGACCGGAAGCGTTCGGTGCGGGCCAGCTCGGAGATCGCGTGCTCCCAGCGGAACGCGCGGGCGGCGGCGAGCTGCTGGGCGGCTTCGCCGCCGGCGGCGTCGATCAATTGCTCCACCTTGGCCGAGGCGTCAAGCAGCTGTTGCCGCGTCGCTTCGTCGTTGGGGTCGGCATCGACGCGGGCCTGCAGATCGTTGACCGCATCGATGGCGTTCTGAATCTGCAGGGCCTTCTCGCGCGAGCCGGCGACAGAGGCGAGGATCGATTCGGCCTCCCTCCTGGCGTCCTCGATCGCCGCGAGCTTTTCCTGAGACGCGCCGATCTGCTCGTGGAATTTCATGGCCACCTCGGACTTCTGCGGCGGGTGGACCACCGAGACGGTCACGAACGCGACCTCGATGCCCAACTGCACCCGGTTGGCCTCGTCCCGGATCTGCTGCAGCAGGGTCTGGCTCGCGTCGAGCCGGCCGGTGCCCAGGAGGGTGTCGATGTCCTTGGTCGCGAAGTAGCGGTTGATCACCTGCTCGGCGACGGCCTCGAGGTACTTGACCGGGTCGACGGCGCTGGTGGCGTATTGCTTGAGACCGCCCTCGGCGATGCGGTATTTCACGACGACATCGCACCCGATCAACTCGCCGGCGGCGATGTCGGTGATGAGCTGGTCGTCGTCGTCGCTGGTGGGGGTGGGCGCGGTGACGAGATAGGTCTCGTCGGTTTCGGTGTGCTGGTTGGTCCAGAGTAGTGCGATGCCTTCCATGAAATCTTCGTAGCGTGAGCCGAGGATGATCTGGTGGACGCGGTAGACGTCGTACTTCTGAGCTCGGCCGACGGGCCAGGGCCACTTGAAGTGCAGGCCGGGCTGGGCGACGCGGTCGAACGCCCCGAAGGTGGTGATGATCGCGTTCTGCTGGGGCGCCACGAAGACGAGGGACGACATGAGCAGCAGCACGACCACGCCGACGACGACCAGCGGCAGGGTGAGCCGGGCCAAAAGCTGGTAGAACCAGCTCCGTGAGATCTCGAAGCCGAACTGGTAGTTGAGGGTCTCGGTGACGATCTTGCCGATGGACTCGGGCCGGGTGAGCCAGCCGAGGATGCGCGAGTCGAACGCCGGCCGGACGAACTCGCCCGTCTTGCGTGGGCGGTAGATGCCAAAGAGGAAGGCGAGCAGGGTTTCGACGCCCAGAAGGGTCATCACGGCGGAGATGACGACCGAGCCGTAGACGAAGCCGCGGGGCTCGTTGAAGTAGGCGAAGACCGCGGCGACCAGCAGCAGGGCGATGACGACGGCGCTGCCCATGAGGTAGGCCGCACCCCCGCGGAGGGGGATCCAGGCCTTCTCGGTGGTCATGCCGGCGACGTAGCGGGCCACGAGGAACGAGGCGAAGCCGAGCACGACGAGCGCCAGCATGAGCAGGACGAGGTTGGCGCCGGGGTTGATGCCGAGGCCGGTGGTCAGCCCGGCCTCGGCGGCGAGGCCTTCCGCCTGATAAATCGTCCGGTTGGCGTTGAGGCTGAAGTAGAAAAAGAGGGCGCCCAGGGTGGTGAGGTAGACGCCGACGAGGAGGGAGACGATGTTGAGGCCGTACTTGTAGATGCGTTCGAGCCCGCGGCGGGCGATCGCCAGCTGCTGGCCGGCCTCGTTGAAGAGGGCGGCGGCGCGGGCGTCGTCGGCGGCGAGGGCCTCGGCCTCCAGGGCCTCCTGCCGCTCGAGGCGGTGCTGGTTGAACAGGGCCCAGATGACGACCCAGATCGGCAGACCGCCGAGGATGTACCAGGTCGCCACGTTCAGGGCGGGGGATTGGGTGTAGAGGCTCAGCAGACCAACCGCGATGGCCAGGACCGCCTGGGTCGCCAGGCCGATGAGGGCGGCGGTGATCGCTCGGGAGTAGGTTTGTTCGTTCTGACTCATGGCGTGGCGTTTAGTCGCGCAGGGTCGTGATGAAAGGACCGCAAACTCTCCCCCGTTCCCGAAACCATCATACGCCCCGATGGGCCCTTGGGTTCGGATCGACCCGTGAACTTGGCTATGATAGCCCACGTCGTCGGATGCGACACCTTACCGCGGCATCCGTCCGCGTCAACCGTTACCCCGCCCATTGGAGGCCCCCATGCCCAGTTACGACTATTATTGTCCGACCAACGGCCGAACGGTTGAGGTCATCCACGGCATGTCCGACCGCCTGGACACCTGGGGCGAACTGTGCGACAAGGCCGAGCTCGACCCCGGCGACACCGCGGCCGACGCCCCGGTCGAGCGGCTCGTGGCCGCGGGTATCCCCATCGCCTCCGACCAGACCCCCGCCGGCCCGCCCCCCGGCGCCTGCGGCAACGGCGGGTGCGGCATGTGCATGAACTGATCCCCCTCTGAATTGCGAAACCCACCGCCATGACGACCACCCTCTTCGCCCCCCGCGGCGACACCCGCCAACTCGAAGAAGGCCCCGACTTCGCCCCCAGGTTCGACGCCGACGGCCTCATCCCCTGCATCACCACCCACGCCGACACCGGCGAGGTCCTCATGTTCGCCTTCATGAACGACCTCGCCCTCTCCCGCACCATCGAAACCGGCTACGTCCACTATTGGTCCCGCTCACGCCAGAAGCTCTGGAAGAAGGGCGAGTCTTCCGGCATGACCCAGAAGGTGGTGCAGATGCTCACCGACTGCGACCAGGACTGCATCGTCGTCCGGGTCACCCTCGGCGCCGCCGCCACCGGCGACTCCGCCTCCTGCCACGTTGGCTACCGCAACTGCTTCTACCGCGAGGTCTCCGTCGGATCGGTCCCCGAAGCCGGCCCCGTCCAGCTCCGGCTCACCCAGGAGAAGGTCTACGACCCCGACGCCGTCTACGGCAAATCGCACTGACCCAACCGGTCTTAATGATGAAGCCGGTCCTGAGCGGAGCGAAGGTCCGGATGAACTTCGCCGATTCCATCCGGACCTTCGCTCCGCTCAGGACCGGCTTCTCGTCGGGCCAGGACCCTCCGCGCCCTCTCTGGTGAAAATGTCTTTCCGACAGGCGTTTTAAGCCGTAATTTAACTTTTCCCCTTTACCCGCAGGCCGGCATGGAATAAACATTCTGCATCGGCGTGTTGTGGCCTCGCCTGTTCCAGATCTCGCATGGGGAAGACAACGTGCAGCTTTCGCAGATCGATACGAACCGTCGTGTCAAGGTGGCGGTCTGGTCGTCGCTCAAGGACCGCGAACCCGCTTACGCCCTTGTCGCTAACGTCGACCTGGTCGTCCTCCGATACGACGAGCAGGTCTCCGTCCTCTACGGCCGGTGCCTGCACCGCGGCGCCCTGATGTCCGACGCCACGGTCGAGGGCGACAACCTCGTCTGTGGCGTCCACGGCTGGGACTACCGCTACGACACCGGTGTCAGCGAATACAACAACGCCGAGGTCCTGCACAAGTTCAACGCCTGGATCGATCTCGACGACGACGCGGTCTACGTCGACGAGCAGGAGGTCATCGACTGGGAGGTCGAGCACCCCCAGCCCTACAAGCGTGACGAATATCAGGGCCTCTACGCCGACGTCCACGGCGCGGAAGAGGAGCCTCACAACCACTACATACAGGACCTGGCTAAAAATGGCCTGAAGAAGTACGGCCACCATGGCCCGACGTCTGCGATGGGCGTCCCCGCCAACGAGCTGCCCAAGTGGGACGACATCCAACTCGTCACCGCCCAGCTGGCCCGGATGCCGCTGCTGGACGACGAGCCGGTCGGCACGGAGCTGGTCATCGGCCCCGAGGCGAAGAAGCCCCTGGTGATGAAGATCCCGCTGTTCGTCAGCGACATGAGCTACGGCGCCCTCTCGGAAGAAGCCAAGACCGCGTTGGCCAGGGGCGCGGAGATGGCGGGGACGGGCATCTGCTCCGGCGAGGGCGGGATGCTGCCCGAGGAGCAGGCCGCCAACTCGCGGTACCTCTACGAACTGGCCTCCGCCCGGTTCGGGTGGAGCCTCGACAAGGTCGCCCGGTGCCAGGCGTTCCACTTCAAGGCGGGCCAGGGCGCCAAGACCGGCACCGGCGGGCACCTGCCCGGCAACAAGGTGATTGGCAAGATCGCCCAGGTCCGCGAGTTGCCCGAGGGCACGCCCGCCATCAGCCCGCCCCGCTTCCCGGACATGGACTGCGTCAACGACTACAAGGACCTCGCCGACGAGGTCCGGGCCGCCACCGGCGGCATCCCCATCGGCTTCAAGATGTCCGCCCAGCACATCGAGAACGACATCGACTTCGCCCTCGAGGTCGGCGTCGACTACATCATCCTCGACGGCCGGGGCGGCGCCACCGGCGCGGCCCCCAACGTCTTCAAGCACAACATCTCCGTCCCCACCATCCCCGCCCTCGCCCGCGCCCGGCGACACCTCGACCGACGCAAACGCCCCGAGGTCACCCTCATCATCACCGGCGGGCTCCGCACCGAGTCCGACTTCATCAAGGCCCTCGCCCTCGGCGCCGACGGCGTCGCCCTCGCCAACTCCGCTATCCAGGCCATCGGCTGCCTGGGCATGCGGGCCTGCAACTCCAACAACTGCCCCGTCGGCATCGCCACCCAGAAAGATCACCTCCGCGCCCGGCTCATCATCGACGAGTCCGCCCAGCGACTCCGCAACTTCCTCGACGCCACCGTCGAGCTGATGCAGGTCATGGCCCGTGCCTGCGGCCACCGCCGGCTCGACCGGTTCGCCCCCGACGACCTGACCACCTTCAACCGGGACATGGCTTATCTCACCGGCATCGCCTACGGCGGCGTCACGCCGCTCTGACCGGAGACCCCCATGGCCGTAGACTTCGCCGCGCTCCGCGACGCCCGCCTGCAGACCCACTGGGCGGCCCAGCCCCTCGCCGCCGCCGCCGACGCGCTGCTCGAACCCACCCCCGACGACAGCCACTCCAACCTCGACTGGACCGACCAGACCCTGATCGGACGCGTCGGCGTCCTGCTACGGCCCGCGACGCTCACCCTCGAATACAAGGACGACGTCTTCCGCCTCGACGGCCGGACCCTGGATGACGCGGTCACCTGGATCTCGGAGCATATCGGCCAACCGATCACGCTCCGGGATTACGAAATGCCCGACCACCCTGTCGCCCAGGGGGCCGCGTTCGACCGGTCCGACCGTGAAGCGTTCACCGCGGTCAGCGAGTGGCTTCACACCGGGTTCGCCACGCTGCGGGCGTTCGCGTCCGGGCAGGACCACGCCACCACGGTCCGCCTCTGGCCGCACCACTTCGACGCCGGCGCCCTGATCGCGCTGACCGCGGATGCGGACCTGTCCAAAGACCCATCGATCGGGATCGGCATGTCGCCCGGCGACACCCACATCGACCAGCCGTACTTTTACGTCAACCCTTACGGCGTGGGCGACCGGCCGGACGCGTTGCCGCTATTGCCGGTCGGCCGGTGGGCGGACTCGTGGTTCGGCGCCGTCTTGACCGCGGCCCATATCGCCGACGGCGCGGCCCCCGCTGCGTTCCTCGACGACGCCGTGAACGCCTGCCGCCAACTGATCGGGGGGGCGTGAATGTCGGTGCAGCTCATCGAACAACTCCTCGCCCCGGTGCTGATCGTTTCGATGCGGCTGCTGCGTTATGAACACGAGCATCTTCAGGAACTGGCCGCAGCGCCCGCGGCCCCGGATAACACCCCATCGGAGCCTTGATCCATGGCCGAACCCAAGCCCGTTCAACTCACCTGGCGCAAGGCCCTCGACCCGGACGAGCTGCCCGACGGCCGGGTCAAGACCGTGACGATCGACACCACCTCGATCTGCATGACCCGCGTCGGCGACCAATACGGCGCCCTCGACAACCATTGCCCCCACCAGGGCGGCCCGCTCGGTGAGGGCTCGATCGAGAACGGCCACCTCCGCTGCCCCTGGCACGGATGGGACTACTGCCCCCTCACCGGCAAGCCCCCCGAGGGCGGGTACGACGACGGCGTCCCCACCTTCCCCGTCGAGGTCCGCGACGACGGCGTCTACGTCGGCCTCGAACAGGACCAGCCCCACCGGGCCACCGTGTCCGATGTCATGATCCAGACGATGGCCAACTGGGGCGTCAAATGGTGCTTCGGCATGGTCGGCCACTCGAACCTCAACGTCGCCGACGCCCTGCGTCTCCAGGAGGAGCAGGGCCAGCTCCGGTTCATCGGCATCCGCCACGAGGGCGCCGCGGCGTTCGCCTGCTCGGCCTACGGCAAGCTCACGGGCCGGCCCGCGTCCTGTCTCGCCATCGCCGGGCCCGGCGCCACCAACCTGCTCACCGGCCTCTGGGACGCCCACGTCGACCGTGCGCCCGTCCTCGCCCTCACCGGCCAGGTCGGCTCGCAGGTCCTGGGCACCGGCAACTTCCAGGAGGTCGACCTCAAGGCCGCGTTCGGCGGCGTCGCCGCCTGGTCCGCCGATGTGCTGCCCAACTCCAAGCACGCTGAGTTGATGACCCTCGCCGCCAAGCACGCGATCCTCGACCGCGGCGTGGCCCACCTGGTCTTCCCCGACGAGGTCGCCGGTCACCCGGTCGACGCCGACGCCCAGCCCGGCTCGCCCGACGGCCGACTCGCCGCCCGCGCGATCGCGCCGCCTCAAGACGCCCTCGACCACGCCGTCAATATGCTCGCCAGTGCCAAGCGCCCGGTCATCATCGTCGGCCACGGCGCCCGGTTCGACATGCCCGCTATCACCGAGCTGGCCGAGGTCCTCGGCGCCCCGGTCCTCACCACCTTCAAGGGCAAGGGCCTCATCCCCGACGACCACCCCCTCGGCTGCGGCGTCCTCGGCCGCAGCGGCACGCCCATCGCCTCATGGTTCATGAACGAGAGCGAGGCGCTCCTGGTCCTGGGCGCCTCCTTCTCCAACCACACCGGCATCACCCCCAAGAAGCCCACGATCCAGGTCGACGCCGACCCCTTGGCCCTGGGCAAGTTCCACCCGATCGACGCGCCGGTCTGGGGCGAACTCAGCGCCACGGTCGAGTTGCTCCGACAGCGTCTGGCCGGCAACCACGGATGCCGCGATCACCGCGACGAGGTCGCCGCCCGGTGGGCGATCTGGCGCGAGGAAAAGCAGCGCCGGCTGCAGGACGACCGCGGGAAGGGCGTCAACTCGGCGTCGATCTTCGCCGCCCTGACCCGGCAGGTCGACGACGACGCGATCATCAGCGTCGACGTGGGCAACAACACCTACTCGTTCGGCCGGTACTTCGAGTGCAAGCGGCAGGCGGTGCTGATGTCGGGCTACCTCGGCTCGATCGGCCACGGCTTCGTGGGCGCGCTGGGCGCCTGGGCCGCCACGCAGGAGGACGACCCCCGATGGGCCGGGCGGCAGGTGGTGAGCGTCTCCGGCGACGGCGGGTTCGGCCAGTACATGGGCGACTTCAACACCGCCGTGAAGTACGGAATGAACATCACCCACGTCCTGCTCAACAACTGCAACCTCGGCAAGATCACCAAGGAGCAGCGGGCCGGCGAGTGGCCGGTGTGGCAGACGGACCTGACCAACCCCAGCTTTGCCAAGTACGCCGAGATCTGCGGCGGGTTTGGCGTCCGCGTGACCGAGGCGGCGCAGCTCGACGACGCGCTGCGCCAAGCCCTGGACGACCCGCGGCCGGCGATCGTGGAGATCGAATCGGACGCCGAACTGGTCTAGAAAAAACCGCCCGCGTTCGCGCGGGCGGTCGTGAAATGGGCCTGGCAGGATTCGAACCTGCGACCTCACCGTTATCAGCGGTGCGCTCTGACCAGCTGAGCTACAAGCCCTCCGGGCCGGACGACGCACTCTAAATCATCCCCCCCATGTGGTCAAGGCCGCGGCGAATCGCGATAATGCGTCGATGTCCACTCCGCCCCTTGATGTTCAGCGGCTGATCGAGGCCGAGACGCCGTATCCGGTCGATCTGATTGAGGAGCACATCAACCCCACCTTCACCAAGGTGCTGCGGATGCTGGGGTACGACGTCACCTACACCCGCGGCGTCGGGGCTTATCTCTACGACACCCGGGGCAACCGTTACATCGACTGTCTCTCGGGCTTCGGCCAGTTCGCGCTGGGCCGCAACCACCCGGTGGTCCGCGACGCCTTGAAACAGGCGATGGACCTGGACCTGCCGGGTCTGCCCAAGTTCGGCGCTCCGCGCCTGTCGGGGCTGCTGGCGAAGAAGCTGCTCGCGATCGCGCCCGGCGAACTGGACACCGTTTACTTCTGCAACTCCGGCGCCGAGGGCGCCGAAACCGCCATCAAGTACGCCCGCGCCGCCACGGGCCGGACGCGGATCATCTACCTCAACAAGAGCT
This sequence comes from Phycisphaeraceae bacterium, assembly GCA_028277745.1. GTDB lineage: Bacteria > Planctomycetota > Phycisphaerae > Phycisphaerales > Phycisphaeraceae > JANQFR01. The sequence goes on from JANQFR010000070.1 coordinate 21,850, forward strand.
ATCACGGCCTCACCACCGGCGCCCTCGCGGCGACGGCGCCCGAGTTTCAGGACGGCTTTGGCCCGATGACGCCCGGCTTCACCGCCGTGCCGATGAACGATCCCGACGCCCTGGCCTACGAACTGGCCAAGGGCGACGTCGCCGGTTTCATGTTCGAGCCGATCCAGGGCAAGGGCGTGTTCCTGCCGGACGAGGGGTATCTGACCGAGGCGGCGGCGCTGTGCCGCAAGCACGGCGCCCTGCTGATCGCCGACGAGGTGCAGACCGGCCTGGGCCGGACGGGGCGCATGTTCGCCTGCGAGCACTGGGGGATCGAGCCGGACCTGCTGATCCTCTCAAAAGCCTTGTCCGGCGGGTACGTGCCGGTCGGCGCGGTGCTGAGCAAGCGGTGGATTCACGACAAGGTGTTTTCGAGCCTCGACCGCTGCGTGGTGCACTCGACGACGTTTGGCCAGGGCGACCTGGCGATGACCGCCGGGCTGGCGACGCTGCACGTTCTCGAGCACGAGCGGCTGGTCGAGCGGGCGCGCGACGTGGGCGATTACCTGCTTGGCCGGCTCCGGGCGATGACGCAGAAGTACGAACTGGTGCGCGACGTGCGCGGCAAGGGGCTGATGATCGCCATCGCGTTCGGCCCGCCGCGGTCGCTCAAGCTCAAGCTCGGCTGGTCCCTGCTGCACAAGGTCGACGCCGGCCTGTTCCCCCAGGCGGTCCTGATGCCGCTGTTCAAACAGCACCACGTCCTGGCCCAGGTCGCGGGGCATCACATGGACGTCATCAAGCTGATCCCGCCGCTGGTGCTGTCGCGGGAAGACGCCGACGCGATCGTCGACGCGTTCGACGCGACGATCGGCGCGTGTCACCGCTTCCCCGGCCCGGCGTGGGAGATCGGGAAGAACCTCGCCCAGCAGGTCCGGCGGCGCCACGACGTCGCCGAGCCGGCGGGGGTGTAAGCCGGGGGCCAGTTTGCGGCCTCTTCGATCCTCTGGAAGGAACGCCGGGTTCCGCACTTGATGGGGATGCTTTGCCGACGACGCCGAGTCTGGCGGACTTTGATATTGCCCAGCCGCGGCTTCGTGATTGACAAGGCTCGTATGGGCTGATCTAGTCTTACACAGTTTTTCTGCGAGAGGGATGGGCATGCAAGAGCAGCGCAGCGGAAACGGGAGATCGGGCGCGATCCATCGGGCGCGGTCGGTGTGGCGGACGGTGAGCGGGTTGGCCGCGGCCGGCGCCGTGGTCGCCTTCTCGGTCTTTGCTCCACCCGTGCCGGCGCAGACGGCGACCGCGCCGGGCACGATACCCGCGACGCTCCCGCCGCTGCGGGACGCCCCGCTCCCCGATCGGGTTGAGCTGGGGTTCCTGCTTTACAACGACCTGAACATTTCGGCCAACCGCAACACCGGGTGCGTCACCTGTCACGCGCACTCGGCCGGGTTTACCGACCCCCGCAGCGCCGCCGACCCGGTGGGCATGCCGGTCTCCCCCGGCTCAGTACCCGGCAAGTACGGCGTCCGCAACGCCCAGACCGCCGCCTACGCCACGTTCAGCCCCCCGTTCCACTGGGATGAGCAGAACCAGACCTACGTCGGCGGGCAGTTCTGGGACGGGCGGGCCGACTCGCTCAAAGACCAGGCCGTCGGGCCGCCGCTCAACCCGCTGGAGATGGCGATGCCCGGCAAGGAAGCGGTGCTCGAACGCCTCGCGGAGAACCCCGTCTATCTCGAGGCCTTCCGGCGGCTCTACGGCGTCGATCTCAAGTGGCCGCAGGTCGACCTGGTCTATCCGAAGTTCGGCGCCGCGATCGGGTCCTTCGAGCCCACCGACGAGTTCGCCGAGTTCAACTCCAAGTACGACTACTACGTCGCGGGCCAGATCGACCTGACCCCGCAGGAGAAGCTGGGGCTCCAGCTGTTCAACGGCAAGGCCAAGTGCAACAACTGCCACACCAGCGAGCCGCCGCCCAACTACCCACATGCCCTGTTCACCGACTTCACCTACGACAACCTGGGCCTCCCCGTGAACCCGCGGATCGCCGAATTGCACGGCGTCGACAGCCTGCCGCCCGACCTGGGCCTGGGCGGTCGGCCGGACATCGCCGCCAAGCACCCCGACGGGTCGCAGAATGGCAAGTTCAAGGTCTCCACCCTCCGCAACATCGAGGTCACCCCGCCCTACGGCCACAACGGCGTCTTCGCCACGCTCGAGCAGATCGTCCATTTCTACAACACCCGCGACACGCTCGGCGAGGTGGCCGACGCGGCCGACCCGGGCTTCGGCGTCACCGGCTGGCCCAAGCCCGAGGTCCCCGAGAACGTCAACAAAGCCGAGCTGGGCAACCTCGGGCTGACCGCCGAGGAAGAGGCGGCGATCGTGGCGTTCCTGAAGACGCTGACCGACGACGCGTTCGACGAAACGGACCTCGAAAACCACGAGGGCGAGGCGCCGCTGCACCGCTGACGGCGGGCGTCACACGGTCATCGGTGCGATCGATACACAATCGACTCTCCGTGGCTCACCCCGCGGGCAGTTCGATGGTGAAGTTGGAGCCGCGGCCGGGCTCGGCGTGGAGGGTGATGTGGCCGCCGTGCTCCTCGATGATGCGGCGGGTGGTGGGCAGGCCCAGGCCGGTGCCGCCGCGTTTGGTGGAGAAGTAGGGCTGAAAGACCTTGGCGGCCAGGTCGGGGGGCATGCCGGGGCCGGTGTCGATGACGTGGATGAGCAGGTCGGCCCGGCCGTCGCGCCGCCGCTTGCGTTCAGTGCGGATCATGAGCTCGGAGGCGCCGCCGTGGGGGGTGTCCTGGTCCCGGCACTCGGTCATGGCCTGGGCGGCGTTGATCAGGAGATTGAGCAGGGCCTGCTTGAGGTGAGCCGCGTCGGCGGGGGCGACGGCGGGGTCGGCGTCGAGCTGGGCGCGGAGGTTAACCTTCGCCTCGTGGGCCTGGGGCTCGAAGAAGTCGACCAACTCGGTGATCACCGCATTGATGTCGGTGGGCGCCAGATCGAGCTTGACCCGGCCGGCGAAGCGCAGGAAATCCTCCAGGATCTCGCGGAGCCGGTCGGTCTCGCGGGCCAGGGCCCCGAAGCGCCGCTGGATGCGCGCCAGCTCGTCCGGGTCGCCGTGACTGGCGGGGGCGTCGGCCTGGAGGCGGGTGAGGTCTTCCCTGATGAGCTGGATATTGAGGCCGACGGTGGAGAGCGGGTTCTTGATCTCGTGGGCGAGGCCGGAGGTGAGGGTGCCGATCTCGGCCAGCCGTTCCGCGGCGCGGGCGCGGGATTCGAGCTGACGGACCCGCCGCTCGATCCGCCGCCCCCACACCCACGCGGCGGGGATCACCAGCGCCGACCCCACCGCAAGCCCGATCCAGAAGGCGGTCCACATGCCGATGAGGATACCGCGAGGCGTGACCGGCGGTCACGCCCCGGACAGCTTCCGCCCCCCAGACCCGGTTCCGTTCGGGTCGACCGCGGCTAGCTGCTGGACGCTTCGAGGCGCTGGACCGTCTGGGCCTGCCAGCCCTTGTCGCCTTCCGACAGCTCGTAATCGACGGTTTCACCGTCTTTCAGCGATCGGAAGCCGTCGCCCTGGATCTGGCTGTAATGGACGAACACATCTTGCCCAGTTGGCCCGAAGATAAAACCATAGCCCTTCTTGGGATCGAACCACTTGACCTGGCCACGGGTCGCCATGATCAAACTCCTCATGTTTTGGCACGGGCTTAGACCAATAGGCATCAGACACGTCGTCCCCCGGCGGGGTACGTGTGCCAACAGACGCGCTCACGCAAACTCAACGAGTCAGCACTGCCGGAACGATCCGAACGGTGTCGAAGAAGGCCCCTTGCTCCAACCCAGTGCCTGGTGACGTCAGCGATGACGTGGTCTGACGCCGCCCCCCAACACGGGTAAATCGCGCCCTTTCCACCGAGCCGGACGCTTGGCCCTCGCGGGACTTCCGCGACTGTTGCCTGCTTTCACACGTCATAAAACAGTGTGAACAAGAAAATAATACCCTTTTCAGAGGCCGCTGAAAAGACCCATTTTTGTTTTCAATCGCGTTTTTATCGGCCTGACGCCCGATCCGGGCCGCTCCGCCCCGCCGGATTCAGGGCCCCCACGCCAGACCCGCCATATTTTGTGAAGATCGCCCGCCACAGACCGGGCCGAAGCCCTATCATGCACCGCCTTCCTTCCCCGCCCGGTTTGTCCTGACCCTGAAAGCAGCTCGATGCCCGATTCTATTAGCGTCGTCCCCACGCCGCCACGCCGCGGCGGGGTGGAATGGCGTAACCTCAACTGGACCGTCATCCTCGCCATCTCCGCCTTGCACCTGGTCGCCTTGCTCGCCCTCTGGCCGGCCATGTTTTCGTGGAGCGGGCTGGCCCTTTTCCTCGTGCTGGGCTGGCTCAGCGGCGGCATCGGCATCACGCTCTGCTTCCACCGCCTCCTCACCCACCGCTCCTTCAAAACGCCCAAGTGGTTCGAGTACATCCTCACCTTCTGCGGCTGCCTCGCCTGGCAGGGCAGCCCCGTCACCTGGGTGGGCATGCATCGGCTCCACCACAAGCACTCCGACTCCGATCACGACCCCCACAGCCCGCAGCACGGCTTCACGTGGTCGCACATCTTCTGGACGCTTCACCGTGACATCGAAGGCATCGCCGCACGCGACGCCGCCAAGGACCTGCTGCGCGATCCGGGCATGCGGCTGCTCGATCGCTGGTTTGCGCTGCCGCAGGTCATCCTCGCCGCGGCGCTGCTGGCCGTGGGGTGGCTGATCGGCGGGTGGGCCCTGGGGTTGTCCTGGGTTGTCTGGGGCGTGGCCCTGCGGACGATCGTCGTCTTCCACGTCACCTGGTTCGTCAACTCCGCGTCGCACACCTGGGGCTACCAGAACTACAAGCATACCGGCGAGCACTCGACCAACCTCTGGTGGGTCGCGCTGCTGGGCTTCGGCGAGGGCTGGCACAACAACCATCACGCCCACCCCCGCTCCGCCGCCCACGGCCTACGCTGGTTTGAACTCGACATGACCTGGTGGACCATTCGGGCCTTGTCCTGGGTCGGGCTGGCCAAGGGCATCTATCGCCTGCGGGAAGACCAGTTGCCAAAAGCCGCGGCCGCCCCCACCAAGCCCCCGATCGTCCCCAAGCTGACCCGGCCCGCCGGCTCGGTCGGGTGACCGCATCGTTTCGCGCCGACCCGCCGGTAGCCGCGACGTCCCCGTCGCGGCCGTTTCGTCTCACGGTTTCCATCGTGGGGGACCGCGACGAGGACGTCGCGGCTGAAACGACATAAATGAATCAGCAGAAGTAGGTTGCGCAGGTCCGTCGTGCGTCCTACTCTCGCCAGTTCCGCAGCAGGTGCAGGTAGTTGGCCCGCTCGTACACGTGCGGGTCGGGGCATTTTTCCATGTTCATGCTGGCGAAGGCCTGGGCGAGCGAGTCGTATTCGTGCTCGTCGAGCCAGTCGCTCAGTTCCTGGACCAGGGTGGCGAGGTAGCCGGGGCCGCGCATCAGCAGGGCGGAGACCACCTGGCAGACGTGGGCGCCGCACATGATCGCCTTCACCGCGTCGACCGCGGTGTGCACCCCGCCGGTGGCTGCCAGGTCGAGGCCCACCCGGCCTGACAGCACCGCCAGCCACCGCAGCCGCAGGTTCAGCTCCCGGCTGTCGGACAGCTGCAGCATCCGATGCGGCTCGAGCTCCTCCACATCGATGTCCGGCTGGTAGAAACGGTTGAACAGCACCAGCCCCCGGGCCCCCGCCTCCGCCAACGCCGCCGCCACGCTGGGCGCCGACGTGTAGAACGGGCTGAGCTTGACCGATAGCGGGATGCTGATCTCCCGGCTGATCTGTGAGACGATCGCGATGTCTTCCGCCTCCAGGTCGCTGCCCGACAGGTCGAACGCGGTCGCGACCCGGTACAGGTTCAGCTCCAGCCCGTCGGCGCCGGCCTGCTCGATCCGGCGGGCGTAGTTCACCCAGCCCCCCGCGGTCGCGCCGTTGAGCGACGCCATCACCGGCACGCCCACGCTTTCCTTGATCCGCCGCAGCCGGTCGAGGTACTCCTCCGGCCCGAACGTCAGCCGCTCGGGGTTGGGCACGAAGCTCAGCGCCTCAGCCATCGAGTCGGTGGTCAGCTGGTCGATCTGGTCCACCGCGACGCGTTCCTGGTTGATCTCCTCCTCGAACAGCGAGTGGACCTGGATCAGCGGGGCGCCGGCGTCCTCGAGCTGCTTGACCGTGTCCAGCTCGGAGGTCAACGGCGACGCGCCGGGCACGATCGGGTGGGGCAGCTTGAAGCCGAGATAGGTGGTGTTTAAATCCATCGGGCGGACCCCTTTCATCAACCGCGTCGGACGGGTCAGACGTCGTCGGCCGAGAGCCGCAGCTCGGCCATGTGCTGGTACGCCGCGATCCGCCGCAGGGTCGCGTCGTGGGCGTGCTTGGCCAGGCGCTTGAACCGCGCCGGGTCGGTTTTCTCCACGATACGGAACCGGGCTTCGTTACGCATGTACTCGCTGACCGAGCCCTTGAACGTCTTGGCGTCGAGCTGAAGCGCCGGCTTGTCGAGGTCGGCGAGGCGCGGGTCGTAGCGGTAGAGCGGCCAGACGCCGGATTCGACCGCCGCCTTCTGCTGACTGAGCCCGTAGGCCAGGTCGTAGCCGTGGGCGATGCAGTGCGAATAGGCGATGACCAGCGACGGGCCGGGGTACGACTCGGCTTCGCACAGCGCCTTGACGGTCTGGTTATCGTTGGCGCCCATGGCGATCGAGGCGACGTAGATGTGGCCGTAGGACATGGCCATGAGGCCCAGGTCCTTCTTGTCGATCGCCTTGCCCGCGGCGGCGAACTTGGCGGCGGCGCCGATCGGGGTGGCCTTCGACGCCTGGCCGCCGGTGTTGGAGTAGACCTCGGTGTCGAGCACGAGGACGTTGATGTCGCGGTCCTGGGCGAGGACGTGGTCGAGCCCGCCGTAGCCGATGTCGAACGCCCACCCGTCGCCGCCGAGCAGCCAGACGGACTTGCGGACGAGGTCATCGGCAAGCTCGAGCAGGCGCCGGGACTGGGGCGTGGACGAGCCGTTGAGGCCCCGCAGGTGCTGCTTGAGCGTATCGATGCGCTGTCGTTGGGCGAGGACGCCGGCCTCGGTGGACTGGTCGGCCTCGAGGATGGCGCCGGCGTGCTCGGGGGCGGCCTGCCGCAGCAGGTCGGCGGCTTCATGGGCGCGGGCGTCGAGCGCGACGCGCATCCCGAAGCCGAACTCGGCGTTGTCCTCAAACAGCGAGTTGGACCACGCCGGCCCGCGCCCATTGGCGTCGCGGCAGTAGGGCGTGGTCGGCAGGTTGCCGCCGTAGATCGAGGAGCAGCCCGTGGCGTTGGCGATCAACGCCCGGTCGCCGAACAGCTGCGTCAGCAGCTTGACGTAGGGCGTCTCGCCGCAGCCGGCGCAGGCGCCGGAATACTCGAACAGCGGCTCGAAGAACTGCGACCCCTTCGTGTCGATCCGCTGCACCGCGTCGCGCGGCAGCGGGGGGATCGACTCGAAGAACGTGAACCGGGCCTTCTCATCGTCCAGGTGGTCCAGCAGCCGCTCCATATTGATCGCCTTGCGGCGGGGCTCGGCCTTGTTCTTGGCGGGGCAGACGTTGACGCAAAGGTTGCAGCCGGTGCAGTCCTGCGGCGCCACCTGGATCGTGTACTGGCGCCCGCGCAGGTCCTTGGCCTTGTAGTCCATCGACGGGAAGCCCTCGGGCGCGTAGGCCAGGGCCGCCTCGTCGTACGCCTTGGCGCGGATCGCCGCGTGGGGGCAGACCATCGCGCACTTGTTGCACTGGATGCAGACGGCCGGGTCCCAGATCGGGATTTCCTGTGCGATCGTGCGTTTCTCGTAACGCGTCGTGGCGGTGGGCCACGTGCCGTCGACCGGGAAGGCGGAGACGGGCAGGTCGTCGCCCTTGCCGGCCATCATCACCGCGGTCACCCGCTGCACGAAGTCCGGCGCCTCCTCCGGCACGATCGGTGGGAAGTCGAGCGTCGAGTCGGCCTCATGGGGAACGTCGACCTGGTGCAGGTTGTCCAGCGCCGCGTCGACCGCCGCGAAGTTCATGGCGACCACGTCGTCGCCCTTCTTGGCGTAGGTCTTCTCGATCGCGGTCTTGATCGCGGCGATCGCCTCGTCCCGCGGCAACACGCCCGAGAGCGCGAAGAAGCAGGTCTGCATGATCGTGTTGATCCGCCCGCCCATGCCCGCGTCGCGCGCCACACGGTTGGCGTCGATCGTGTACACCGTCGCCCGCTTGTCCAGGATCGCCTGCTGCGCCTCGCGCGGCAATTCGTCCCAGAGCTGGTCGGGCGGGAACGGCGCGTTGAGCAGCAGCACGCCCTCCTCCGCGAGCGGGTCGAGGACGTCCCGCCGCGTGCGGATGAACTGGAACTGGTGGCACGCGACAAAGGGGGCCTGCTTGATGAGGTAGGTCGACCGGATCGGGCGGGGCCCGAAGCGGAGGTGGCTGACCGTCATGGCGCCGGACTTCTTGGAGTCGTAGACGAAGTAGCCCTGGGCGTGCTGGTCGGTGTGGTCGCCGATGATCTTGATGGAGTTCTTGTTGGCGCCGACGGTGCCGTCCGCGCCGAGGCCGAAGAACACCGCCCGGACCGCGTCGTCGTCCTCGGTGCTGAAGTCGGGGTCGACGGGGATCGAGGTGTGCGAGACGTCGTCGACGATGCCGACGGTGAAGTGGTTAAGAGCGTCGTCGTGGCCGAGGTGATCGAAGACCGCCTTGACCATGGCGGGGGTGAACTCCTTGGACGACAGGCCGTAGCGTCCGCCCAGGACGCGGGGCATCGGGCGGCCCGACTCGACCAGGGCGCTGACGACGTCGAGGTACAGCGGCTCGCCGGTCGCGCCCGGCTCCTTGCCGCGGTCGAGCACGGCGACGTGTTTCACGCCCGCCGGCAGGGCGTCGGCGAAGTGCCGGATCGAGAACGGCCGGAACAGCCGGACCTTGACCAGGCCGACCTTTTCGCCGGCGGCGACGAGGCGGTCGACGGTTTCGTGGGCGGTCTCGCAGGCCGAGCCCATGAGCACGACGACGCGGTCGGCGTCCGGGTCGCCGACGTACTCAAAGAGCTGGTACGCCCGGCCGGTGCGTTGGGCGAGCTGGTCGAAGCGCTGCTGCACCGCGTCGGGCACGGCGGCGTAGAACGGGTTGCAGGCCTCGCGGGCCTGGAAGAACGTGTCGGGGTTCTGAGCCGTGCCGCGGAGGACCGGCGCATCGGGCGTGAGCCGGCGTTCGCGGAACTGGTCGATGGCGTCCTGGTCGATCAGGGCCCGCAGGTCGTCGTCGTCGAGCAGGTTGATCTTGGCGACTTCGTGCGAGGTGCGGAAGCCGTCGAAGAAGTGCATGAAGGGGATGCGGGTGTCGAGCGTGGCGGCGTGGGCGACGAGGGCGAAGTCGTGGACCTCCTGCGGGTTGGCGGAACCGAGCTGGGCGAAGCCGGTGGCGCGGGCGGCGTAGACGTCGGCGTGGTCGCCGAAGATGGACAGGGCGTGGGTGGCGATCGTGCGGGCGGCGACGTGCATGCAGAAGGGGGTCAGCTCGCCGGCGATCTTGTACATGTTGGGCAACATCAGCAGCAGCCCCTGCGACGCGGTGAAGGTCGTGGCCAACGCCCCGGCCTGCAGCGCCCCGTGGACGGCGCCGATCGCGCCGCCTTCGGACTGCATCTGGATGATGTCGGGGACCTGGCCCCAGAGGTTGGCCTTGCCCTTGGCCGACCACTCGTCGCAGAACTCGCCCATGGGCGAGGAGGGGGTGATGGGGTAGAGCACGACGGCGTCGGAGAGGCGGTGGGCGATGGCGGCGGCGGCCTCGTTGCCGTCGACGGTGGCGGAGGTCGCGCGGGTGGGAGGGGCGAGGGGGCTCATGTTATGGCTCCGTTCGATCGTTCGGTTTCGGTCCGGCGGCCGGACGATCAACATTATAAAAGATATTTTTATCCTTTTCAATGCGGGCGTGGCGTAACGCCATCTTTTCAAGGCCGGTCCTGAGCGCAGCGAAGGTCCGGATGGTCTTGGCCGGCCAGATCCGGACCTTCGCTGCGCTCAGGTCCGGCTTGGTGGGGGTTCTACCGGAGCCGGGTCCACCACAGCCGGGCGATGATCGCGATGATCTTGGCGCCCGCCCGCGCCGAGCCGACGAGCGAGCCGCTGATCTTGCTTTTGCCGGCGTGGCGTTTGCGGTAGGGCACGTCGATCTCGAGGACCCGCAGGCCCCGCCGCGCCGCCTTGAAGTTCATCTCGACGATCCAGCCCCAGGTGCGGTCCTCCATGCCCAGGGAGGCGAGCGACTCCCAGCGGAGCACGCGCATGGGGGCGAGGTCCTTGAACCGTCGGCCGACCAGCGGCGCCATGAGCCGACAGGCCAGCGCATTGCCGAAGCGCTGGTGCGGGTCGAGCGCGCCCGGCTCGGCCAGCGCGGTCCGGGCGCCGACCGTCATGTCGGCATGGCCCGCCGCGACCGGCCCGATCAGCTCGGGCAGGCACGCCGGGTCGTCGGCCAGGTCGGCGTCGAGGAACGCGACCGCCGACGGCGGGTCGGCCTGCCCGGCGATCCACGCCATCCCCGCCAGGCACGCCGCGCCGTAGCCCCGCTGCGGCTCGGGCACGACCACCGCGCCGCGCGCCTCGGCCAGCTCGGCGGTCCGGTCCGTCGAGCCGTTGTCGACCACGATGACGTGCCGCAGCACGCCGCGCGGCAGCGCGGCCATCAGCGCGGGGATGTTCGCCTCTTCGTTGCGGGCGGGGATGATCAGGTCGATCGCGGCGTTCATGAAGTCAACCGGCGGTTGATCGCGGTGAGCTGGTCGTAGAGCTGCGCCAGCCGGGGAGGGGTGTGTTCCGCCTTGGCGGCGGCGCGCAGCGGGTCGCCGTAGATCGCCTCGACCTCCATCTCGCGCCCGGCGTCGTGGTCCAGCATCATGCTCGTCCGGTAGGGCTCCATGTTCAGGGTGTCGTCCAGCATCTGCCGGATAAACGCCGGCTCGATCGTGCGCCCGGCCGCGGCCTCGGCCATGGCGACGACTTCCTCCATCAGCGTTTCCACCTCGCGGCGGAGTCCCGGGTCGGCCATCAGATGATCCGTGGTGGTTCGGTGCACGACGCTCAACCCGTTGTACGGCACGTTCCAGACCAGCTTCTTCCAACGCGCCAGCACCAGGTCGTCAAACAGCGTGATCGGCACGGGCGTGTCGGCGAAGTCCTCGGCGACCGCGCGCATGGCGTCGGTGACGCCGCCCGGCGCCCCGTCGGGAGTGTGCCGGGCCAGCGCGATCCGGCCGTAGTCCAGGTGCCGAATCGTTCCTGGCCCGGTTTTATTCGAGCACAGGAAGCACAACCCGCCCAGCACCCGGTCGTGGCCGACCACCGCGGCCGCGTCACGCTCGGGGTGCAGACCGTTCTGCAGCACCAGCACGACCGTGTCGTCGTCCTTGACCAAGTGCGGCAGCACCTGGGTCAACACGTGGTTCTGCGTGGTTTTCAGGGAGACGATCACCACGTCGCACCGCGGGACGTCGCGCGGGTCGCGGTGCGCGGCGGGCCGAGCGATCGACAGGTCGCCATGATGGGCCGAGGTGACGTTCAGGCCGTGGGCGGCGACGTGGCCGTGGTCGCTGCGGAGCAGGAAATGGACATCCGCCCCGGCGCGGGCGAGGCACGCGCCGTAGTATCCCCCCAGGGCGCCGACGCCGAGGATCGCGTAGCTTCGCGGCATGGCGGGCTAGTTTAGGACACAGGAGCGAACATGCCAGAGTTGCCGGAAGTGGAGCGGGGCCGCCGGATCGCCGAGCGGGCGTGCGTGGGTAAAACGATCGAGCGGGTGTGGGCGGCGGACGACGAGATCGTGTACGCCGGCGTGACGCCCCGGCGGTTCGCGTCGGCGTTGAAGGGCCGGGCCGTGACCGCGGCGCGGCGGCGGGGCAAGCAGCTGTGGTTCGAGCTGGACCGCCGCCCCTGGCCGCTGTTTCACTACGGGATGACCGGCTCGTTCAAGGTGTACGAGAACGCTAAAGACCGGCCGCGGTTCTGCAAGGTGGAGCTGCTGATGGAGGACGGGCTGCGGCTGGCGATGCCCAACGCCCGCCGGCTGGGTCGGCTGCGGCTGCAGGACGACCCGGAGCAGGAGCCTCCGATCAGCAAGCTCGGGTTCGACCCGCTGCTGGACCCGCCGACGCCCGCCGGGTTCGCGGCCATGCTGGCCCGGCGTAAG
>JANQFR010000071.1 GCA_028277745.1 Phycisphaeraceae bacterium
CCGAAGGGGGTGATGCACAACGCGATCAACATCGGCGATGAGCCGGCGGAGATGATTGTGGCGTTTTCATCCGGCGAGCGCGACTTCCGGCTGGAAGCCGAGGCGTGAGACATCCATTTAGCCGCGGGGCTTGCCCCGCGTTCACCCGCCGCAAACGGCGGAGCTAGCTCAATCGTTGGAGTGCGCTAGTCGGTGTCAGCGGGCCATGGCGTCCCATGCGTAGCGGACCGCGGCGGCCCCGACCAGCGTTACGCACAGCAGCGCCACCACCACCTGTCCCGGCGGCAGGTCCCACGCGTACGACAGCCACAGGCCCACCAGCGCCGCGACCGCCGCGACCAGCGGACCGGCCCAAAACAGCGACCGCACCTCGCCGCACGCCTGCTTCGCGATCATCACCGGCAACGCCAGACAGCCGAAGGTGAAGAGCATCCCCGCCGAGCGCACGCCCAGCCCGACGCACGCGCCGCTGAACACCGCCAACCCCAAGTCCCACACCCGCACGCGCATCCCGATCGCCGCGGCCATCACCGGGTCGGCCAGGAGCAACACGATCGATCGGCCGAACCAAAACAACACCGCCGCGATCAGCACCAGCAACGCCGCGAAAATGACCACGTCGAGCGTGGTCGCACCGATCACCGACGAGGCCTGCATGCGCCGGAACTGCTCCATGCCCGCGGGGGCTTGGGCGAGCACGAGGATCGCGCCGGCCCCGGCGGCGATGAAGACCCACGCCGTGCGCTCATCGCCATCGAGCCGACTGCCCTGCGTCTGCCGACCGTCACCGAGCATCGTCAAGAGAGCCGCGGCGATCGCCGAGCCGATGACCACGATGTCCCGACCGATCCCGCCGCCCAATTGTGTGGCCGCCGCACCGGCGAACAGCGCGAACACGGCATAGCCGAACGTCGACGCCTGCGCCACCGCCGCGGCCATGAAGATTTGCCGACGCGCCGCGGTCACCACGCCCAACGTCGCCAACGCCATCGCGGCCAACACGGTGAGCATGTACGGCCGGGCGAACAAGCCCCACGACGCGAAGAACTCGGGCAGGCTCAAGCCAGCGCCCCCACGCCCGTTTCGGCCTCGGCTCCGTTCGGTGTTTCCGGGTGCGTCTGCCCGATGCGGAAACGGCCGTCGCCGTCGCGCTCCACCGCCACGGACACGCCGAACGTCGCGTGCAGCCGGTCGGGGGTCAGCGTCTCGCCCTTCGGCCCGGCCACGACTTGCCCATTGCGAAAAAACGCCAGGTGCGTCGCGTGCTCGGCCGCGATGTTCAGGTCGTGCGTCACAAACACCACCGTCACGCCGAAATCGCGGTACAGCTCGCGCATCACATTCAGCACCGCCCCGACCGCCGCATAGTCCAGCCCGGCCGTCGGCTCGTCCACGATCAGCAGTTTCGGGTCGCGGACCAGCGCCCGCGCGACCAGCGCCCGCTGTTTCTGCCCGCCCGACAGTGTCCAGTAGTTCCGACGGTGCGATGCGCCCAGGCCCACCAACTCCAGCACGCGGTCGAGCCGGTATTTCCGCTGGATCCCGTTGCTGGACACGCCCGCCAGCCCCGAGAGCACGAATTCCCGAACCGACGTGGGCAGCACCGGGTTCAGCTCCAACCGCTGCGGCACGTAGCTGACTTTCCCCGCGCGGAACATTTTGACCTGTCGCAACGCCACGCCCCGCTGTGGACGCAGCGCCCCCAGCAGCGCCTTGATCAGCGTCGTCTTGCCCTCGCCGTTGGGCCCGAGAAAGCACCAGAACTGCCCGGCGTGGATGTCGAACGACACGTCTCGCAGCACCGCGCGGCCGCCGTAGCCAAGTGTCGCGCTCTGCAGCGACAGGAGCGGCGTATCGCTCGGCTCACCCGCGCCCTGCAACGCATCACCCGTGCTCGTCGGACCCGTCGTACTCACTGCGCTTCCACCGACTCCGCCCCGCTGGCTTCTTTCAACGCTTCGCGCAGCATCGCGGCGTTGTATTGCAGCATCTCGATGTACGCGTCGGTCTCCGGCCGGCTGCTCGGGTTGTGCGCCATTGGCACGATGATCGCGTCCGTCGCGTCGGCCACAAATCGCGCGTGACGCGGGTCGAAATAGGACACCGTCAGGATCACCTGCGCCCCACGCTCCTTCATCTTCGCGATCACCCCTTGCAGGTGCGGCGCCGTCGGCGGCACGCCCGGCTCCGGCTCCAGGTAGCCCAACACCCGAACGCCGTACCGCCGCGCGAAATACGGCCAGAGGTCGTGATCGCCCACCACCGGCGTGTCGCGGTATGCCTCGAACGCCGCGAGCTGCCCGCCCAGTTCCGGGGCTTCGCCGCCGTGCACTCCAAGATACTCCGCCAACTCTCCGCGTTCGATGGCGATAGCGATCTCTTCAAAATCCTCCGGGCCGTGCTTGTTCGCGATCGCCTCGCCGAGCATCTCGATCATGACGGCCTTCGCAAAGTCCTGGTAGCCCTGCTCGAAAACCTCGGCCTGTTCAGGCGAAATCTCCGACAGCTTCGCCGCCACCGTCGCCGCCGCCTTCACGCCCTCCACCGCGTCCACCAGGTAGTGCGGGTTGTCCTCCGGGTGGAACGACCCCGGCACGCCCCGACCCTCAGGCCCGGCGATGGTCCGCAGGTTGACCGACAAATCCAAGTACCGATCCCCACCTTCCATCAACTCCGGCCGGCCCACCTGTGTCAGCATGTCCGGCAGCCACGCCTCTTCCATCGCATTGCCCACGATCACCAGCAGGTCCGCACCCGCCAGCGCCTCCACCATCCGCCGCGTCGGGTTCACCACGTGTGGGTCGTCAGGCCCCTTCACGAAACCCGTCACCGACACCGCATCGCCGCCCACCGCCTCGACGATCGAACCCACGTCCCGCGACGACACGCTCACCTGTACCGGCTCGGCTGCGACAGGACCAGTCCAGGCGACCGCGGCGATCACGCCGCATGCCCACAGGGCCCAAGCACCTATAAGCCCACGTCCAGTTCGCTCAACCGTCATCGCATCGCTCCTGTATCTTGAAAACTCACTAACAACTGCAGGTCGTATGCAAGAGTCTCGACCGTCCGACCATTGCTTGCCGGCAGGAGCCTTCAACTCGCCGCAAGGCTTCAGACGCGAGGAATAGATGATAATCGATTATCAATATAAACGATAATTGATGATAAATACATCGTCAACCTTAACACCCAAGGAGCTCTGAACATGCGGGCGACAGCATCGCGATCCCGAAGGGGGTGATGCACAACGCGATCAACATCGGCGATGAGCCGGCGGAGATGATTGTGGCGTTTTCATCCGGCGAG